>NZ_JBHXSG010000056.1:0-56546 GCF_042714835.1 Streptomyces sp. NPDC058678 | reverse complement strand
ATGGGGGTCCCCCCGCTCGAGCGAAGTCGAGAGTGGGGGACTCGGCAACCGACGACAACGCCGCAGATCGGCGTGCCAGGCCCCGCGTCTGCGGCATGATCCGCCGGACAGGCCCTGGGGCGCGCGGATCAGCGGGCGCACTGCCGAGGTCTGCGGTGCGGCCCGCTGCGCACGGACCTCGTCACCCTCTCTGCTGCGGGATCAACGCCGACGCGGGGGCCAGTGCCCGGCCGTCGTCCTGGCCGTCCGGGAGCACCGCGTCGTGCACCGGCATGTCGTCCCGTATCAAGTTCTCGCGGATGAGAACGGCCGCCGTGGCTCCGCCGCTCGCCGAGGAGCGCAGTTCGACGCGCAGACCCTGCCGGGCGGCGATGCGGTTGACCACGAAGAGTCCGATCTGCTTGGCGTCGAGCAGGTCGACGTTCTCGGACTGGATCTTGCGGTTGGCCTCGGCCAACGCCTCCTCGTTCATGCCGAAGCCGCTGTCCTCGATCTCGATGAGGAGGCCGTCGCGCAGCCGGCCGGCCCGCAGTTGGACGTGGGCGCTGGGCGGTGAGAAGGAGGCCGCGTTCTCGACGAGTTCGGCGAGCAGGTGGATGACGTCGGCCACGGCGCCGCCGTGGAGGGAGACGCGCGGAACGGCCCAGATCTGGACCCGGCCCGGCTGCTCGATCTCCGCGACGGCGGCCCGCAGGACGTCCGCCAGCGGGATGGGGTCGCGCCAGCCGCGTCCGGGCGCGACGCCGGACAGGATGAGCAGGCTCTCGGAGTGGCGGCGCATCCGGGTGGCGAGGTGGTCGACCTGGTACAGGTCCTGCGTCTCGGCCCGGTCGCGCGGGCGCTGCTCCAGTTGGTGGAGCAGGTCGAGTTGGCGGTGCAGCAGCACCTGGCTACGGCGGGCGAGGCTGACGTACACCCCGGAGATGCCGCTGAGCAGTTCGGCGCGCTCGGAGGCGGCCTTGAGCGCGGCCCGCTGCACGGCGGTGAGTGCGGTGCCCACCTGGGCGAGTTCGTCGCCGACGAGGCGCCGCATCGGGGCCTCGGCGTCGATGTCCACGCCCTGCCCGGCGTGCAGTCTGCGCATGGCCTGCGGCAGCCGGCGCCCGGCGACCTCCAGGGCGGAGTTGCGCAGGTCGAGCAGTTCGACGATGAGCCCGCGGCCGACACCCACGGACACCAGCAGGGACAGCAGCACACCCACCAGACCGAGGATGACGGCGATGCCGGAGGCGCCCAGCGTGTCCCAGCCGAAGGGGTTCGCCTTGGCCGTGGCGCCCGTGCCGGCGTCCGACTGGACCTCGGCGAGCCCCTTCAGCACGGCGTCGGCGTTCTCGTCCCAGTCCCTCAGGAAGCCCGCGGAGAGGACCGGGGAGCCGGGCCCGGCGCCGCGCACCCGGTCCTCGCCGGCCGCGAGGACGTCGTAACTCCCGCTGTCCAGCACCGCGTTGTACGCAGCCCGGTGCGCCGGCTTCAGGTCGGCGACCGCGGGCTTCAGCAGCTCCCGCTGGGTGGCGACGGCCCCGGCGAACAGCGTGTACTGCTCCGTGGTGAGCTTCCCTGCCCCGCTCCCCGCGGCGAGGAGGGCCTGTTCCTGGGCCACGGCCTCGCGGGCGCGGGCGAGTTCGAGGACGACCCGTGCCTCGGATGCGGCGTGGGTGCCGTTCTCGCCGGTGAGCGCGCCGGTGACGGCGAAGGCGTCCTCGATGACCGTCGAGTACCCCGTGAACGCAGTCCGGGTGGCGCCCTTGGCGTCGGTCCGCGCGCGCAGCGCGGTGAGTCCGCGTGCGTCGGCCTCCAGGCGGTCGATGCGGGCGGGCAGCCCCGCGTCGAGGAGCTCGGCGTCCGCGGTGGCGGCGTCGGCGCCGTTGCGGAAGGCGGTGGCGGCCTTGTCGGTGGCGTTCCGGGCTTCCTCGACCGTATCGCGGCCGGCCGTGTTCGGCGCGGCGGCGTGGCGTGTGGCGGCGGTCCGCTCGGTCTGCAGCGCGGTGACGAAGCCGTCGACCGGGGCGAGGAGTTCGGCGTTGACGTCCTTGACCCGCTGGGTGTCGCCGATGCTGGCGGCCGTGGTCACCGCGGCGAAGCCCCACAGGGCCATGAGGGACACGATGGGCAGCATGAGCAGGGCGACGATCTTGGCTCGGACGGATCTGGGGCGCAGCCGTTCCGTCGCGCGGGTGACAGACATGGGATACCTCTTCGAGGGTGTGTGCGGTGCGGCTCTGCGGACGTACGGCTCAGACGGTCGCGGTCGCGGTGGTGGCGGGAGCGGGCGGGGCGGCCGTCGCGGTGGAGAGCTCGACCTCGCGCAGGAGTTCGGCGGCGACGGACTCGGCGCGCTTGCCGGTCGGGGAGAGTGCGACGTACGCGGAGGTGAGGAAGAGGAACGAGCCGAGCACGACGGCGAGCGGGAAGAGGAACTCCGTGGCCGTGGCCCCGGGCAGCTCGGCGCTGCTGGGTGCGAGGCGGACGTCGACGGCGTACATGGCGGTGTAGTGCATGCTGCTGACCGCGAGCCCCATGACGAGCGCGGCGACGGCCGCGAGGACGGGACCGCGCACGATGAGGGTGAGGGTGAGCGCGGCGGTCGCGGCGACGACGGCGATCACGACGGAGGCGACGACGAGGAACGGGTCGTATGCGACCGTGCCGTGCAGGTTGAGCGCGGCCATGCCGGCGTAGTGCATGGCGGCGACGCCCAGTCCGGTGCCGAGCCCGCCGAGCGCCACCGACATGACGCGCGAGCGCCCGTACCCGGCGGTGAAGACGCCGGCGCTGACGACGGCGATGGCCATGACGAGGCTGAGTACGGTGAGCGGAACGTCGTAGCGGATGGGGGTGCCCTCGACACTGAAGCCCATCATCGCGACGAAGTGCATGGTCCAGATGCCGGAGCCGATCGCGAACGAGGCCAGCGTCAACCAGTTCCGTTTCGAGGCGCCGTCGGCCTCCAGGGCCCTGACCGTGCACCGCAGGCCGAGCGCCGAGCCGACACAGGCCATGACGTAGGAGAGGACGGGGGTGACCCATCCGGCACTGAAGTGGTCCATGTGTCCCACGGGGAAACCCCCTCTCGCCCGCCGGGCGGAGAGCTCAGCGCGCACGTTTGTACCGCCGGTAACAGAGACCCGGGGGAACGAGATCGCGCCACTGCCTGCCGGAGGTCGGTGAGGGTTAAAGTACTGCGGTGTGGGTTACGGACCCGTTTGCACGCAAGTGCTTCACATACCCCTTACGGGGCCTGTACTTTCACCGCCGAAGCTGCTCGCCCACGCCACGGGCCACAGGGAAGGCCGCCGATCCGGGCAGCGGAGCGGCCGGGGACAGCACCGCTCCGCACTCCCCGAGCATGGCCGAAAAGTGTCCAAGCGGCGGTCATCCAGGCCCGGTCGGCCGCGACGACCGGCCGCTGCGGCGGGTCACCGGGCCACCGCCCGACAGTAGTCCGCGTCCGTGGCCAGGAGGTTGCGATGGGTGTCCTCGGCGGTGACGACTCCGTCGTCCAGGACGAGGACACGGTCGGCGGCGTCCAGGAGGGCCGGGCTGCTGGTGATCACGATGGTGGTCCGCCCCCGGCGCAGCTTCGCGACGTTGCGCGCGATGAGCTGTTCGGTGACGGCGTCGACGGCCGTGGTCGGGTTGTGCAGGACGAGGACGTCGGTGTCGGCGGCGAGGGCGCGGGCCAGGGACAGCCGTTGGCGCTGGCCCCCGGACAGGTTCGCGCCGCGGTCGCGGACGGCGTAGTCGAGTCCTTCGCGGTGCAGGGCCACGACGTCGGTCAGCATGGACGCCTCGACGGCCTCGGGGATCATCCGGCTGGTGTCCGACGGGTCGATGTTCGTGCGGAGCGTGCCGGCGAAGATCTCCCCGTCGTACGGGTTCACCAGCATGTGCTCACGGACCGCCTCGATCGACAGGTCCGCGAGCTCCTGCCCGCTGACCCGCACCACTCCCTCGTACGCGTGGGGCGGCACGCTCACGGCCAGGATCGACGCGAGGTCGGCCGCCGCGCGCGGCTGGTAGACGGCGATCGCCACGAACTCGCCGGCGGCCACCTGGAACTTCAGCTTGCGCAGGGATCCGTACCGGACGCAGTCGATCTCGAGGTCTCCGCCCGCGGCCGGGCGCTGCGGCCCCGGGGTCGTCACCGGCGGCGCGGTCAGCACCAGCGCCATCCGCTCGGCCGACGCGCGCGCCATCATCACGTACTTGGGCATCTCCGAGAACAGCTTGAGCGGTTCCATGATGAACTGCGCCAGACCCACGGCCATGACGAGCTCCCCGATGGTGATCCGGCCCTCGAACGCCAGCCAGCCCGCCGTGAGGGTCACGGCGGCGGCGAGGACCGCGTTGAGGGCCAGCGCGGTGCCCGCGTACACGCCGTTCACTCGGGCGACGGTGATCGCCTGGTGCTTCGCCTCCGCGCTGACCTTCCGGTAGGACCGGAACGCGGCGTGGTTGCCGCCGAAGCCGTGCAGCGGACGCAGGCCGATGATCAGGTCGGCGACCTTGGCGCCCGCCCGTGCCACCCGGGCCTGCTGTTCGCGGGTACTGGCGCCGATCCGCTTGGACATCACGCTCAGGATCGACAGGATCGCGACGGTTCCCACGATCACCAGCAGGCCGAGCCGGACGTCGGCCAGGCCCAGCGCGACCGCCGCGATCACGACCGCGACCAGCGAGCTGATCAGCAGCGGCACCACCTCGATGATGTCGGCGGTCTGGTCGGCGTCCTCGGTGGCGATGGTCAGCACCTCACCGGACTTGAGGTCGACGTCCCTGGCCACCGGCTGGAGTCCGCAGGAGGCGACCCGCACCCGCCAGCGGTGCGCCTCGGTGGTGTTGGCCTTCTGCAGGATGCGCATCCCGAACCGCCACGACAGCGACACGGTCGTGATGATCACGGCCAGGGCGGCGATCGAGAGGCCGAGCGAGCCGAGGTTCCGGTCCCCCTTCATCGTGTGTTCGACGATCAGGCCCAGCGCGATGGGAAAGGCGGTCTCCCCCGCCTGGTACAGGCCCATGAGGACGGTGCCCCAGACCATGGCGCCGACGTTGCGGCGCAGTGCGGTCCGGAGGATGTGGGACCCCGGATGGGGCCGCTGCGTGTCAGGAGTTGTCATCGAGGTGGCGGGCAATCGCTTCCGGGGTTCGCAGGGTGAACAGGTCACGGATCGTGACCACGGGGCCGTACTCCCGGCGGAGCAGCCCGATCAGCCGTACCGCCAGCATGGAGTGTCCTCCGAGGGACACGAAGTCGCTCACCGCGCTCACCTCGTCGTCGTCCAGGTCCAGTGCCTCGGCGAAGAACTCGCACACCACGGTCTCGGTCTCGGTCTCGGGGCCGCGCTCCGCCGCCGTGGTCAGCGCGCCCAGCGGCTTGGCCTCGGGCAGCGCCTTGGTGTCAGCCTTCCCGTTCACCGTGAGCGGGATGCTGTCGACCTGGGCGTAGTGCGTCGGGCGCAGGAAGTCCGGCAGCCCGGCGCCCACTTCGGCGGCGACCGCCGCGAGATCGGAGCCGTCCAGGACGAGGTAGGCGGCCAGCCGGTACGCCCCGTCGACCTGCGGGTCGGGCTCGGCGACCGCGGCGACGAACCGCACCGCCGGGTGCGCCGCGAACGAGGCCTCCACCTCGCCGAGTTCGACCCGGTGGCCGCGGATCTTGACCTGCTGGTCGGTGCGGCCCAGGTACATCAGGTTCCCGTCGGGCCGCCGGATCACCAGGTCCCCGGTGCGGTACATGCGCTCGCCGGGTTCGCCGAACGGGCACGCGACGAAGCGGTGCGCGGTCTGGGCGGACTGCCCGAGATAGCCGCGCGCGATGCCGATGCCCGACACGTACAGCTCCCCGGGAACGCCGTCCGGCAGGGGCCGCAGCCACGGATCCAGCACGTACACGTCCGTGTTGTCGATCGCCACTCCCACCACCGGCTCCTGGCATTCGAAGGTGCCGACGCCGAGGGTGTTGATGGTGTACTCGGTGGGCCCGTACAGGTTGTAGCCGACCGTCCCCTCGGTCTCGGCGAGCCGCTGCCAGAGCGTCGGGGTGACGGCCTCGCCGCCCAGCAGCACCAGCGCCGGCCGCCGTGCCGGGTTGTCCAACAGGCCTTCGGCGACGAGCTGTTGCGCGTAGGTCGGGGTCACGTTGATGACGTCGATGCCGTGCTCGAGGCAGTACTCGACGAGCCGGGGCGCGTCACGCCGCAGTTCCTCGTCACAGATGTGCACCTCATGGCCGTCGGCGAGCCACAGCAGTTCCTCCCACGACATGTCGAACGCGAACGACACGGTGTGCGCGATCCGGAAGACGCGGTGGCCGTGCTGCGCCAACACCGGCTCGAAGATCCGGCGCTGATGGTTGATCAGCATGTTGGTGAGTCCGGCGTACTCGGTCACCACGCCCTTGGGCTTCCCGGTCGATCCGGACGTGTAGATCGTGTACGCGGGGTGCCGCAGGCGGTCCGGGTCGTCCGGCACGAACGTGACGAACGGCTCGGTCTCGGGCAGCGGGCGGTCCAGCTCGATCAGGTCCACCAGATCGCCGGTCAGCCGGGGCGACACGGCGCTCACGGTGAGGACGACCTCCGGGCGGGCGTCCGCGACGATCGCGGCGATTCGCTCGTCCGGGTGGTCCAGCTCCAGCGGCACGTATGCGGCGCCGACACGCAGCACGGCGAACAGCGCCACGATCGAGTCGAGCGAGCGTGGGATCGCGAGGCCCACGGCCGTCTCGGGGCCGATGCCGCGCCGGGCGAGCACACCCGCCACCGCACGGCTGCGGTCCCGGAGCTCCGCGAAGGTCATGGTCTCGCCGTGGGCGACGAGCGCCACCCGCTGCGGGTCGCGGTCCGCCGCCTGGTCGAAGCGGTCGACGACGGTGTCCGTGCCGACGTCGGTGCGCGCTTCCTGCGAGGGCCGCGGCCCCGGTCCCCGCAACGCACCGACCGGACCGGTCGACCGGGCCAGGTCCTCGAGTACGCGCAGGTAGTCGTCGAGGAGACGACGAGCGTTCCCGGAGTCGCCGTGGCGGTGCTCCAGCTTGACCGTGAGCCGGTCGCCGGGGGTGACGACCCAGGTGAACGGGTAGTGCGTGGAGTCGTCGGCCTTCACCGAGGTGATGCCGTGCCGGGCGTTCATCTCGGCGAACGCGTCCAGGTCCAGGAAGTTCTGGAGCACGAACAGGTTGTCGAACAGGGTGTCGTGTCCACTGGCCCGCTGGATCTCGCCGAGCCCCAGGTGCTCGTGCTCCATCGCCTCGACCCTGGCCGCCTGTACGGCCGTCAGGTACTCCCGGACGGTGTCGTCCGGCCGTGCCCGCGTCCACATGGGCACGGTGTTGAGCAGCACGCCGACGACATCGCCCAGGCCCTCGCCCTCCCGGCCGGAGACGGTCACGCCGAAGACGGCGTCACCGCGGCCCGTGTGCGCGCCTAGCAGGAGGCCGAACGCGCCGGTCAGCACCGAGTTCAGCGTGACGCCGTGCACCCGGGCCGCTTCCCGCAGCAGTTCCGACTGTTCGGCGGAGAGCGTGTGCACGAGCGCGCGCGGCAGCTCGTCCGACAGGGACGGCGCCGGTCCGGCGAGCAGCGTCGGGCCGGGAAGGCCCGCCAGGTGCTCCGCCCAGAAGCGCTCCGACACCGCGGAGTCCTTGGCGTCGAGCGCCCGGGCGTAGTCCTCGAAGCTCGGCGTGGCCGGGGCCGGGTCCAGTGGCTCGCCCGCGACGACGGCCCGATAGGCGTCGAACAGGTCCCGCAGCACGATCTCGCGGGACCAGCCGTCCCACAGCAGCAGGTGGTAGCTCAGCAGCAGACCGTCGCGGTCGTCGGGCAGACGCACCACGGTCAGCCGGATCAGGGGCGGCTCACCCGGGTCGAAGCCGGTGTCGCGGTCCCGGGCGCGCAGGGCATCGACCTCCGCCTCCGTGGCAGGCTCGACCGTCCGGACGGTGACGTGCCGCTCCGCGCTGAGGACCTGGACGGGGTTTCCGTCGTCGTCGGTGGTGAAGCCGGCGCCCACGACCGGGTGCCGCGCGATCACGTACGCCATCGCCTCGGCCAGCGCGTCGGTGTCCAGGCGCCGGTCGAAGGTGAACCAGCTCTGCGCGACGTAGTGTCCGGCCGTGCCGGCCATCTGGGCCTGGAAGAACAGGCCCCGCTGCAGCGGGGTGACCGGCGCCGTGCGCTCGGCCGTCCCGGAGGCGTCCGCGATGTGTTCCAGTGCGCTCAGCCAGTGCTCGGTGATCTCGTCGGGAACGCCCTCGGCGAGGGTGAAGGCCGCGTGCAGGCTGCCGGTGGCCGCGTCGGTCCAGGCGTTGACCTCGACGGCGTACGGGCTGCCCTGGTCGCCGCCCGTGATGTGCAGGGCCTGCGACTCGCTGCCCCGGCCGAGGTAGTTGAACAGCACCTGTGGGCGGGCGTTCAGCAACGGGGCCGTCTGCGGTTCGAGGTACCGGAGTTGGCCGTAGGCGACGTGCGCGCGCTCGTCCGGCTGGCGTTCGGCGACCTCGCGCGCCGCCGCGACGGGGTCGGTGTGCGCGGAGAGCCGTACCGGGGCGATGGAGGTGAACCAGCCGACGGTACGGGTGTAGTCGTGGTGTTCCAGTGCCGGCACCCGGCCGTGCCGCTCCAGTTCGATCGCGAGGTCGGTGGGCGACGGCTGGACGTGCGTCAGCGCGGTGCGCAGCGCGCCGCACAGCAACTCGGTGAGACCGACGCCGAACGCGGCGGGGGCGGTGCGTGTCACGCGGTCGCTCACTTCGGGCGTGAGCACGACGGTAGTCTCGCGCAGCCGTTCGGCCGCGGGCAGCGGCGCGGGGGCCTGGAGCGTGGTGAGCCAGTGTCCGAGAGCGTCGATGACCTGAGTGGACCGGGAGTTCAGCGCTTCGGCGTACTCGGCGTAGGAGGTGGTCGGCGGTGCCAGGGTCTCCCCGCGCAGGGCGGTGGCCAGGTCGTCCAGCAGGATCAGCCAGGACACCGAGTCGACGGCGAGGTGGTGCACGGTGACCACCAGGGTCCGGCTCGCCTCCAGCCACGCGAACGCGATGACGTCCCCGGACTCGGGGTCGAGGCGTCCGGCGGCTTCGCTCGCCGCCGTGCTCGCATCGGTCGTGTCCGGTCGTACGACGGTGACGTCGCGGGCCGGTTCGGTGCGCAGTGCCCACACCCCGTGCTCGACGCGCAGCCGCAACCGGAGGGCCGGGTGCGCCGCCACTACGGCGTTCGCGGCGCGCTCGGCGTCGGCGAACCCGGTGCCCTCGGGCGCGACCAGCGTCCTGGCCTGGGCGAACCGGGCGAGCGATCCGCCCAGTTCCCGCTGGCGCAGGATGATCGGCGTGGGCGGCAGTGGGCCGTCCGCGCGGCGGGCGGGCGCGGTCGCGGCGGCCTGCGGTGTGCGTGGTGCGTGTGTCGCCAGGTGTTCGGCGAGAGCGCGCGGGGTCTTGTACAGGAACACGTCCCGTGGCGCGATCGGCAGGCCGAGCGCCCTGGCCCGGTTGATCACGGTGATGGCGACGATGCTGTCGCCCCCGGCCCTGAAGAAGTCGGTGTCGGCGTCCACGGCGGAGCCGGGCAGGGTCTCGGCGAAGATGCCGACCAGTGCGCCGAGTGCGGAGTCGTTCGCGGCCGCCGGAATGTCGTCCGGTGTCTGTGCGGCCCGCTCGGTCAGCGCCTTGCGGTCCAGCTTGCCGTTGACCGTCAACGGCAGCGCGTCGACCGGCAGCACCCGGCCCGGCACCATGTGCACGGGCAACTTCGTGGACAGCGACTCGACGAAGTCCCCCGGCACCCGGCCCACCACGTGCGCGACCAGGTGATCGCCGCTGTCCGCCACGGTGACGGCCACGTCGACCACGCCGTCGAGTTCCCTGATCGCCGACTCGACCTCGCCCAACTCGATCCTGAATCCCTTGAGTTGAACCTGGTCGTCGGCGCGGCCGGCGAACTCCAGCTCGCCGTCGAGCGTACGGCGGGCGAGGTCGCCCGTGTGGTACATGCGGGAGCCGTCACCGGCGAACGGGTTCGCCACGAACCGTCCCGCGGTGAGCCCCGGCCTGCCCAGGTAGCCGAGCGACACCTGGTCGCCGGCGACGTAGATGGCGCCCACCCGGCCCGGCGGAACCGGCCGGAGCCGGTCGTCGAGCAGGTAGGTGACCAGGCCGGGAATCGGACCGCCGATCGGGCTGACCTCGTCCCCGAGCGCGAAGTCCTCGTCGGTGAGCACCCGGTGGGTGACATGGACGGTGGTCTCGGTGATGCCGTACATGTTGACCAGCTCGGGCGCACCGGTGCCGTGCCGCTCGACCCAGCCGCGCAGCCGCCCGAGATCCAGCGCCTCGCCTCCGAAGATGATCCGGCGCAGGGCGGTGACCGGCTCGTCGGCATGCCGGTCGGCCTCGATGAACTGGTAGAACGCCGACGGCGTCTGGTTGAGCACGGTCACCGAGCGCTCACGGACCAGCCGGTGGAAGTCGACCGGGGAGCGGGTCAGCCCGTACTCCGGCACCAGCAGCTCACCGCCGTGCGCCAGCGCGCCCCACAGCTCCCAGACCGCGAAGTCGAAGGAGAAGGAGTGGAACTGGACCCACACGTCGCGCGGGCCGAAGTCCATGTCGGGCCGGGTGTTCGCGAGCAGGGTCACCACGCTGGAGTGCGGGACGACGACGCCCTTGGGCCGGCCGGTCGATCCGGACGTGTAGATCACGTACGCGGGGTCGTGCCAACTGGCCCCGGGCCCCGGCTCGGTGGTGGCCGGCGGCAGCTCGTCCCCCTGCACGAGCACGCGGGCCGGCACTCCCGCTCGGGCCAGCAGGTCCGTGAAGCGGCCTCGCTGCGCACGGTCCACGAGGACGACCTGCGGAGCGGCGTCGGCGAGGATGTACTCCAGCCTCTCGTCCGGGTACGCCAGGTCCAGCGGTACGTACGCGCCGGCCGCGGCGACGATCGCGACCAGGGCGACGACCTGCTCGACGGAGCGCGGGACGGCGACGGCGACCCGCTTGCCCGGCCCGACACCGGCCGCGCGCAAGGCCGCGGCCAACTCGTCCTTCGCGTGGGCCAGTTCGCCGTAGGTCAGTGACCGGGTCCCGCCGTCGAGACCGCACTGGGTGACGGCGGTGGCGGCCGGGTCGCGACGCGCGGCGGCGTCGAACAGCCCGCCCAGGGTCGTCGGAGTGATCCGCGCGGGGCTCTGGGTGCCCTCGGGCGACTGAGTCCCCTGGCGGGGCGTCAGGTCGTCGACCGGTGCGTCCGGCCGCGTGAGCAGTCCGGTGAGGGTCGAGGTGAACGTCCGCAGGATCGCCCGGGCGCTCGCCTCCCGCAGCAGCTCACCGTCGTAGATCAGGTTGAAGCGCGGACGGCCGTCGAGCGTGCGCTCCACCACCAGCGTCAACGGGTAGTGCGGGGCGCCCTCGTTCACGATGTCGGTGACGACCAGCGTGTCGTCGGGCCCGCGCAGGGCCTCCACATCGGTCGCCACGTCGAACACCACCAGGGTGTCGAACAGTGAGCCGGCGCCGGTCTGGCGGCCGATCCTCGCCAGCGAGACGTGCTGGTGGGGCAGCACCGCGCTCTGGTGTTCCCGCACGGAGGCGAGCAGGTCGCGGGAAGTGGTCGTGCCGGCCCAACGGGCGCGTACGGGGATCGTGTTGATGAACAGACCGACCATGTCCCCGATGCCGGGCACATCGGCGTCCCGCCCGGACACCGTGGAGCCGAACACCACGTCCGAGCCGTGCAGGAGGCCGCCCAGTGTCACCGCCCAGGCGCTGTGCACGGCCACGCTCAGCGGCACGCCGGCCGACCGGACGGCCGCGTCGATGTCGTCCTTCGGCTCCACGGCGGTGTCGGCGAACCGGTCGGACGGGGTGTGACCCTCGGCGACCAGCGACGGCCCGGGCAGCTCGGCGAGCTGCTCGCGCCATACGCGGTCGCTCTCGTCCTCGTCGCGCCCGGCGAGCCAGTGCACGTAGTCGGGGAATCCGCCGAGCGGGTACAGGGTGCCCGGCGCGTGGTACTCGGCCAGCAGCGCGCGGAGCATCGGCGGCACCGACCAGCCGTCGGCGATGATGTGGTGCACGGTCTGCACCAGGACGTTCCGGCCGGCGCCCGCACGGATGAGCGTGTACCGCATCAGCGGGCCGGTGGCCAGGTCGAACCCGGCGCGCCGGTCCCGCTCGGCCAGGTCTCGGGTCTCGGCGTCGGTGATGCCGGGGCGGTCCAGCGTGGTGAAGGGCGCCTCCACGCCGCTCTCCAGCACGGAGACCACACGTCCGTCGGCGAGGGCCACGAACCGCGCGGCCAGGTTCGGGTACAGGGTGAGCAGCCGGGTGGCCGCCGCCGCGAGCCGGTCGGCGTCCACCTCGCCGTCCAGGGTGAGCAGTTGCTGCTCGACGTAGGCGCCCGCCGAGTCGTCGTCGAAGACCGAGTGGAAGTACAGGCCCTCCTGCAGCGGGGTCAACGGCAGGATGTCCCGCAGCGCCGGGCCGTCCAGGGCGTCGACATCGGCCTGCGTCAGCCGCACCAGGCCGAAGTCGCTGGGCGAGTGGCCGCCCTGTTCGAGCGCGGCCAGCCCGGCCAGGGCCACCCGGAAGTAGTCGCCGAGGGTGGTGATGTCCTCGTCGGTGAACATCCCGTCCGGCCAGGAGATCGTGGTGACCAGCTCGTACTCGCCGCCGGTGGGGGCGGGTTCGGCGATCGCGTTGAACTCCAGGGCGCGCGGCAGGCGCATCCTCGGGTCGCGCTTCTCACCCAACTGTCCTGTGGTGGCGGCGAGTTGCCAGTCGCCGGGGGCACCCGCGTCGAAGCGGCCCAGGTAGTTGAACAGCACCTGCGGTGCGGGCGCGTCGAACTCGGTGTGGGTCAGGTACCGCAGGGCGCCGTAGGAGACTCCGTTGTCCGGCACCCGGGCGAGGTCCTCCTTGACCGCCTTGAGGGCGGCGGCCAGGTACGCGGGTGCGGTGAGGTCGGCCGCCGCGCCGGGGTCCACGGTCACCGGGAACAGGGTGGTGAACCAGCCGACGGTCCGCGACAGCTCCGGCTCGAAGCCGGCGGTGCCCGCCACGAACTGTCCCTCGCGGCCGTGGCCTTCGAGTTCGATGTGCGCGAACGTCTGGTCCTGGCCGAGGTCGCGGCGCCATCGGGCCAGGGTGACGGCGAGCGCGGTCAGCAGCACGTCGTTGACGCCCGCGTGGAACTTCGCGGGAATCCCGCCCAGCAGCGCGGCCGTGACCTCGGGGCCGACCGAGACGGTCCGCACCCGCTCCCGCGCGACGGTGTCGGCGTCGGACAGCGGGCGCCTGCCGACCAGTTGGTCCTCTCCCGGCAGGGGACGTCGGTAGTAGGAACTGTCCGCGTCGAAGGCCGCACGCTCCAGCAACTGGGTCCAGCGCCGGAACGACGTGCCCACCGGCGGCAGCTCGATCGGCGCACCCGAGGAGAACTGCCGCCACGCCGTGGCCAGGTCCTCCATCAGGACCCGCCAGGACACGCCGTCGATCACCACGTGATGGACGACCACGACCAGCTGTCGTGCCTCGCGGCGCCAGACGGCACGCAGCATCACGCCGCCCGCCGGGTCCAGCCCGTCGGTGGCGAGCGCGACGCACTCGTCGAGCGGCCGGTCGCTCTCGTTCCATGAGGCTGCGGCCCGGTCCGCCGCCGGGATGTCGAAACCCCAGTGCTCGCCGCGCACCAGCTCGGCGCGCAGCATGTCGTGCCGCCCGAGCACGGCGGCGAGGATCTGGTCGAGGGCGTCGGCGGTCAGGTCGGCCGGGGTGTTCAGCACGACCGACTGTACGAAGCCGTCGATCGCGTCCGTGGTCTCGCCGAGCCACTGCACGATGGGCGATCCCACGACGGAGCCGGTCGCGACGTCGCCGTGGTCCACGGTGTTGACGTCCTCACGGCTCGCCACCGCCGCCAGCGCCCCCGCCGTGCCGTGGGTGAAGATCTGCCGTGCCGTGACGTAGAGACCCGCGTCGCGCAGCGCGCTCAGCAGCGAGATCGCCAGGATGCTGTCTCCGCCGAGCTGGAAGAAGTCCTGGTCGACTCCGACCTCGTCCAGCCGTAGCACCGACGCGACCGCCGCGCACACCGCGCGCTCGTTCTCGGTGGTGGGCGGTATGAGGGAGCCCGTCCCGATCGCGGGCTCCGGCAAGGCGTTCCGGTCGAGCTTGCCGTTCGCGGTGAGCGGGAACTCCCGCATCACGACGATGTGGGCGGGGACCATGTACTCCACCATGTGCGCGGCGGCCCACGCCTTGACCTCGTCGGCCCGCAGGTCCTCGCTCCCGGTGGCCGGGATCACGTAACCCACCAGATAGGTGCCGCCGGCCGCGTTCTTCTTCGCGACGACGCAGGTGTGCCGTACCCCGGGGTGTTCCGCGAGTCCGACCTCGACGTCCTCGATCTCCAGCCGCATGCCGCGGATCTTGATCTGGTTGTCGGCCCGGCCGAGGAAGTCCAGGGACCCGTCCGGGGCGAACCGTGCGAGGTCACCGGTCCGGTACAGCCGGGACCCGTCGGCGGCGAAGGGGTTCGCCACGAAACGGGCCGCCGTCAGGCCGGGCGCGCCCACGTACCCGCGTCCCAGGAGGAGGCCGCCCACGTACAGCTCGCCGCCGACCCCGACCGGGACCGGGCGCAACTCGTCGTCCAGCACGTACAACTGGGTGTTGGGGTTGGCCTTGCCGATCGACGTCGACAGGCGTTCCGCCGCGCCCCGGTAGATGACGTGCGAGACGCCGATCGTCGTCTCGGCCGGGCCGTAGCCGTGGTACATCGGGATGTCGAGCCGGGTGCGGAACCGCTCGTACAGCTCCGGGGTCAGCACCTCGCCGCCGCACCACACGTGCCGCAGGCTGTCCAGCTGCCCGGAGTCGCCCGCGATCTCCAGCAGCACGTCCAGCATGGACGACACCAGGTAGGTGAAGGTGACGCGCTGCTCGGCGATCACGCTCAGCAGGTGGTGCGGGTCGCGTTCGCCGCCGGGCCGCAGGACCACCAGCCTGCCGCCGGACACCAGCGGCAGGAAGATCTCGTTGATGGAGATGTCGAAGGACAGCGGCGCCTTGAACAGCGACGCGTCGTCGTGGCCGAAGCCCAGGATCTCGTCGACCTGCCACAGCAGGCGCTCGCTGATCGCTTCGTGCCGGATCATCGCGCCCTTGGGCCGCCCGGTCGAACCGGACGTGAAGATCACGTAGGCCAGGGCGTTGCCGGGGACGGGGACTCCGGTCCCCTCGACGGGGTGGGAACCGTACCGCCAGTCGCCGAGATCGACGGCCACGGCTTCCGGTTCAGCCGGGTCGTGTTCGCCGGAGTCGTTGAGCTGCAGCACGACCCGGGCGTCCTCGATGACGACGGCCCGGCGCGCGGCGGGCCACTGCGGATCGAGCGGCACGAACGCACACCCCGCCTGGAGCACACCGAGCAGCCCGATCACCATGTCGGCGGAGCGGCCCAGGGAGATGCCCACGACCTGTTCGGCGGTGAGCCCGCGTTCGATCAGGTGGTGAGCCAACTGACCGGACAGTTCGGCTACCTGACGGTAGGTCAGCGTTCGGTGCTCGTCGACGACGGCGACGGCGTCCGGCCTGGTCCGCGCCTGCTCGCGGAACATCTCCACGATGGTCGGGCGGACCCGGTCGGCCCGGGTGTCGTTCCACTCGGTCAGGGCCTCGAGCCTGGCCGCCGGTCCGGACGGGCCGATGGTGCCGATCGGCCGGTCCGGGAAGTCGGCCAGGTCGTCCAGCGCGAGCTGCGCTTCGGCCGGCACGACGTCTTCCGGGACGGCGATGCTCCAGCCGCCGGCGCCGTCCGCGCCGATCTCCCAACCGCCGGGCCCGTCCCCGCCGTTGTCGACCCACCCGAGGACGTCGGCGAACAGAGTGCCGGGGGTGAGGTCGATGCCGTCGGGGCTCCGGCCGGTCGCCCAGTACGACAGCCCGATGGCGCACGCTTCGGCGACGGTCCCGTCGGAGAAGTCGCCGGTTCGCCGACGCACGTCGGCCAGGCGGGTGGGAGAAAGCAGTACGAGACGAGCGCTCGGTTCCACCATCGAAGACTCAGCGCCCCTTCCAAGGCATGAAAGTCGGCCTAACCTGCTCAGGGATCCACTCGGGGTGACTAACTACCTTCTCGCCAGGCCCGCCACAGCCGCGCATAGCGGCCGCCCAGCGCCACCAACTCCTCGTGCGTTCCTTGCTCCACGACACGTCCCGCGTCCAGCACGGCGATCCGGTCCGCGACCATCGCCTGGGTCAGCCGGTGCGCCACGAACAACGTGGTCCGGCCCGCGCACGCGGCCAGCACGGCCCGCTCCAGCTCGGCGGCGCCCTCGCTGCCCGCCTCCGCGGTCGACTCGTCGAGCACCACCACCGGCGAGCGGCCCAGCACCAGCCGGGCCAGGGCGATCTGGGCGACCTTGGTGACGTCCAGGCGCTCGCCCCCTTCGCCGACCAGGGTGTTCAGCCCGTCGGGCAGCGCGTCGACCCAGCCGTCGGCGCCGACCGTGCGCAACGCCTCCATCAGCTCGGCGTCGGTCGCCTCCGGCGCGGCCAGCCGCAGGTCGTCGGCGAGCGAACCGGAGAACACGTGCGTCTCCTGCGTCAGGATGCTGACCAGGGCCCGCGCCCCGGCCTCGTCCAGACCGGCGAGGTCGGTCGACCCGACGCGCACCGATCCGGCCTGCGGTGTTCCGATGCCCGCGATCAGCGCGGCCAGGGTCGTCTTGCCCGCGCCCGTCGCCCCCACCAGCGCGAGCGAACCGCCGGCCGGGATCGTCAGGTCGACATCCCTCAGGACCGGCTCCTCGCTGCCGGGATAGCTGAACGTCAGTCCCTGTACGGTCACCGGGTACGGCGCGGTGTCCGCCGCGGCGACGGCCGCGTCGCCCACCAGCCGGTCCTCCGCGGCCTCCCCCAGTACGCCGACCAACCGGGTCAGGCTCGCACCCGACTTCTGCGCCTCGTCGAAGGTGAACATGATGGAGCCCAGCGGGGTGAACAGCCGGTGGAACATCAGCGGGGCCGCCGAGACCTCGCCCAGGCTGGCGGCATCGGCCTCCAGCAGGGCGTACCCCACGACGATGATCAGGACCAGTCCGATGAACTCGGCGCGGTTCTCCCTGCCGACGAACCGGCCGAAGAACCGGAACACCTCGATACCGAGTTCGCGCACCCGCCACGACTCACCGGTGACCTTCTCTCGGAAGGCCCCCTCGAGCCGGTACGCCCGGACCGTGTCGATCCCGTTCAGACCGCTCATCAACGCCTGCGCACGGTCGGCCTGGGCCACCCGCTGCTTCCGGTAGAGCGGGGCGGACCGGGGGAGATACCAGCGCAGGGCCAGCGCGTACGCGGGCAGCGCGCCGGCGCCCGCCAGGCCGAGCCGCCAGTCGAGGCCGAACATGCCGGCCGTGGCGATGGCGACCAGCACCCCCGCCGAGAACACCGTGGGGACGGCCGTGCGGATGCCCTTGGACAGCACGGCCACATCGTCACCGACCCTGGACAGCACGTCTCCCCGGCCGACCTGTTCGATCCGGGCGCTCGGCATCCCGAGCACCGCCCGGACGGCGCCTTCCCGCAGCCGCGCCAGCAGATCCGCGCCCAGCCGCCCGATCAGGTAGGTCGACACCGCGGTGGCCGCGGCGCCGAGCAGCGCGGCGGCCACCATCCACACCCCGACCGTGGCCAGGACCGAGCGCGACTCGCCCTCGACGACCCCGTCGACCACCCGGCCGAGCAGGAGCACCGGGAGTACCTGGAGCGCCGCCCCGGCCACCGTGGTGAGCACGGTGGCGACCGTCAGCCCCGGCACCTCGCGGCAGTGCGCCGCGACCCATCGGGTGGCCTCGCGTCCGGTCGCCGTGCGCAGGGTCGCCGGGGCGACGCGCGTGTCGGTGGCGCTCACACCTACTCGGCCGACTTGACGAGCTCGTCGATCGCGTACGGCATGGACAGCAGGGTGCCCTGGGAGATGGCCGCGCCGACCGCCGGGCCCTCACTGTCCAGCAGGTACGACACGTTGCCCTTCTTCACGGCGTCCAGGTTGGTGAACAGCTTGAACTTCTTCAGCGCTTCCGTGTCCGCCTTGTCGTTGATGACGAAGATGTGGTCGACGTCGATCAGGTCGATGCGCTCGGGGGAGAGCTTGGTGTAGAAGCTGCCGTCCGCGACCTTGTCGATCTCGGTCTGGTACTTGAAGCCGATGCCCGTCACCAGCCGTCCGCGCACGTCGGTGGAGGTGAACGGCGCCACGGAGTTCTCGTACCAGGACAGCGCGACGGCGGTCTGGTCCGCGAACTCGGGGTGCGCCTTCTTGGCCGCGTCGAGTTGGCCCTGGATGCCGTCCACCATCTTCTGGCCCTCCTCGGCCTTGCCGAGCGCCTTGGCGATGTGCAGCGCGTTGTCCTGCCAGGGCGCGCTGAACGGCTCCTTCTCGGCCTTGGTGCGGCCCACCGTCGGAGCGATCTTGGAGAGCTTGTCGTAGGCGGCCTGGTCGATCTCGGAGTAGACCGCGATGATCAGGTCCGGGCGCAGTGCGGCGATCTTCTCGTAGTTGGGGCCCGAGTCCCCGTTGCTCATGATGACCTCGGGCTTGGTGTCGCCCCACTTGTCCTTCACCCAGGGCCACTGGGTGTTGATGTCGGGGGACTTGCCCGCCGGGTTCGGGTACTGGTCGACCATGCCGACCGGCTTGATGCCGAAGGCCAGGATGGTCTGGTCGTCCGTGTAGCCGACCGAGACGACGCGCTGGGGAGCCTTGGTGACCTCCGTGGTCCCGAACGCGTGCTCCACGGTGACCGGGAACGCGCCGGCTGCGGCAGTCGTGGTGCTGTCGCTCGCCTTGTCCGAGTCGGACGAGTCGGAACCGCATCCCGCGAGGAGGCCGACGCCGAGGGTCGCGGCGGACAGGATCGCCGCCAACCGCCGCCGGGATCTCTTGAGCGTCGTTCGATGGAGGAGCATCCGAAATCCCTTGCTGTCGCGCTGTCCACTGCGCCCCGTCTAAGGGCAGGCAAACCTTATCGTGCGCAGGTGAGGTTAGCCTAGCCTAACCTTGGCAACTTTATAAGGAATCAGTCGAGTTGGACGTGTGTGCGGCCGATCGGCACGATGAGCGGCCGGTCGCCCACCGGATCGTCGATCACCTTGGCGCGCAGTCCGAACGCCTCGTGCAGCAACTCGGCGGTGATCACGTCACGCGGGTGCCCCTGCGCCAGGATCGCCCCCTCCCTCATCACCACGAGGTTGTCGCTGTAGCGCGTGGCCAGATTGAGGTCGTGCAGCACCATGACCACGGTGCACCCCGACTCGTGCAGGTCGTCCACCAGGTCGAGCACGTCGATCGCGTGAGCCAGGTCCAGGTAGGTGGTCGGCTCGTCGAGGAGCAGCAGGTCGGTTCCCTGAGCCAGCGTCATCGAGATCCAGACGCGCTGACGCTGTCCGCCGGACAGCGAGTCGACCGGACGGTCGGCCAGGTCGGACACCCCGGTCATGGCCAGCGCCCGCTCCACGACGGCGGCGTCGTCCGACGACCACTGCCGCAGCCAGCTCTGGTGCGGATGACGGCCCCTGGCGACCAGGTCGGACACCGTCAGGCCCTCCGGCGCCACCGGTGCCTGCGGCAGCAGGCCGAGCTTCTTCGCCACGTCCCTGGTCCTGAGCTTGACGATGTCGTCGCCGTCCAGCACGACCGTCCCCCTGGTCGGCTTGAGCAGCCGTGACAGGGTCCGCAACAGGGTGGACTTCCCGCAGCCGTTGGGACCGATGATCGTGGTGATCACCCCGGGCGGGATCGCCACGTCGAGACCGTCGATGACCATCCGGCCGCCGTACCCGACCGTGACGCCTCTGGCTGCCAGCCGCGAGGCGTCACGGACCCCGGACTCGATCTCGGTGATGTACTGAGCGGCCACGGGATCCCCCTGCATTCAGGTCTGCCTAACTTTTGTACCAGCTATCGGAGGTTCGCCCGCACCAGCAGGTAGACGAGGAAGGGGCCGCCGATCGCGGCGGTGACCACGCCGACCGGGAGCGTGATCGGCAGCGCCGTGCGCGCGACCAGGTCCGCGCCGATCAGCAGCAACGCTCCGACCAGGCCGGAGGCCACCATCGGCGGGGTCGGGCACCGCGCCAGACGCATCGCCACCTGAGGTGCCACCAGCGCGACGAACGGGACCGGGCCCGCCGCGCTCACCGCCACGGCGGCCAGCAGGACGGCGCACAGCAGCAGAACGGCCCGCACCATCGCGTACCGGACGCCCAGGCCCGCGGCGACCTCGTCGCCGAAGTGCATCGGCTTGAACTGGAACGCGGCACACGACACGACGACCAGGAGGACGAGCGTGCACCACAGCGCCACCCGGACCTCGTCCCACGACCGGTCGTCCAGCGAGCCGACCAACCACGCCTGGGCCCGGGCCACGTCCCTGATGTCGGCCGTGACCAGCAGCCAGGTCGTGATGGCCTCCATCACGGCGCTCACGGAGATGCCGATGAGGATGAGCCGGAAGCCGTCGATGCCGCGCCGCCACGCCAGGAAGTACACGAGCAGACCCGTGCCGAGACCGCCGGCGAGCGCCGCCGCGGACAGGCCCACGGAGTTGACGACGGCCGCGGAGGCCCCGCCCGACACGGTCACCAGGAACACCGAGACCGCGCCGGCGCCCCCGGTGATCCCCAGAATGTCCGGGCTGGCCAGCGGATTGCGCGCGATGGACTGCGTGATCGCCCCGGACACCCCCAGCGCGATACCGACGACGAGCCCGGCCAGGGCACGCGGCATCCGCAGATCCATGATCACGAACTCGTCGACCCGCTCACCCCCGCCGAAGATCGTGGCGATCACCTGCGGCAGGCCGATGGGGAAGTCCCCGACGCCGATGGACAGGCAGAACACCAGGAAGGCCGCCGCCGCCAGGAGCAGCGTGACGAGCACGATCCAGGGTCGCCATACGAACGACACCTGGCCGAGCCGCACGCCCGGCGCCACCGATGGCTTCACGTCTGTCCCGTCCGGCTTCACGTCTGTCCCGTCCGGCTTCAACTCTGTCCCGCTCATGCGTTCTTGAACTTTCCGCGCCACACCAGAACCGCGAAGAACGGGGCGCCGAGGAGGGCCACGACGACACCGGCGTCCAGCTCGCCCGGCCGCACCACCAGGCGCCCCACGATGTCGCAGACCAGCAGGATGACGGCTCCGAGCAGACCCGCGTACGGCACCAGCCAGCGATAGTCCGGCCCGGTCAGATACCTGGCCACGTGGGCCACCATGAGCCCGAGGAACGCGATGGGGCCGCACGCCGCCGTCGCCGCGCCCGCCAGCAGGGTGATGGCCACGATGCCGACGGTCCGGCTCAGCGCGATGTTCGCCCCCAGCCCCCGCGCCACGTCGTCGCCCAGGTTGAGCAGGTTGATGGTGGGCAGCGTGGTCAGTGCCAGCACCAAGCCGACGGCGATGAACCCGGTCACCGGCCAGATGACGTCGAATCCGACACCGGCGACGGAACCCGCGTTCCAGAACCGCAGTGCGTTCAGCGACGCCTGGTTGGACAGCGCGACCGCCGTGGTCGTCGCCATGAGGAACACCGTGATCCCCTGCCCGGCCAGTGCGAGCGTCAACGGGTTGCCGGCCCCGCGGCCGATGCTCGCCAGCCCGAACACGACGACACCGGCGAGGGCCGCGCCCAGGAAGGCGAACCAGACGTACTGGAACGGGTTGGAGAACCCGAACACCGCGATCACCGACACCACGGCGAACGAGGCGCCGGTGTTCACCCCCAGCAGGCCCGTGTCGGCGATCGGGTTGCGCGTGTAGCCCTGGATCAACGCCCCGGCGATCCCCAGGGCGACGCCCGCCACGATCGCGAGCACCGTCCGGGGCACCCGCACGGTCTCCACGATGAGCCTGATCTCGGTGAGCCGCTGGTCGGAGTCCGGCGCCGCGAACAACCCGTGCCACACCTCGGCGGGACTCAGCGCGCGCGCCCCCACCGCCAACGACACCGCCCCCGTGACCACGAGGATCACCACAAGCGTGCCCAAACCCACAAACCGCCGCCGACGGGCCTCTGTTGTGCCCGTGGGCGCGGGGCGCTCCACTGCAGTCGTGCCCATGTCGAGGTACGTTATCCCTTTGTTTTCACGGGGGTTGCTCAGTGCCGCGCCTGCCGGGTGCGGTGCCACCGGGCGGGGCGCGGCTGTGGGGGGCGGGACCGGTGGCGGGCTAGCGGGCGGTGCTGCCGATTCCGTCGGCGACCGGACGGGCCTGGCCGGCAGCGGACTTGAGACCCTGGCCGAGGACCGAGTCCAGGATCTCGCCGACCCTGATCGCGGTGTTGGACAGCAGGGGTGACGTGATCCCGT
The DNA here is from genome assembly GCF_042714835.1 of Streptomyces sp. NPDC058678. NCBI lineage: Bacteria > Bacillati > Actinomycetota > Actinomycetes > Kitasatosporales > Streptomycetaceae > Streptomyces > Streptomyces sp. NPDC058678. Next base: position 34,183 of record NZ_JBHXSG010000056.1, on the reverse strand, counting down.
GCGTGTGCTCCGTGCCGCCCTGCAGGTAGATGCCGCAGCGCAGGTCGGGTTCGGTCGCGATGCGGTAGTCACGCTCGACGCGGACTCGGCCCTCGTCGTCGCGCAGGCAGCGGTCCGCGACCTCGCCGAGGAGGCCGATGGGGTCGGCGGGGCTGTAGCCGGTGGCGAAGACCACGACGTCCGCGTCCAGGTCGGTCTCCTCGCCGGTGACCAGGGACGTCACGGTGGCACGGACCCTGTCGGCCGTTTCCTTGACGTCGGTGAGCCGGGACACGTTGAGGAAGCGCAGCCGCTCGGTGCCGAGGACCTTCTCCCGGTACATCTGCCCGTACAGGTCGTCGATCAGGTCGATGTCGACCACGGAGTAGTTGGTGTTGCCGTGGTAGTCCATCAGCCGGCGCTTGACGTCCTCGGGCGCGGCGAAGTACTCGTCGACCGCCTCGGGGTCGAAGATCCGGTTGGCGAAGCTGGAGTCGTCGGCGGGGCTGTAGCCGTAGCGGGAGAAGACCGCGCAGACCTCGGCCTCGGGGAAGCGGCGGTGCAGGTAGGCGACGTTCTCGGCGGCGCTCTGTCCGGCGCCCACGACGACGAACCGGGAGGGCGAGGTGCCCTCCAGCCCGTCGACCTTCGCCAGCAGGTCGGAGTTGTGCCAGACGCGGTCGCCGCGCTCCACCCCCTCCGGCATGAGGGGACGCAGACCGGTGCCGATGACGAGGTTGCGGGCCCGGTGCACCGCGAGCCCTTCCCCCGACCGGACCGTGACGTCCAGGTACTCCACGGCTCCGTCACGGACGACGGGCGCGACGCCGACGACCTCGTGACCGTAGGAGACCGAGTCGTCGACCTTGGCGGCGGCCCACTCGAAGTAGTCGTGGAACTCCACCCGCAGCGGGAAGAGGTTCTTGTGGTTGATGAAGTCGATCAGCCGTCCCTTGCTCTGCAGGTAGCAGAGGAAGCTGAACTCGCTGGCCGGGTTTCGCAGCGTCACCAGGTCCTTGAGAAAGGACACCTGCATGGTGGCGTCGTCGATCAGCATGCCTCGGTGCCAGCCGAAGCGCGGCTGCTGCTCGAAGAAGTGAGAGCTGATCGCCTCCTGCCCGCCGACGCGTGCGTTGTGCTCGCTGAGTGCGATCGCCATGGCCACATTGGACGGTCCGAAGCCGATGCCAATGAGGTCATGGACCGGTGGTACGTCACCAGGAAGAACCTGCGACATGTCACTCCCATCGTGCGGGGCAGTCACCTGCCGGGCGTGGGGAAAGCACGAAAAGTGGCACGCCGACGGAGCGACTTGCCGGGAACTTAGGTGAGCCTAAGCTAAACCTGTGAGGGTGTCGATAGGGCGAAACGGACAGCGGCCGCCGATCCGCCCCGTCAACTGGGCTGCCGAGCAAGGGCATTGCACACTAAGGTAAGCCTTGCTTTACTGCTTTCGGTCAATCCCTGCTCTGAGGAGGAACCCCATGCGGGTCGCCATGCTCGGTTACCAGACGTGGGGGCACCGCACCCTGCAAGCCCTCCTGGACTCCGAACACGACGTGGTACTCGTCGTGACGCATCCCAAGAGCGAGCACGCGTACGAGAAGATCTGGAGCGACTCCGTCGCCGACCTCGCCGAAGAGCACGGCGTGCCGGTGCTGATCCGCAACCGCCCCGACGACGACGAGCTGTTCGAGCGCCTCAAGGAGGCCGACCCGGACATCATCGTGGCGAACAACTGGCGGACGTGGATCCCCCCGCGCATCTTCGACCTCCCGCGCCACGGCACGCTGAACGTGCACGACTCGCTGCTGCCGAAGTACGCCGGCTTCTCCCCGCTGATCTGGGCGCTGATCAACGGCGAGCCCGAAGTGGGCGTCACCGCGCACATGATGAACGACGAACTCGACGCCGGTGACATCGTCCGGCAGGAGGCGGTACCGGTCGGACCGACGGACACCGCCACCGACCTCTTCCACAAGACGGTCGACCTCATCGCCCCGGTCACCATCGGCGCACTCGACCTCATCGCCGCCGGGCAGACCGAGTTCACCAAGCAGGACCGGTCCCGAGCCAGCTTCTTCCACAAGCGGTCCATCGAGGACAGCCGCATCGACTGGACCTGGCCGGCGGCGGACCTCGAACGCCTGGTCCGCGCCCAGTCCGAGCCGTACCCCAGCACCTTCACCTTCCACAAGGGCAAGCGGCTCGAGGTCCTCGCCGCCGTGGTGTCCCAGGGGCACTACGGCGGTACGCCCGGCCGGATCTTCTATCGCGAGGGTGACGGCGTGGTGATCGTCGCCGGAGCCGATGCCCGAACGGGCCGCAACCCGGGCCTGGCCATCACGCGCGTACGGACCGAGGACGGCCGGGAGATGCCCGCCACGGAGTACTTCACCACCATGGGCGGCTACCTGACCAGCCGCCCCTGACGGGTTGGCGGCCCGGCCTCGACGGATCGTGGACGGCTAACTCGGCCGTCGTCCCGCCGTGAGCAGATGCCCGCTGGCTCCGAGCAGGGTCGGCTCGGACTCGATGCGCCGGGTCGCCGCCAGGACGGCCTCGCGGCGTTCCGGGTCGTCCAGCCAGTCCTCGACGCCACCCATGAGCCAGGCGACGCCCTCGACGCCGTACTGGCGCCCGACGGTGAGCCCGGCCTCGGTGAACTCGGCCGGCGCCTCTTCGGGCCGGGCGAAGTAGGCGACGGTGAACAGACCGTCCTCGGCGTGGTGGTGGTGGCGGCCGTCCACCGTGACGGCGTCGGTGCGTTCGCGGTGCAGCGGGGTGAAGTAGCGCTCCTCGCGCAGCACGTCGTGCAGACCGGCGAACCGGTTGATGGTGGCCGCGACCACCAGCCCACCCGGCCGGACCACCCGGCACGCCTCGGCCAAGGCCCGTACCCGGTCAGGCCGTTCGGGCAGGTGGTACAACGGACCGAGGAGCAGCACCACGTCGTACCCGGAGTCGGCGGCGGGCAGGGCGCGGGCGTCTCCGGAGCGGGCGGTGACACCGGGCAGCCGTGCGGCCTGCTCCACGTGGAGCGGCACCGGGTCGACGAGGTCGACCTCGTACCCGTCCCGAGCGAGCCACTCCGCGTGGATCCCGCTGCCGCCGCCGACGTCGAGGATCCGCGCGGGCGTCGCCGGCATCAACCGCCGCAGCACGTCCTGCGTACGCCAGAACTCCAGCCGTCCCGCGGGCGCCCCGCCTTCTCTGAGGCGGGTGTCCTCCTTGCCCCTGGCGTAGTAGTCGAGGATCTCCTCACGTACGGCGGGCTGTTGCTCGTGTGTCGTCTCCGTCATCGCCTCAGACTGCGGAGCACCGGCCGCGGTGTGCAATGGATTTGTCGCCCGGGTCAGTCGGCGCGGGCCGTGACCAGTCCCGACTCGTAGGCGAACACGACCAGTTGCGCCCGGTCCCGGGCGCCCAGCTTCGTCATCGCCCGGCTCACATGCGTCTTCGCCGTGAACGGGCTGATGACCATGTGCGCGGCGATCTCCTCGTTGGTGAGGCCGCGGGCGGCCAGGGCGGTGACCTCGCGTTCGCGGCGTGTCAGACACTCCAGGCCGGGGGCCGTGGACCGGTCGGGAGGGCGGGAGACGAACTCGCCGATGAGGGTGCGGGTGACCGACGGGGAAAGCAGGGCCTCTCCACGGGCCACCACCTCGATGGCCTGAAGGAGGTCGGCCGGTTCGGTGTCCTTCAACAGGAAGCCGCTCGCACCCGCCCGCAGCGCCTCGAAGACGTACTCGTCGAAGCCGTAGTTCGTGAGGATGACGACGCGTACGGCGGCCAGGGACGGGTCGGCGGCGATGTGACGGGTCGCCTCGATGCCCGTCATCACCGGCATCTGTACGTCGATCAGCGCGATGTCGGGGACCTCGGCACGGACCAGGGCCAGGCCCTGCTTCCCGTCGGCCGCCTCCCCCACCACCTCGACGCCGTCCTCGGCGTCCAGCAACGCACGGAAACCGGCGCGCATCAGCGCCTGGTCGTCGACGAGGGCCACCCTGATCATCCGGCGGCCTCCAGAGGCAGCTCCGCCCGCACCGAGAAGCCGCCCTCCGCGCGCGGGCCGGTGTGGAGCGCGCCGCCGAGGGCCGCGACGCGTTCGCTCATGCCGGTGAGGCCGATGCCGGGTGTCGGGGGGCGGCTGGGGTCCGCTGTTCCGTCGTCGTCCACCCGTATCACCAACTCACCCTCTCCATAGTCGAGTTGCACCCGTACCTTCGCCGGGCCCGCGTGCCGTGCCGCGTTCGTCAGGGCCTCCTGGACTATGCGGTACATCGCCCGGTCGAGGGTCGCCGACAGGGGGCGCTCCTCGCCGGTCACGGTCAGCTCGACGCCGAGGCCCGCCGCCCGTGCGCGCTCCACGAGCACCGCGGGTGTGCCGGTCGGTTCGTCGGTGCGCAGGATCTCCAGGGTGGCCCGGAGTTCGCGCATGGCCTCGCCGCCCGCCTCCTGGATGGCGAGCAGGGCGGGCGGCACCTCCTCGCCGCGCTTGCGGGCCAGGTGGACGGCGACGCCGGCCTGGAGCTTGACGATCGAGATGCTGTGCGTGAGGGAGTCGTGCAACTCCCGTGCGATCCGCAGGCGTTCCTCGCCGGCTCGGCGCAGCGCGGCCTCCTCGCGGGTGCGCTCGGCCTCCAGGGCGCGTTGTTCGGTCTGGCGCAGATACGCCTGCCAGTTGCGGTCGGCGAGGCCTGTCACGACCGCGCACAGGAACCAGCCCGTGAGCAGCGCGGCCTTCTCCACGACCTCGCCCGTCGTCGGGCCCGTCACCACGTACGCCGCCAGGTACGCCCCGCTCGCCGCGGCGGCCCAGCCCCGGTGCCCCACGCGGGCCGCGGTGTGCACGGCGGCGAGCACGGGGAGGGCGGCGAGCAGACCGGGGTGGGCGTGCAGGACGTACGCCGCGCCGGTCGCGGTGACCGCGGCCAGCACCGTCAGCGGAGCCGGCCGGTAGAACGCCAGGGCGGCCGAACCGAGCACGATCAGCGCGTAGTCGACGGCCGTCGTGTCCCCGTCGAAGGCGGCCGTGGTCACGACGAGGGCACCGACCACGACCGCCAGAGCCGCGTCGGCGAGAACCCTGGCTGTGACCAAGTGCCCGCTCATGCACGCACAGTAGCCTCCGGCGCCGACACCGGCGTCAGCCCTGTGGACAACTCCCCGACTACTCCCGGCGCAGTAGAAAGCAGCCTCGCCCCGACCCCTCGGCGCAGCACCGACTGTCTTCGGCCGTACGACGACCGCGCCCGTCCCCGTGGCACACGCTGCTGCCCATGCCCACACCCTTCCGCTACACCGAGCCCTCGCCGCCCAAGGCAGCCACCGGCCGCGTCGCCGAGGTCTACGCCCAGCTCTCCCGCGACTTCGGCATCGACGAGCCCGTCACCTTCGTGGTCCTGTCCTCCGCACCCGAGATCCTCGCGCCTGTCTGGGCGCTGATGCGCGAGTCGCTGATCGCCGGCCCCGGCAGCCGTACCGGCAAGGAACTGGCGGCGCTCGGGGTGTCGCTCGCCAACAAGTGCCCGTTCTGCGTGGACGCGCACACCATGCTGCTGCACGCCACCGGGGACCACGCGCTCGCCGAACGCCTGGTCCGCGGGGAGCGGCCGGAGAACGAACAGCACGCGCGCGTGCTGGAGTGGGGCAGGCGGACGCGCGTACCGGGCGGCCTCGGCCCCGAGCCGTACCCCTTCCCGCGCGAGCACGCCCCCGGCTACCTCGGCACCGCGCTCGCCTTCCACTTCATCAACCGGATCGTGTCCGCCCTGCTGACCGAGAACCTGCTGCCGGGCAACGCCCAGCGGTTCCGGGTGGTACGCAGCCTCGCGGGCCGCACGCTCTCCCGGACCGTACGCCGCCCCGCCGTGCCCGGCGAGGCCCTCGCGCTCCTCGACCTCCCCGACCCCGGCGAAGCCCCCGGATGGGCGGACGGCACGCCTGTCGGCCTTGCGTACGCGGCGCTGATCAGGGCGGCCATGGCGGGCGCCGGTCTCCTCGACGCCGAAGAGCAGGCCCTCGTCGAAGAGACCCTGTGGGACTGGGACGGAACACATCCGCCGCTGGATCTGAGCGGTTTCCCGGACCGGCGGGAGAGCCCCGGCGCGCGTCTGGCGCTGCTTGCCGCCCTCGCCCCGTACCGCATCACGGACGAGGACGTCGCGGCCTGGCGTCGGCCGGAGCACACCGACCACTGTCTGGTGCACCTCGTCTCCTACGGGGCGTTCGCGGCCGTGGACCGGATCGAGACGGCGTTCAACCGGCCCACCGCGAGGACATAACAGGGCACACAGCCCATCAGCGGCGGGGCGCTGTGACCGCACAGGTACGGAGCGAGTTGGCACTTCCGTCCCACAGGGAGTCGTGTGAAACTGGCGCCCCGTCCGCAGTGCGGACTCCTTCCGCACCGTCCCCCACGAAAAGTGCGCCGTGCGTTCCAGTTCCCTTCCCTTGCCGCTCGCCCTCACCGCACGCCTGTCGCCCGTCGTCGTACTGGCCGCGGCGGGCTGGGCGCTGACGTCCGGTCCGTTCGCCGCGACACCGGCCGCCGAGCACAAGGAGGAGCAGAAGACCGGCACGCAGTCCGCCTCCGCGCCGTCGACGGCGGCCGCGTCGAAGACGTACGCCGCCGCGCCCGCGCCGTGCGACAGCCTCGCCGGCAAGACGATCACCTCGCTCGTGCCGGGCGCCAAGGCGGCCGGCAAGGAGATCCCGTCCACGGACACGAAGCTGCGCCGGACCTGCTCCTGGAACGCGCTGAAGGGGTACGACTACCGCTGGCTCGACGTCTCCTTCGAGATCATGGACACGGACGAGGCGGCGCAGAAGTCCTACAAGGACACCGTCGCGGAGAAGAGCGGCGGCGGGGACGTACCCGGTCTCGGCGACTCGGCGTACTCCGTCGTGAACCTCACCACCGAGGACAAGCAGCAGACCCGCGAGGGCGTGGTCGTGGTGCGCGCGTCCAACGCGCTGGTGACCATCACGTACAACGGCAGCGACTTCGAGACGAAGAAGGCGCCGAGCACGGACGAGATCAACAAGGGTGCCATCAAGGCCGCCAAGGAGGCGGTCGCGGCACTGGGGGACGGCCGGCAGGGCTGACCGCCCTTCAGACCGTCCCCCGGCAAGCGAGGACTACGCCTCCAGGCGATCCTTTCCGCGCAGCAGCATCAGCACCACGTACAGGACCATCGACGTCCCCAGGCCCACCGCCCACCCGTAGTCGGCCAGCGACTCCAGTGCCGGGATGGGCCGCCCGTCGAACAGCGGCTTGAAGCTCGCGCCGCCGATGGCCAGGACACCGCCGACCACGAAGGCGACCACGGCCCGCCAGTTCCAGCCGCCGTCGTACCAGTAGCGGCCGCCCGTGCGGTACAGGTCGGTCAGGTCGAGCTTGCCGCGGCGCAGGATCCAGTAGTCGGCGATGAGGATGCCGGCGACCGTGCCGAGCAGACCGCCGACCAGGCCGAGCCAGGTGAAGATGTAACCCTGCGGGTCGGAGTACAGCTTCCACGGGAAGATCAGCACGCCGAGCACACAGGTGACGAGGGCCCCCGCCCGGAAGGTGATCTTGCGGGGCGCGATGTTGGAGAAGTCGAAGGCCGGTGAGACCAGGTTGGCCGCGACGTTCACGGACAGGGTCGCCACCAGCACGGTGACCAGCGCGAACAGCAGGCCCACGACGTTGTCCGTCTTGGCGGCGAGCTGTACCGGGTCCCAGATCGTCTCGCCGTACACCACCTGCGAGCCGGACGTGACCATCACCGACAGCAGCGCGAAGAGCGTCATGGTCGTGGGGAGACCGAGGGCCTGGCCCCACGTCTGCGCCTTCTGGCTCTTGCCGTAACGGGTGAAGTCCGGGATGTTCAGGGACAGGGTGGACCAGAAACCGATCATGCCCATGAGGGACGGCCAGAACAGCTTCCAGAAGTCGCCGCCCCAGCCGAGCTTGGAGGGCTGGTCGAGCAGCGGGCCGAAGCCGCCCGCCTTGTTGCTCATCCAGATCAGCATCACCAGCGCGCCGACCAGGACGAAGGGCGCCGCCCAGTTCTCGAAGCGGCGGATCGTCTCCATGCCCCGGTAGATGATCGCGACCTGGATCGCCCAGAAGATCGCGAACGACAGCCACATGGTCCAGGCGTAGCCGCCGATCTTGGCGGTGTCGCTCCAGCCGTTGCCGATGAGCTTCCCGGCGAGGAAGTAGATCGCCTCGCCGCCGATCCAGGTCTGGATGCCGAACCAGCCGCACGCCACCAACGCCCTCACGACGGCGGGCAGGTTGGCCCCGCGGATGCCGAAGGAGGCGCGCGCGAAGACCGGGAAGGGGATGCCGTACTTCGGCCCCGCGTGCCCGGTGAGCAACATCGGGACCAGCACGATCACGTTGGCCAGGGCGATGGTGAACACCGCCTGCTTCCAGTCCATGCCGACGGCGATCAGACCGGAGGCCAGGGTCCAGGAAGCCGTGTTGTGGGCCATGCCTACCCACAGCGCGGAGAAGTTGTAAGTGGTCCAGGTGCGCTTCTCCACCGGGACCGGCAGCAGGTCCTCGTTGGCGTAGCGGCCGCTCGGGGCGGGACTGCCCGGGGCGAGCTCCACCCGGCCGTCGGCGAGGGTGACTTGAGGGGACGGCGGTATGGCCGTGGGAGCGGTGTCGGTCATGGGCAGGCCAATCAAACGAGGGGCGGATCCGGAAAGGCCGTGCGGGCCGGCGGGGCCGGGGGAGGGAGGGTGCGTTCCCGCGTCGTTCGGTGCGTGCTCTCGGTGTGCCGGACGTAGGCCCTCGTAGCGGAGCTACTTGGGCCTGCGGCCGGTGCGGCGAGAGTGCGCACCGGGCGGCGTGGGGGCGGGTCCTCCCTCCCCCGGCCCCGCCACCCCCTCCCCGGGAGAGCGGGGAGGGGAGAACAGGAGTGGGGGGATGGGGAGAGCGGAGTTGCGGGTCAGCCGTGGAGGGCCGGGATCACCGTCGACCCGTACGCGTCGATGGTGGCTTCCTGCGCGTCGTGCATGTCGTAGACGGCGAACTGGTCGACGCCCAGCTCACGCAGCGCGTTCAGCTTCTCGATGTGCTTGTCGACCGGGCCGATCAGACAGAACCGGTCGACGATCTCGTCGGGCACGAACTGGGTGTCGGGGTTGTCGGCGCGTCCGTGGTGGGAGTAGTCGTAGCCTTCGCGCGCCTTGATGTAGTCGGTGAGTTCGTCGGGTACGGCGGCGGAGTGCTCACCGTACTTGGAGACCAGGTCGGCGACGTGGTTGCCGACCATCCCGCCGAACCAGCGGCACTGGTCGCGCGCGTGGGCCAGCGCCTCGGGCGAGTCGTCCTCGGTGACGTAGGCGGGGGCGGCGACGCAGATCTTCACCTCGGACGGATCGCGTCCAGCGGCGACGGCCGCGTCCTTCACGGCCTTGACCATGTACTCGGTCAGGTAGAGGTCGGCGAGCTGGAGGATGAACCCGTCGGCCTCCTCGCCGGTCATCTTCAGGGCCTTGGGGCCGTACGCGGCCATCCACACGGGCAGTTCGGCGCCCGGCTTGATCCACGGGAACCTGACGACCGTGCCGCCGAGGTCGGCCTCGTCGCCGCGGCCCAGCGCCCGGATGACCTTCATGGCCTCGCTGATGCGGGCCAGGGTGTTGGGCTTGCGGCCGGCGACACGCATCGCGGAGTCGCCCCGGCCGATGCCGCAGACCGTGCGGTTTCCGAACATGTCGTTGAGCGTGGCGAAGGTGGAGGCGGTGACCTCCCACGTGCGGGTGCCCGGGTTGGTGACCATCGGGCCGACCTTCAACTTGCTCGTGTTCGACAGGATCTGGCTGTAGATCACGAACGGTTCCTGCCACAGCACGGCGGAGTCGAAGGTCCAGCCGTAGGTGAAGCCGTTGCGCTCGGCGCGCTTCATGAGACTGATGACCCGCGAGGCCGGCGGGTCGGTCTGCAGGACGAGTCCGAAGTCCATGCACCACTCCTAGTTGAGGTACTGACAGGTGGCGCGCGGGGTGTACGTGCCGTGTCCGGCGTGCCCGGTGTACTCCCGCTCGGTGATGACGAGTTCGCCGCGTGAGAGGACGGTCTCGACGCGGCCGGTGAGGCGCTTGCCCTCGTACGCCGAGTAGTCGACGTTCATGTGGTGGGTCTCGGCGGAGACGGTCTGCTCGGTGTGCGGGTCGTAGATGACGACGTCCGCGTCGGCGCCGGGGGCGATGGTGCCCTTCTTCGGGTACATGCCGAACATCCGGGCCGGGGTCGCGCAGGCGATCTCGATCCAGCGGCGGCGCGAGATGTGCCCGTCGACGACGGCCTGGTGGAGCAGGTCCATCCGGTTCTCGACGCCCGGCAGACCGTTGGGGATCTTCGAGAAGTCGCCCCGGCCGAGCTCCTTCTGGCCCACGAAGCAGAAGGGGCAGTGGTCGGTGGAGACCACCTGGAGGTCGTTGGTGCGCAGGCCCTTCCACAGGTGGGCCTGGTGCTCCTTGGGCCTCAGCGGCGTCGAGCACACGTACTTCGAGCCCTCGAAGTCCGGCTCGGCCAGGTTGTCCGTCGACAGGAACAGGTACTGCGGGCAGGTCTCGCCGAAGACGTTCAGCCCCTCGTCGCGTGCCCTGGCCAGCTCGGCGACCGCCTCCATCGCCGAGACGTGCACGACGTACAGGGGCGCGCCCGCGACCTGCGCGAGCTTGATGGCCCGGTGGGTGGCCTCGGCTTCGAGGAGCGCCTTGCGGACCTCCCCGTGGTAGCGCGGGTCGGTCTCGCCGCGCGCCAGCGCCTGCTCCACGAGGACGTCGATCGCGATGCCGTTCTCGGCGTGCATCATGATCAGACCGCCGTTCTCGGCGGAGCGCTGCATGGCGCGCAGGATCTGGCCGTCGTCGCTGTAGAAGACGCCCGGGTAGGCCATGAACTGCTTGAAGGAGGTCACACCCTCCTCCACCAGCAGGTCCATCTCCTTGAGCGTGTCCTGGTTCACGTCGGAGACGATCATGTGGAAGCCGTAGTCGATGGCGCAGTTGCCCTCGGCCTTGGCGTGCCAGGCGTCCAGCCCCTCGCGCAGCGAGTGCCCGACGCTCTGCACGGCGAAGTCGACGATGGTCGTCGTACCGCCCCAGGCGGCGGCCCGGGTGCCCGTCTCGAACGTGTCGGAGGCGAAGGTGCCGCCGAAGGGCAGCTCCATGTGGGTGTGGGCGTCGACGCCGCCCGGGATGACGTACTTCCCGGTGGCGTCGAGGGTGCGCTCGGCCGTCCATGCCTCGGCGGCGGAGGTGCCGGAGGCGGCGAGGGCGGCGATGCGGCCGTCCTCGATCAGGACGTCGGCGTGGATCTCGTCGGACGCGGTGATGACGAGGCCACCACGGATGACGGTACGGCTCATGCGTTAACGCTCCGCTGGGTTGTGGTCGAAAGTGCGGGTCGTTTGTGGCTGGTCGGGCCCACGCGGCGGAAGCCGCATATCAGGCGCGGCCCCGCGCCCCTTGCGGGGCGCGGGCACCGCCTGGTCACGGTGCGGTCAGCGGGGAGTACGCGTCGGGGCGGCGGTCGCGGTAGAACTGCCAGCGGTCGCGGACCTCGCGCAGCTTGGCCAGGTCCAGGTCGCGGACGACCAGTTCGGTCTCCTTGTCGCTCGCCACCTCGCCGACGAACTGGGCCTCCGGGTCGACGAAGTACGACGTCCCGTAGAAGTCGTTGTCGCCGTACTCCTCGACACCGACGCGGTTGATCGCGCCGACGAAGTACTCGTTGGCCGCGGCGGCGGCCGGCTGCTCCAGCTGCCACAGGTAGGCCGACAGGCCGCGCGAGGTGGCCGACGGGTTGAAGACGATCTCGGCACCCTCCAGACCCAGTGCGCGCCAGCCCTCCGGGAAGTGGCGGTCGTAGCAGATGTAGACACCGATCCTGCCGACGGCGGTGTCGAAGATCGGCCAGCCACTGTTGCCGGGACGGAAGTAGAACTTCTCCCAGAAGCCGGGCACCTGCGGGATGTGGTGCTTGCGGTACTTGCCGAGGTACGAGCCGTCCGCGTCGATCACGGCTGCCGTGTTGTAGAGGACGCCGGGCTGCTCCTCCTCGTACATCGGCAGGATCAGGACGAGGCCCAGTTCCTTGGCCAGCGCCTGGAAGCGCTTGACTATCGGGCCGTTCGGGATCTGCTCGGCGTACTCGTAGAACGCCTTGTCCTGGACCTGGCAGAAGTACGGTCCGTAGAACAGCTCCTGGAAGCACAGGACTTGGGCACCCTGCGCGGCGGCGTCGCGGGCCGCCTGCTCGTGCACCTGGATCATCGACTCCTTGTCGCCGGTCCAGGCGGTCTGGAAGAGGGCGGCACGGATCACTGTGCTCATCGGGACCTCCGGTCACTCGGTGTGCGAGGAGCCTAAGAAGTCCGGAAGTCCGGTTTGAGTTGCACGGTGTCACGTCTGCGGGCGTGCGGCGTGGCACCGTGTCACCCTGCTGTGGGCCCATGTTTCACCGCCGTTTTCCCAGGTAGTCGCATGTTTCAGGCCTGTTGCGCGTCGTGCGCGAGGAGCGCGATGTGCACCGAGGCGGCCTGTTCGAAGTCGTCGAGGTCGACACCGAGCCGGGCCTGTATCGACTCCAGCCGGCGGTAGAGCGCCGGGCGGGAGACATGGTGGAGCTGAGCGGTGCGGGACTTGTTGCGGCCGGTGGCGAGGTAGGTGCGCAGTACGGCCAGCAGGTCCTCACCGGCCCCGCACAGCAGCCCGTCCAGCTCGCGCTCCGCGAAGGACTGCACATGCGGGTCGTCGCGCAGCAGCCGTATCAGACCACGCAGGTGGACGTCCTTCAGGCGCACGACGGCCGGGAGGTCCAGGACGGCCGAGGAGTCCGCCACGGCGTCGGCGACGTGCTGGGCCTCGCGCAGCCCGGCGGGGACGTCGTCCCAGACGGTGCGCTCGTCGGCCGCCGCCACCACGGCCTTCGAGGAACCGGACTCGGTCCGCAGCCGGGCGGCGAAGTGCGCGGCGAGGGCCGTCGCGTCCTGGTCGCGGGCGAGGCTCAGCAGGACGGCGACGGCTCCGTCGGCCAGTTCGGCGACGAGTCCGGGCATCCCCACCATGCGCAGGACACGGTCGAGTTGGGCCGGTTCGCCGTGCCGCACGACCAGCGGGACGAAGCTGCGCCGGTTGACGGGGAGGCCGGCCGCGCGGGCCCGCGGCAGCAGTTGCCGTGCCGGGACGATCCCGCTGACCAGGTCGGTCAGCAGGCTCTGCGCGGACTGCTCCTCCCAGCTGTGCGCGGAGTTGCCGCCGAGCATGCGGTGCAGGACCAGGGCCTCGGCGGCCCGGTCGGCGAGCAGTCGCCCGGTGGCGGTGTCACCGCGGTAGCCGCAGAGCGTGATCCGGCCCCACCGCTCTCCCCGTCCGGCCAGTTCCGCGCGGATCCAGCCGTCGACCTCGTTGCCGCCGGCCTGGCGGGCGATGCGCTCCCAGTCGCGCAGCACGTCGTCCACGGCGGGCCGCTCCCCCGCGGTGGCGAGGACACGGTGGGCGAGGTTGGTGACGACGACGGGACAGCCGCTGTGCTGGGCGACCTCGTCGAGCAGGCGTTGCAGCGGCGCGCCCGCGGTGATGAGCCCGGTGAGCGCGGTTCGTACCGCCTCGGACAGACTGACGGCGGCGAACTTCCGCCGCACCAGCCGGGACTGGACCTCCTCCGTCAACTCGGCGAAGGGGAACGGCCGGTGCAGGACGATCATCGGCAGCCCGCACCGCTCGGCCGCCCGGCGCATCACGTCCGGCGGGGCCGGGAAGGCCCGTCCCAGGCCCAGCACGACGGCCGCGGCCTCCGCCCGGTGCAGGGACTGGATGTACTCGGCCTGCGCGCCCTCGTCGCCGGTGAGCAGCACTCCGGTGGTGAGGACCATCTCGCCGCCGCTGAGCATCACGCCCACGTCGGCGGCCTCGGCGACGTGCACCCAGCGCACGGCCCGGTCGAGCTGACTCGCGCCTGCCACCACTTCGGGCTCCCCTGCGAGGACCCGCTCGAGCGTCAGGACCTGGCGGACCGACAGGGTCGGCTCCACCGGCTCCCAGGTCTGTGAGGTGGTGGTCATGGCGGCGTTTCCCTTGTTCGCAGTACTGCTACTGGATGCTCCTCAGAGCGTCTTCGAGGATCGCGGCGCCTTCCTCGGCCTCCGCGACGGTCAAGGACAGGGGCGGGGCGACGCGCAGGGCACTGGTGTTGTGGCCACCGCCCTTGCCGATGAGCAGCCCGCCCTCGCGGGCCGCTTCGAGTACGGCGGCCGCGGCCTGGGGGTCGGCCTGGTCCGTGCCGGGCCTGACCACCTCGATGCCGAGCATCAGGCCGCGTCCGCGCACCTCCCGCACGGCCGGAATTTGCGCCGCGGCCGCCCGCAGCCGCTCGATGAGCAGTCCGCCTACGCGCCGGGCGTTGCCCTGGAGGTCGTGCTCGAGCAGGTACGTCAGGTTCGCGAGGCCCGCCGCCATGGTGATCTGGGTGCCGCCGAACGTCGAGATGCTGTTGGCGTCCAGGCAGTTCATGATCTCGCCGCGGGCGACGACCCCGCCGATGGACATGCCGTTGCCGATGCCCTTGGCGAAGGTCATGATGTCCGGCGGGCCGTTCTGTCCGTGCGCCTGCCAGCCCCAGAAGTGCTCGCCGGTGCGGCCCCAGCCGGTCTGCACCTCGTCGGCGATCCACAGGATGTCGCGCTCCTGCAAGACCTCGCGGAAGGCCGCGTACAGGCCGTCCGGCGGGGAGGTGAAGCCGCCGACGCCCTGGATGGGTTCGGCGATCAGGGCGGCCGGCGGGCGGGTGTGGCCGAGCAGGTCCAACAGGTCGTCGACGCAGGCCGCGATGAAGTCGGCGTCGCCGAGCGAGGCGTAGGGACCGCGCGTGCGCACGCCTCCGTGGACGTACAGCGTCTGCAGCGGGGACAGCGACGTGGGCGACCAGCCGCGGTTGCCGGTGATGCCGACCGCGCTGAAGGAACGGCCGTGGTAGCTGTTGCGCATCGCCAGGACGGTGTTGCTGCGGCGGTACGTCGTCGCCAGCATCAGGGCCGTGTCGTTGGCCTCGGTGCCGGAGGTGGTGAAGAAGACGCGGGCGTCCGGGATGCCGCTCAACTGGGCGACGCGCTCCGCCAGTTCGATCATCGGCCGGTTGAGGTAGAGCGTGGACGAGTGGATGATCCGCCCGGCCTGTTCGCTCACCGCCTTGGTGATCTCGGGCAGGGCGTGCGCGGTCATCGTCGTCAGGATGCCGCCGAAGAAGTCGAGGTACTTGTTGCCCTCGGCGTCCCAGACGTACCGGCCCTCGCCGTGGGTGATCTCCAGCGGGTCCTCGTAGTAGAGGGCGAGCCAGTCGGGCAGGACGGAGCGGTGGCGGCCCAGCAGGTCCTTGGTCACGGCTGCACCAGCCCGTCGTAGGCGTCGGGACGGCGGTCGCGGTAGAACGCCCACTGCTGCCGTACCTCTTCGATGAGGTCGAAGTCGAGGTCGCGGACGACGAGTTCCTCTTCCTTGTCGCCCGCGGTGTCCCCGACGAACTGCCCGCGCGGGTCGACGAAGTAGCTCGTCCCGTAGAAGTCGTTGTCGCCGTACTCCTCGACGCCGACCCGGTTGATCGCGGCGACGAAGTACTCGTTGGCGACGGCGGCGGCCGGCTGTTCGAGGCGCCAGAGGTGGGAGGAGAGTCCGCGGTGGGTGGCGGACGGGTTGTAGACGAGCTGGGCGCCGTTCAGGCCGAGCTGCCGCCAGCCCTCCGGGAAGTGCCGGTCGTAGCAGATGTAGACGCCGACCTTGCCGACGGCGGTGTCGAAGACCGGCCAGCCGACGTTGCCCGGCTTGAAGTAGAACTTCTCCCAGAAGCCCTTGACCTGCGGGATGTGGTGCTTGCGGTATTTGCCGAGGACGGTGCCGTCGGCGTCGATCACGGCCGCGGTGTTGTAGTAGAAGCCCGACTGCTCGACCTCGAACACCGGGACGACGATCACCATGCCCGTCTCGCGCGCGAGCTCTTGCATACGACGCGTCGTCGGCCCGTCCGGCACCGGCTCGGCCCAGCGGTAGTGCTCCGGATCCTGGACCTGACAGAAGTAGGGGGCGTTGAAGACTTCCTGGAAGCCGATGATCTTGGCACCCCGGCGGGCCGCCTCGCGGGCGTGCTCCTCGTGTTTCGCCACCATGGACTCGGTGTCGCCGGTCCAGGTGGCCTGGACGAGGGCGGCACGTACGACGTTGGCCATGAGCTGCTCCTTCGACGGTGACGTCAGAGGCGTCTACGCGCGTGTACGCCGACCGTAGAGGGCAAAGTCCCCGCCGGGAAGGACGCCCGCCCACTCGATCGTGTGAATCGCGTTCGATGTGCCGCGAGCACCCAGCGTGCAGGGTTTTCTTTACGCCGATGTAACCGGGCTGGTTCCGAGCCAGGAATCCTCCGGTCGGTGAGTCCCGCGCCAATGACCAGGCCGGTCGGTCAAGCCCGGTCAGGCGCTGAAGCCTGCCACCCTGAGGGCGTGGACCAGGTCCCGGTGGAGTTCGTCCGAGGCGTCCCGGGCGGCCTCCAGCAGGAGCGGGACGAGGGTCTGCGGGTCCGGCTCGACGCTGCGGACGGCCTCCTCGGCGGTGCGGACCCGGACGTAGGCGTCCAGGAGCGCGCGGGCGTCGCGGCGGCGGCCCTCGGCGGTCAGCTCCAGCACGGCCCGCCCGATCTCGTCGGCGGGGCGTACGACGCCCTGCCGGAGGACCTGCTCCCCGTCGGTGCCACGCCCCGCGGCGCCCAGGGCGTCGGCCACGGCGACGAGCCGGTCGGGGGGCAGCGAGGCCGCCTCCCACAGCAGGGTGGCCCAGTCGGCGCCCAGCCCGGCGCGCTGCATCTCGGCGGCGAGCAGCGGGTAGCGGACCGCGGGCCAGTACGCGATCTCGGCGAGCAGCGCGTGGGCCTCGCCGCTCCGGCCCTCGCCACGCAGCCGCACCAGCCGCTCGACCGTCCCGGCGGCCTCGCGCCGGGACGCCGCGTCCAGCGGCTCGGCCCGCTGCTGCGACCGCTGGTTCGCCGCGGCTCCGGCGAACCGGGCGCCGCGCGGGCTGCGGCCGGTGACGACGGGTGCGGCGGGCACGTCCGGTACGGCGGTCGGCGGTACGACGACCGGGGTGGCCTCCTCCTCCGCCATCCCGGCGAAGCGCGCGCTGCCACGCCGGCGCTTGCGTTGTTTGGGGGTGGCGGCGGGCTGCTCCTGCGGGGCGGACGGCTCCTCGAAGACGGGGGCCTGCCGCTCAGGGGCGGACGGGCGGTCGTACTCGGCATGACGGGCGTCGGCATCGTCTTCCGCGGCGGTCGCGTACCGGAGGTCACGCTGCTGCGGCATGTCGGGGAATCCGGCGCCGTACGAGCCGTCGTGCCCGCCCGATCGCGCGCCGTACGCATCATCACGACCGTCCGGCAGCGCCCCGTACGAAGCACCACGACCGTCCGACAGCCCGGCGCGGGCCTCACGACCGCCCGACGACGTGCCGTACCCGTCACGCCCGTCCAACGGCCCGGCATAGGCCTCACGACCACCCGACGGCGCACCGTATCCGTCACGCCCGTCCGACGCGCCATAAGGGTCACGGCCATCCGACGACGCGCTGTGGGACTCACGACCATCCGACGACGCACCGTGGGCATCACGGCCGCCCGACGGCGCACCGTACCCGTCACGCGCGTCCGACGCGCCACGACCGCCTGACGACGCACCGTACGCATCACGACCGCCCGAGGGGCGGTACCCGTCACGGCCACCCGACGACGGGCGGTACGCATCCCGCCCATCCCACGACGCGCCGTACCCGTCACGACCATCCGACGCGTCATGGGCCTCACGACCGTCCGACGGCGCACCGTGCGCATCACGGCCGCCCGACGGCGCACCGTACCCGTCACGCGCGTCCGACGCGCCATGAGCGTCACGGCCGCCCGACGGCGCACCGTACCCGTCACGACCGCCCGAGGGGCCGTACCCGTCACGGCCACCCGACGACGGGCCGTACGCATCCCGCCCAGCCGGGCGTGAGCCGTACGCCCCGTGCCCGTCCGTTCGCGCGGCAGCCTCGTCGGCGCGGAAGGCGGCACCGCTTTCCGCCGCCCGCGCGCGGCGGATCTCCTCGGCCTTTCCGCCCACCGACCGCCGTTCCAAGTCCTCGATGCGTGCCCGGAGTTCGGCGCAGCGGCGGGTCGCGCGTTCGTGGTCGTCGCGGGCCCAGGCGAGGTCGAGGCGGATGGCGTCGGCCTCCTGCTGGGTGGTCGCGGAGGCGAGGAACCGGCCCAGTTCCGCCTGCCGTTCGGCGGCGTAGCGCTGTTCGCGGAGCATGACGTCGAAGCGGTCGCCGAGGGCGTCTCTGCCTCCGGGCCGGGCGTCGTGGGCGACGAGCGCGGCGGCGTGCAGAGCGCGGGCGCGGTCCGCCTCCGGGGCGGCGACGGCGGTGCCGTACTCCGTGGCGAGGTCCTGGAGGAGCGCCTCGACCACGTCCCAGGGCGGTATCTCACGCCCGTCGAGGCAGGCCTGCATGCCGTCGGGGTCGCGCTGCCAGAACACGCCGCACCAGCCGGCGCCCTGGTCCAGGCGGCCCAGCAGACCGTCCAGGTAGTTCGCGAACTCCCGGACCCTACCGGGGAGTTGATCCAGAGTCATCGCCCAACTCCCTCCAGACCGGAGCACTCCGGTCCGTAGGCAACACCAGTTGTGTTACGGGACGGCTACGGGCAGTTTTCCGGGGCAGTGCGTGACCCTCATTGCGCGATCTTGACCGGTGCGCGGCGACTGCCCGAGAAGACCCTCATACCTCCGCCAACGTGCACAGTCCCGCCAGTTCGTCCATGGACAGACCGAGCGCCCGGGCCAGCGCGGCCACCGTGAAGAACGCCGGTGTCGGCGCGCGGCCGGTCTCGATCTTCCGGAGGGTCTCCGCGGAGATCCCGGCGTCGGCCGCGACCGCCGTCATGCTGCGACCACCGCGAGCCTCGCGCAGCAGCCGGCCGAGCCGTTCGCCGCGTTCGCGCTCTTCGGGGGTGAGAGGGGTGCGTACCATACCGTCATTGTAATACCGGTATAGTAATTGGCATGGTAGAGCTGAAGACGGACACATCCATCGACGCCATGTACGCGGCCGGCCAGGTCGTGGGACAGGCCCTGACGGCCGTACGACAAGCCGCTGACGTCGGCGTTTCCCTGCTGGAGCTGGACGAGGTGGCGCACGACGTGCTGCGCGGGGCGGGTGCGGGCTCGCCCTTCCTCGGCTATCGGCCCTCGTTCGCGCCCACCCCCTTCCCCGCCGTCATCTGTGCCTCGGTGAACAACGCGATCGTGCACGGCATCCCGACCCCCTACCGGCTGCGCGACGGCGATCTCGTCTCCATCGACTGCGGCGCCCAGCTGGGCGGGTGGGCCGGCGACTCCGCGATCAGCTTCGTGGTCGGCGAGCCGCGTCCGGCCGACGTCCGCCTGATCGAGACCGCCGAGCGGGCCCTTGCGGCGGGCATCGAGGCGGCGGTGGTGGGAAACCGCATCGGCGACATCGCGCACGCGATCGGCACGGTGTGCCGGGCGGCGGGGTACGGCATCCCGGACGGCTTCGGCGGCCACGGCATCGGCCGCCGCATGCACGAGGACCCGCCGGTCCCCAACGAGGGCCGCCCCCGGCGCGGTCTCCCCTTGCGGCACGGCATGGCCCTGGCGCTCGAGCCCATGCTCATCGGCGGCGGCACGGACGGCTACCACGAGGCACCGGACGGCTGGACCCTGCGGACCGACGACGGCTCGCGCGCGGCGCACGTGGAGCACACGGTGGCGATCACGGACGCGGGACCGCGGATCCTGACGGCACGCTGACCGACGCCGCTCGTCGCTCCGCGCCCCTGGGCGCGACGGGCCGGGGAGGGAGGCGGCCGGGAGGAGTGCCCGGTCCCGGGAAGACGCCCGCCGGGCTCTCTGAAGGTGCCCCCTCCCCTCGTTCGTGCGAAGGTGTTCTACGAGCGCGCCCAGGGGTGTAACCACCTGTCACGTGGGTTACCCGACTCCGGCACGTCGATCAGCGAGGGCGTCCCGGGCCCGCGCAGGGACGCCGGATGGGAACGCCATGACCAGCGGCTTCACCGGCTCAGAAGGCTACGACCCCTTCGGAGAATTCCTCGCCCGATTCTTCGGCGGACCGCGCCCCGGTCCCCGGCAGATCGACATCGGGCGGCTGCTCAGTCAGCCCGCCCGGGAACTGGTGCGGGGCGCCGCCCAGTACGCCGCCGAGCACGGCAGCCGGGATCTGGACACCCAGCATCTGCTGCGGGCCGCGCTGTCCGCCGAACCGACCAGGAGCCTGCTCAGCCGGGCCGGCGCGGATCCCGACTCCCTCGCGACGGAGATCGACGAGCGCTCGGGCCCGGTCCAGCACCCGCCGGGCGAGGTGCCGCCGCCGACCTCGCTGTCGCTCACCCCGGCCGCCAAGCGCGCCCTGCTGGACGCGCACGACCTGGCCCGGGCCCGCGGCACCGGTTACATCGGCCCGGAGCACGTGCTCAGCGCCCTCGCGGCGAACCCCGACTCGGCGGCCGGGCACATCCTGAACTCGGCCCGTTTCGCGCCCTCCGCCCTCCCGCCGGAGTCGGCCCCGGACGGCGGGCAGACCAGCATCGAACGGCCGCGCTCCGCGTCCACGCCCACCCTGGACAAGTACGGCCGCGATCTGACCGACCTGGCGCGCAAGGGCCGTATCGACCCGGTGATCGGGCGGGACGAGGAGATCGAGCAGACCATCGAGGTGCTCTCCCGGCGCGGCAAGAACAACCCGGTGCTCATCGGGGACGCGGGCGTCGGCAAGACCGCCGTCGTGGAGGGACTCGCCCAGCGCATCGCGGACGGTGACGTGCCGGACGTGCTCGTCGGCCGGCGGGTGTTCGCCCTGGACCTGACCGGTGTGGTCGCGGGCACCCGCTACCGGGGTGACTTCGAGGAACGGCTGAACAACATCGTCGGCGAGATCCGAGCCAACTCCGACCGGCTGATCGTCTTCATCGACGAGGTGCACACCGTCGTCGGCGCCGGAGGCGGCGGCGAGGGCGGATCCATGGACGCCGGCAACATCCTCAAGCCGGCCCTGGCCCGGGGCGAGCTGCACATCGTGGGCGCCACCACGCTGGAGGAGTTCCGGCGGATCGAGAAGGACGCGGCGCTGGCCCGCCGCTTCCAGCCGATCCTCATCCCGGAGCCCACCCCCGCGGACGCGCTCGAGATCCTGCGCGGGCTGCGCGACCGTTACGAGGCCCACCACCAGGTCCGTTACGCCGACGAGGCGCTGGTCGCGGCCGTCGAACTGTCCGACCGCTATCTCTCCGACCGCCGCCTGCCGGACAAGGCCATCGACCTGATCGACCAGGCCGGTGCCCGGGTGCGGCTGCACGCCCGGACGAAGGGCACGGACGTACGGGCCCTGGAGCGCGAGGTCGAGCAGCTGATCGCCGACAAGGACCAGGCGGTCGCGGACGAGCAGTACGAGCAGGCCATGCAGCTGCGTGACCGGATCGGCGAGCTGAAGCAGCGGATCACCGAGGCTGGCGGCGACGGCGAGGCGGACGAGGGGCAGCACCTGGAGGTCACCGCCGAGGCCATCGCCCAGGTGGTGTCGCGGCAGACCGGCATCCCGGTGAGCAGCCTCACCGAGGAGGAGAAGGACCGGCTGCTCGGCCTGGAACAGCATCTGCACGAGCGGGTCGTGGGCCAGGAGGACGCGGTCCGCGTGGTCGCCGACGCGGTGATGCGCTCCCGCGCCGGGCTCGCCAGCCCCGACCGGCCGATCGGCAGTTTCCTCTTCCTCGGCCCCACCGGGGTCGGCAAGACCGAGCTGGCGCGGGCGCTCGCGGAGGCCCTGTTCAGCAGCGAGGAGCGGATGGTCCGCCTGGACATGAGCGAGTACCAGGAGCGGCACACCGTCAGCCGCCTGGTCGGCGCGCCGCCCGGGTACGTGGGTCACGAGGAGGCCGGCCAGCTCACCGAGGTCGTGCGCCGGCACCCGTACTCACTGCTCCTGCTCGACGAGGTGGAGAAGGCGCACCCGGACGTCTTCAACATCCTCCTCCAGGTCCTCGACGACGGGCGGCTGACCGACTCCCAGGGCCGCACGGTCGACTTCACCAACACCGTCATCGTCATGACCAGCAACCTCGGCTCCGAGGCCATCACCCGGCGCGGTGCCGGGATCGGGTTCGGGGCGGGCGGCGCCGACGCGGACGAGGAGGCGCGGCGCGAGCAGATCCTGCGCCCGCTGCGGGAGCACTTCCGGCCCGAGTTCCTCAACCGGATCGACGAGATCGTCGTCTTCCGCCAGCTCACGGCCGAGCAGTTGCGGCAGATCACCCACCTGCTGCTGGAGCGGACCCGCCGGCTGCTGGAGGCGCAGGGCGTCGCGGTCGACTTCACCGACGCGGCCGTCGGCTGGCTCGCCGAGCGCGGCTACCAGCCGGAGTACGGTGCCCGGCCGCTGCGCCGCACCATCCAGCGCGAGGTCGACAACCAGCTGTCCCGGCTGCTGCTGGACGGCCGTGTCGCGGCCGGTGGCCGGGTGACGGTGGACGCCGAGGGCGGACGGCTCGCGTTCCGTACGGAGGACCTGCCGCCCGCCCCTGAGCTGTGACCCCTACGGCGCCGGGTACACGACCATCGCCGAGCCGCCGCCGCGTCGTACCTTCTCGGCGGCGGCCAGCCACTTCCCGCCCGGCAGCCGCTGTACGGCCGTCGCCGCGCCGATCTCCGGATTCAGCTTGAAGGAGTGCCCGATGGCCTCCAACCGGGTCTGCAACTCACTGCCGTAGAGCCCCGGTTCGAGCTCGGTCTGGGCGGCGTTGCGCTGGCTGGCGCGCGGCGCGGCGATCGCGTCGACCAGCGGCAGCCCTCGGTCGAGGAACTGGGTGAGGGTCTGCAGCACGGTGGTGATGATGGTCGCGCCGCCGGGCGAACCCAGCGCCACCACCGGCTTGCCGTGCTTGTCCAGCACGATGGTCGGCGAGATCGAGGACCGCGGCCGCTTGCCCGGACCGGGCAGGTTCGGGTCGTGGACGGCCGGATTCGCCGGGGCGAAGGAGAAGTCCGTCAGCTCGTTGTTGAGGATGAACCCGCGGCCGGGGACCGTGATGCCGCTGCCGCCGGTCTGCTCGATGGTGAGCGTGTAGGAGACGACGTTGCCCCACTTGTCGGCCGCCGTCAGATGCGTGGTGTTCTCACCCTCGTAGGTCGTCGGCGCCGCCGTCCCTCCGGTGGCGCAGGCCGCCGGGTCGCGCGGGTCGCCGGGTGCGACCGGGCTGGTGAGCACCGCGTCGTCCTTGATGAGGCACGCCCGCGAGTCGGCGTACTTCTGCGACAGCAGTTGCTTCGTCGGTACGTCCTCGAAGGCCGGGTCGCCGACCCAGCGCCCCCGGTCCGCGAACGCGATCCGGCTCGCCTCGATGTAGCGGTGCAGGTACTGGACGTCGCTCGCCTTGGAAAGGTCCGTGTTCTCCAGGATGTTGAGGGCCTCGCCGACCGTCGTGCCGCCGGAGGAGGAGGGCGCGATGGAGTAGACGCCGAGGCCGCGGTACGAGACCTTCGTGGGCGCCTGCGGCTTGGCGCGGTAGGCCGCGAGGTCCTTCTCGGTGAGGTCGCCCGGGCGGGCGTTCCAGCCCGACGCGGGGTCCACGGGCGGCTTGTTCACCGTGTCGACGATGTCATCGCCGAGGTCGCCGTGGTAGATCGCGCCGACGCCCTTCTTTCCCAACTCGGCGTAGGTGCGGGCGAGATCGGGGTTCTTGAAGGTCGAGCCGACGACGGGGAGCCGGCCACCTGGCAGGAACAGTTCGGCGGTGTCCGGGAAGTAGCGGAACCGGGTCTCGTTGGAGGCCGTCTGCGAGCGGAAGGTGTCGTCGACGACGAAGCCGTCACGGGCGATCCGCTCGGCGGGCTTCAGGACGCTGCCGAGTCGTCTGCTGCCCCACTTGTCGAGCGCGGCCTGCCAGGTGGCGGGCGTACCCGGCGTGCCCACGCTCAGCCCGCTGCTGACGGCGTCGGCGAACGCGAGGGGCTTGCCGTTCTCCAGGAACAGGCCTGAGTCGGCGGTCAGCGGTGCGGTCTCACGGCCGTCGATCGTGTGCACCGTGCGGGACTTGGCGTCGTAGTAGACGAAGTAGCCGCCACCGCCGATGCCGGACGAGTAGGGCTCGGTGACGCCGAGCGCGGCGGCCGTGGCGACGGCCGCGTCCACCGCGTTGCCGCCCTTCTTCAGCACCTCGATGCCGGCGGCGGAGGCGTCCACGTCGACGCTGGCCACGGCGCCGCCGTAGCCGACGGCGAGGGGAACCTTGTCGACGGCTGCGCCGGGATCGGTCGGTGGCGCCGCCCCCACCGACACCACGGCGGCCGTGACCGCGAGAACCGACAGTTTCCGTGCGACAGGGCGACGCATCCGAACCTCCAGCCAGAAGACCGTTCGCGCAGCCTATTCGATCGCAATGGCCTCGTCAGGAAGGCACAACGAGCCGGTGTCGAACACCGGTTTGCGTTCGCCCGCTAACATGCGCGCCCATGAATGACGACGTGCGCAACATCGTCCTGGGCGTGCTGGCCGCCGGCATCAGTGCCGCGCTCGGCTGGCTGGCCCGGACCTACCTGTGGAAGCGGAAGCTCCGCCGCAAGCAGGCCTTCTTCGGGCTGCCCGACAACTCCGAGTCGCTGCTGGTGGTCAACCGCGGCGCCGCCGGGCCCGACCTGGCGGTGATGCGCTACGACGTGTTCGCGCTCCTCGAGCTGGCCGCACTGATCAAGGACTGCAACGCCCACGCCCAGGTCGTCCCGCACGACGCGGCCCGACAGGGTTTCGGTGAGCGCACCGAGTTCTGTGTGGGCGGCCCGGCATCAAACCGCCGTATGGCCGCGCATCTGTCCTCACTGCTGCCCGGCGTGCGGGTGAACGTGGACGCCGAACCGACTCCGGACCGCGGGGCCTTCCAGATCGGATCCGAGCGCTACCGCGTCGACGTCGGCAGGACCGAGTACACGCTCCTGGCCCGGCTCACCGTCGACGAGAGCCATGGCACCCGGCCCGTCTTCCTTTTCTGCGGTCAGACCGCGATCACGAACCAGGCCACGACGCGCTATCTCGCCCGCAACCACGAACGGCTGACGCGCAAGTACGGCAACTCGGCCTTCGTCCTGCTGCTGAAGGTGGTCAACTCGCAGGCGTACGGCCCCGACGTCGTCGAACTGGTCGCCGAGGTCACCCGCGAGGCACAGGCACCCCTCCCGACGCCGGCCGCTCCGCGCAATTCCCACCGGGCCTCCTAGGTTTCAGCACATTCCACCAATCGTTACTCCCACGTAACTTACCGACGGGTTACCTACGGTAAGAGGCCGACGTTACCGTCGGGTCACTTTGCACTTACACGAGTGACCGTTGAGGAGTGACCCGTGGGACAACTTCGCAAGGCCCTGCGCACGACCACCGTGGGTGCCGTCTCGGCGACGCTGATCGCCGGCAGCGCCCTCGGGCTCGCCCCGGCCGCCCAGGCGGCGACAGCCATCCGCTTCGTCGACATCGCCGGCGAGGGCGGCACGATCCTCAAGGCCAACGTCATCACGCCCGCCGGCGCCGACGGCACACGCCGCTACCCGCTGCTCGTCATGCCCACGAGCTGGGGCCTGCCCCAGGTCGAGTACCTCGCCCAGGCCCAGAAGCTCGCGAACTCCGGCTATGTCGTGGTCAGTTACAACGTGCGCGGCTTCTGGCAGTCCGGCGGCGAGATAGAAGTCGCGGGCCCGCCCGACACGGCCGACGCCTCCAAGGTGATCGACTGGGCGCTCGCCAACACGCCGGCCGACGCCCAGAAGGTCGGCATGGCCGGCGTCTCGTACGGCGCCGGCATCAGCCTGCTCGCCGCCGCGCACGACAAGAGGGTCAAGGCGGTCGCCGCCCTCAGCGGCTGGGCCGACCTGATCGGCTCGATCTACTCCGGCCGCACCCAGCACATCCAGGCCGCCGGGCTCCTGGACGGCGCGAGCGTGATCACCGGTCGCCAGAGCGCCGAAGTCCGGCAGGTCTTCGACGACTTCTACGCCTCCAACCTGGCCAAGGAACCGGAGCTCGTCGCCTGGGGGAAGAAACGTTCCGCTGCGACCTATGTCGACCAGCTGAACCGCAACGGCGCCGCTGTCATGATGGCCAACGCGTGGGGCGACACGGTCTTCCCGCCCAACCAGTACGCGGACTTCTACGAGAAGCTGACCGGCCCCAAGAGGCTGGAGTTCCGTCCCGGCGACCACGCGACCGCCGAGATCACCGGCCTGTTCGGGCTGCCCAACGACGTGTGGACGGACACCGAGCGCTGGCTCGGGCACTACCTCAGGGGCGAGGACAACGGCATCGACCGCGAGCAGCCCGTCCAGCTCAAGTCCCGTTCCACGGGCGGTTACGAGGGCTACCCGGACTGGAAGTCGGTGGGCGCGACGCAGAAGAAGATCGCCCTCGCGGGCACGACCACGATCCGCGCGAACGTCGACTCGGGCGCCAACGGCGGGGTGGTCTTCCTGTCCAGCATCCTCGACCAGGTCGCCCAGCTGCCCCCGGTCGCCTCGATCCCGCTGCTCCCCCGCCGCTGGGCCGCGGTGTGGCAGTCGGAGAAGTACGCCAAGGCCCAACAGGTACGCGGCACCGCGAAGTTGCACACCACCCTCACCCCGGCCAAGGAGAGCGGCACCCTCGTCGCCTACCTGTACGACGTGGGGCCGCTCGGCCTCGGCAAGCTGGTCAGCAACGCCCCGTACACCTTCCACGGGCAGACCCCCGGGAAGGCGTTCGACGTCGACCTGGAGCTGTTCTCCACGGCCTACGACGTCCCGGCAGGGCACCGGCTGGCCCTGGTGGTCGACACGGTCGACCCGCTCTACGTCGAGCACAACCCGTCCGGCGCGCAGCTGACCTTCTCCTCGCCGGCCACCGACCCGTCGTACGTGTCGATTCCGCTGCGCGAGCAGTGATCTCCGGCTGCTGCCGGGCGGGTATGGGCTCTCGAGCTGCCACCCCCTACGGTTTCCGGGCCGTGAAGGGACCCCCACCCGGCAGCAGCGTCATCGGTTCGGCCGTCACGTAGGTGGACAGGCCACCGTACACGTGGTCGTGCCGACGGGCCGTCGGCCCGGGAAAGTCGCGGAGCGCGGGGGCGGTGTTCGTCGGGATTCCCACGACTGGGGCGAAGGGCACACGGGTGGTACGGAACACGGTTCGCACCCCCCGCTCAGTGCTTGAGGATCTTGGAGAGGAAGTCCTTGGCCCGCTCGCTGTCCGGGTTGGTGAAGAACTCCTCGGGGGCGCGGTCCTCGACGATGCGACCGTCGGACATGAACACGACGCGGTTGGCGGCCGAGCGGGCGAAGCCCATCTCGTGGGTGACGACGACCATGGTCATGCCGTCACGGGCCAGTTGCTGCATGACCTCGAGAACTTCGTTGATCATTTCCGGGTCGAGGGCCGAGGTCGGCTCGTCGAACAGGAGCGCCTTGGGCTCCATCGCGAGGGCGCGGGCGATGGCCACGCGCTGCTGCTGCCCGCCGGAGAGTTGTGCCGGGTACTTGTCCGCCTGGTCGGCGACGCCGACGCGGTCGAGAAGTTCGTGCGAGCGCTTGTCGGCCTGCTCCTTCTTGCGTTTGCGGACCTTGATCTGGGCCAGCGAGACGTTCTGCAGGACCGTCTTGTGGGCGAAGAGGTTGAGGGACTGGAAAACCATGCCGACGTCGGCCCGGAGTCGCGCGAGGGCCTTGCCCTCGTCCGGCAGCGGCTGCCCCTCCAGCGTGATGGAACCGGAGCGGATGGTCTCCAGCCGGTTGATGGCCCTGCACAGGGTCGACTTCCCGGACCCCGAAGGCCCGATGACGACGACCACCTCCCCCTTGCCGACGGTGAGGTTGATGTCCTGCAGGACATGCAGCTCCCCGTAGTACTTGTTGACGTCACGCAGTTCGATCAACGGATCGACGGCCATGCCCAGCCCTACTCACTCTCAGCTGTGTCGTGGTTGCCGCAACCTATCCGGGCAAGATCGCACTTAAGGGGCGACACGCACTTTTCGGGCATTAGCCGTATTTGCGGCGGCCTGTGGGCCAGACATTCACGCTTCGGCGACTTCGGCGTACAGCTGCGAGAGCTCGGGCACCCCGCTGCTCGCCCACTCGTGCCCGGAGGCCACGACGTCGAACTCGCGGCCGGAGGCGAGCCGGATGACGGGCTGGCCGCCGGGCCACAGGTCCCACGCGGCGCCCGGAACCGTGCGCACGATGACCGTGCCGAGGTAGAGCCCGGCGTCGTTGCCGAGCCACGGCAGCACCTCCTCGTCGTCCCGCCAGCGCGGCACCAGCTGGTCCAGCGCCTCCAACGAGGCGACGGTGTCGTCGAGTTGGACGCCCTCCCGGGACGCCTGGGAACGCAGCAGCTCGCATTCGGAGAGGAGTTCGGCGATGCCCTCGGGGTCGGGGGCATCGGGCTTCTCACGCCGGTTGCCCAGAAAAGGGATCTTCATACGCCCAGCGTGTCATCCACACCGCCGTGCGCACCACAGGCGCGCGGGCCCTCGATTCCGGTCGACTTCACGCCGGGTTCGTGCATGGCTCGTTGACGCGCCACCGGCGCCTCTCCGGCTTCGCGATGCGTCTTCCGTCTCGTGGTGAGCGGGTCGTGATCGGGAGGAGTCCGTCGTGCGCCGATGGGTCCGGGGTTGTGCGGTCGCTGGACCTGCGACTGCTCGCGGGAGGTGACTACACGTCCAGGTCCACCACGACCGGCGCGTGGTCCGACGCGCCCTTGCCCTTGCGCTCCTCGCGGTCCACGTACGCGTCGGTGACGGACTTGGCGAACGGCTCGTTGCCGTACACCAGGTCGATGCGCATGCCGCGGTTCTTGGGGAAGCAGAGCTGGCGGTAGTCCCAGTACGTGAACGGGTGCTCGTACTTCAGGGGCCGCGGAACCACGTCCGACAGGCCCGCCTCGCGCAGGGAGGCCAGGGCGGCACGCTCGGCGGGGGTGACGTGGGTGGCGCCCTCGAAGGCGGCGACGTCGAACACGTCCTCGTCCGTCGGGGCCACGTTGTAGTCGCCCATGACCGCGAAGGGGCGGCTGCCGCCCGCGTCGCCCGCGACGGCCGCCTTCAGGGCCTCGAACCACAGCAGCTTGTACGCGTAGTGCGGGTGGTCCACCTCGCGGCCGTTCGGCACGTACACCGACCAGACGCGGACCGGGCCGCAGGTCGCGGAGATGGCCCGGGGCTCGGGGGCGCCGTCGAAGCCGGGGTCGCCCGGCAGGCCCTTGACCACGTCCTCGATACCGACGCGGGAGAGCACCGCCACGCCGTTCCACCGGCCGGTGGCGTGTACCGCCGCCTCGTAGCCCAGCTCGCGCAGCTGGTCGAGCGGGAACTGTTCCTCGGCGACCTTGGCCTCCTGGAGGCACAGCACGTCGGTGCCGCTGCTCTCCAGCCAGGCCAACAGCCTCGGCAGGCGGGCGGTGATCGAGTTCACGTTCCAGGTCGCGATGCGCATGCCCGACAACTTACCGGGCGGCTCTGACAACGCGGCCCGCCCGGGGGCCGGGGGCCGTCACACCTCGGCCGACTCCCCCGGCGTCAGCCGCAGGTGCTTCGACCCGCCCAGCGCGCCGATCTGGTTGTCGTAGATCGGACGGGCGAGGTCGGTGAGGAGGGCGTCGTGGATGTCGTACGCGCGTTGCGGCCCGACCTCGCGGACGTAGTCGATGACCTCGGAGATCTTGCTCCAGGGGGCCATGACGGGAAGCATCAGCGTCTCGACGGCGTGCTCGGGGACGGTGAGGGCGTCGCCGGGGTGGAAGACCCTGCCGTCGTCCACGAGGAAGCCCACGTTGGTGATGCGCGGGATGTCCGGATGGATCACGGCGTGCAGTTCGCCGTGGACCTGGACGTCGAAGCCGGCGGCGGTGAAGGTGTCGCCGTGGCCGACGGTGTGGACGCGGCCCGGGAAGGCGGCGGAGATCTTCTCCGCGACCGACCTCAGGGTCCAGATCTCGGTGGCCGGGTCGGCGTCCATGACGCCCCGCAGCCGCTCCTCGTTGAAGTGGTCGGGGTGCTCGTGCGTGATCAGGACGGCGTCCGCGCCGGCCGCGGCGTCCAGCTCGCTGAATCCCCCGGGGTCGAGGACGAGCGTTCGTCCGTCCTTCTCGAGGCGGACGCAGGCGTGCGACATCTTCGTGAGCTTCATGGGTTCCATCCTGCCTCCGGCCGCCGCGCGGGGCTCACTCCGTCGGGGTGGTCTCCTCGCGGATGACCTGCTGGGCCACCTTGAACGCGCTGTTGGCCGCCGGTACGCCGCAGTACACGGCCGCCTGCAGCAGCACCTCCCTGATCTCGGCCGGGGTGAGGCCGTTGCGCAGGGCGGCGCGGGTGTGGAAAGCGAGTTCCTCCAGGTGGCCGCCGGCGACCAGGGCGGTGAGCGTGACGCAGCTGCGGGAGCGCCGGTCGAGGCCGGGCCGGTCCCAGATCTCGCCCCAGGCGTAGCGGGTGATGAACTCCTGGAAGTCCCCGGAGAACTCGTCGGCCTGCGCGAGGACCCGGTCGACGTGCGCGTCGCCCAGCACCTCGCGGCGGACCTTGAGGCCGGCGTCGTAGGGGTCCGGGCGCCCCATGATCTGGGGTTCCGCGGCGGCCGCGGCGATCTCGGCGCGGGGCGCGGGCTGCGGCGGCGCGGCCGACAGCACCGGCTTGACCGGTGACGCCACGATGGCCGCCATCTGGCCGGTGGTGGAGTCGAAGGCGGGCTGCCAGGCGGTGGAGAAATGTCTCACCAGGAGGTCGGTGACGGCGGCGGGCTGTTCGACCGGCACCAGGTGGGAGGCGCCGGGGACGACGGCGAGCCGGGCGTCCGGGATGCCGGCGACCAGGGTGCGGGCCTCGGCGGGGCCGGTGACCTGGTCGTCCGAGCCGACCAGGACCAGGGTCGGCACACCGACCCGGCCGAGTTCGGGCCGTACGTCGAACGAGGCCAGCGCCTCGCAGGCCGCGATGTAGCAGCCGGGGTCGGTGGTGCGCACCATCTGCACGGCCCACTCGGTGATCGCGGGCTGCGCGGCGGCGAACCCGCTGGTGAACCAGCGGTCCGGGGAGCTGCGGGCGATCGGGTCGAGCCCGTTCGTCCGGACGATCACCCCGCGCTGCCGGAACTCGTCGGCCGTGCCGAAGCGGGGCGAGGCGGCGATCAGGGCGAGCGAGGCGACCCGCTCGGGGTGGCGCAGGGCCAGCTCGATACCGACCGCGCCGCCGAGGGCGCAGCCCGCGTAGCCGAAGCGCTGCACGCCCAGCCCGTCGAGGGTGGCCAGCAGCCGGGTGCTCAGGTCGGCGACCGAGCCGGCCGGGTAGGCGGGGGCGCCACCGTGTCCCGGCAGGTCGAACCGGAAGACACGCCACTGCTTGGCCAGCTCGGGAACCTGCCGGTCCCACATGTGCCACGTGGTACCGAGCGAGGGGCCGAGGATGAGCACCGGGGCGTCTTCCGGGCCGTCGAACCGGTACTGGAGGGCGGGGCTCTTCGTCTCACTCACCGCTCCACGCTAACCGCCTTTTCCAGCGTGCCGACCGCTGGGCCCCCAGTCCTCACACCTGCCTCCCGAACATCAGCGGGGAACTCTCACACCGCCTCCACGGGAAGGAAGATCCACAACAGCGACGGCTCAGAACTCGCCGCCTGAGCCCAGGCCCGTGAGGGCGCCGACCGGGTCCAGGTCGGGGGTGCCACGGGGCCACCAGTCGTCGTGGCCCGGCTCGGACTCGTAGGCGTACCACAGGCCGTCACGGCCGAGGCGGAGCTGGACATGGCCTCTGGGGTGGGTGAGGTGGTTGTGCCAGGGGCGGAAGGCGGGAAGGTCGGCGGCGAGGAGCAGGGGGCGGGCACGGTCGAAACGGCCGGCCGGCGGGTCCCAGGGCTCTTCGAGGACGGCGAGACCCGCCGGTCCGCCCTGACGCCAGGCGGCGACGGCGCGGGCCAGTTCGGACGGGGCACGGCCGGCGGCGGAGGCGAGTGCGGCGTACAGGGCGCGGGTGCCGGCCGTGAGGCCGGAACCGGGGCGGGCCGCGGCGAGCCGCACCGCGTCCTGCCACAGAGTCAGTTCGCCGACCGGGTCGCGGCCGGTGACGAGCAGCGCGTGGGCGCGGGCCGCCGCGTCGGTCGCCAACTGGTCCAGTGCGAAGGGGTCCGGGCCGCCCGGGGCCCCGGGGTACACCGGGGGCTGCTCGGGATGCGGGGGCGGGGACAGGGGCGCCGGCAGGGGCGG
Organism: Streptomyces sp. NPDC058678; assembly: GCF_042714835.1. Classification (NCBI taxonomy): domain Bacteria; kingdom Bacillati; phylum Actinomycetota; class Actinomycetes; order Kitasatosporales; family Streptomycetaceae; genus Streptomyces; species Streptomyces sp. NPDC058678. Next base: position 1,882 of record NZ_JBHXSG010000056.1, on the reverse strand, counting down.
GAGCGAGCGGGGTGCGAGGACCTCGCTCGCCCGTATGCCGGGCAGCTGGGCCGGGCCCTGGTCCTGCGCGGCTCGGGCCGCGCGGGTGGCGCTCAGCCGGGACAGGGCGTCGAGGAGGTCGCGTTCGCCACGGCCGCGCAGCAGAAGCAGGACGAAGGGGTCGGCGTCGAGCAGGCGGGCGGTCTGGTAGCACAGGGCGGCGGCGTGCTTGCAGGGGTGGCCGCGGTCGGGGCAGCTGCACTGCGGTTCCAGGTCACCGGGACCGGGGAGCAGCGGGACGCCGCCCTCCGCGAGCGCCTGGGGCATCTCCCTGTCCAGCAGTGCGGCGATGTGTCCCGGCCGCTCGGCGGCGCTGTCGAGGAACCGGTCCCAGTCGGCGTCGTCGAGCGTACGCAGCCGCACCTGCACGCGGTACGGGCGCGGGCGGCTTCCCTGCACATAGGCGAGCACCAGTCCGGGGGTCACCGTGATGGCGTCCACGTTCCCCTGCTCGGCGTACGCCCGCCCCCGCGCCAGCCGCTTGGCGTCCAACGCGCCCTCTTCCAGGGCGGCGACCCACGCGTTGCCCCACCAGGTCTCGGCGAAGCCGGTGCCGTCCGACGGCCGGGGCGAGAAGGCGGGGAAGGTGCGACGCAGGTCGCCGTCGCGGCCGGGGGCGGCCATGGAAGAGGGCCGGCGGGGTGGTGCAGGCGGGGTCTGGGTGGGGCTCGCCGTGCTGGTGCCACCAGGGTTGTCGAGGTTGACGTGGGTGTCGATGTTGACGTTGGTGTCGATGGCGGTGTCGGGTTCGCCCGGTGCGGTGGCGGGCGGGGGCGGTCCTGCGCTGTCGATCCCCTCTTCCGGAACGTCGCTGTCTCCCTGCTCCTCATCTGGCATCCGGAAGGCGTCGGCGAGGAACTCCCGTACGTCACGGGCCCGGCGGTCGGCGGCCCGGCCGGACGCGGTGCCACGAGCCGGAGAGGCGGCGGGCGGGTTGGTACGGCCCGCTCGACGTGCGGTCCCGGTCTCCTGGGTCACGGCGTCCGCCCGCGCCCGCCGTGCCGTGTCGCGGGCCGCACGCAGCGCCTCTCGCGCGACGTCCGCGGGCCGCACGCCCCGACGGTCCGCCTCGCCACCGGCCTGGGCCGGCGAGGCGGGCTGATGTTCCGTCGCGGCGGAGCGGGCCCCGGCACCGGCCGTGCCCCCGCCGCCTGCTGCTGCCTCCCGCGTCGAGCTGCCTGACGTACCGCCGGCGGCACCGGCGGACGCGGCTTGGTCCGGCACACCCGCGTCGCTCTCGGACCCGCTGCTGGAGGCCGTCTCCGGCGCCGTCTTGTCGTCGGCGTCGCCCGCGCCAACGGTGTCCGCGGTCCCACCGCGCCTGGCGGCGATCGCCCTCCGCAGCGCCTCGCGGGCCACGTCACCAGGCCGGGCGTGAGCCACCGGAGCCTTCTCGGGCACCGGCTCGGGCTCGGGCTCCGGCTCCGGCTCCGGCTCCGGCATCGTCCCCATCTCGGGCACCGGCGCCGCCCCAGAAGCCGGCTCTCCCCCAGAAGCCGACTCCTTCCCGGCAGCCGACTCCTTCCCGGAGGCCGGCTCCGCGGCAGGCACCGCCTCCGTCCCGAGTGCTCGGGTGTCCACAGGTTCCGTGACTTCGTGCTCTCCAGCCTCTGCGCGTGCGCCCGCCTCGCCGGGTGCCGTGTCTCCCTCTGACGACTCGGCATCCCCGGCCTCCGCGGGCGCCCTTCGCCACTCGACATCCTCGGCATCCCCGGCCTCCGCGGGCGCCCTTCGCCGCCCAGCATCCCCGGCATCCCCGGCCTCCGCGGGCGCCCTTCGCCGCCCAGCATCCCCGGCATCCCCGGCCTCCGCGGGCGCCCTTCGCCGCCCAGCATCCCCGGCA
>NZ_JBHXSG010000055.1:0-59251 GCF_042714835.1 Streptomyces sp. NPDC058678 | reverse complement strand
CATACGACGACCGGCGCCGGCCCGCGAGCGAGCTGCGCATCCTCGCATGAGCTGCGCGGATGCGGGCCCGTACGGCTCGGATGATCCTGGAGCCATGGCCGGACAGCTGCGCGTCATCGTGTATCCGCCGTCGCCGACAGGCGGCCGGCGCGTGCGCGTCGACGGGGAGATCCTCGGCCTGGCCCACAACCTCGCCGACATCGCCGAGTTCCTGCGACGCGCCGGGTTGGACATCGATCCCGCCGAGCTGCCTTTGTCTCCACTCATCGACTGGCGCGGCTCCGGCCCTCAGTCCTGGAGACCGGAGCCGGACGGCTGAGTCATCACAGCCCCGACCGCGGTCGGGATCGTCGGAACCGGGGCCCTCCGCTGCTCCAGGATGCTGAGTACCAGCTCGGGCGTGTGTCGGAGGAGCCCGCCGAGGAGTGGACCGGCATCGTCATCGACATCACCGACGCCCACGGGCAACGCCTCTACAAGGAGGTCACCCGCGAGCAGGTCGAGACCGTCGTAGCGCGCGCCCGCGCCGAGGGCGAGGCACCGATCGTCATGCCGGGGCCCTCGTCACCCGGGCCCTCGTCACCCGCCCCCTGACGCTCGTGATGCCCATAAGCCCGGTCGGGCGGCCCGTTCACCCGTCACCCGTGATCGCGGCGGCTGCGCGGCGGCCAAGTGCTCGAGGTGAGACAGCCGACGACACCACAGCCAACCTGGATCGCCCTCGATGCCCCACGGCTCGTGACAGCGAGGGTGATCGCCTGCCTGAACTCAGGTGGCGTAGCGTTCGAAGTAGGGACGCGCGCTGCGCCGGTGACTGCGCTGGTGTCAGTGGCGGCCGCACTGGAGGTTTCCTTCGGACGTTGGACTCCGTCGCCCCGGTGGCACGACGAGATGCCGACAACAGGGCCGCGGCCCCGTGAAGGAACTTGAGATGAGCGCCGACGAAGCATATGGCAGCAGCCACCTCACCCAGTGGCTGCTGGAGACCGACTCGCTGGAAGACTTCCTGCAGACACTGGCCGACGCCGCTCTCGAGCTGTCCCGCGCCCAAGGCGCCGGACTCACCCTGGAACGCGACGGGCGGCCGCTCACCGTGGTCAGCGCCGGAACCGCGGCCCCGAAGCTGGACGAGAAGCAGTACGGGCAGGACGACGGCCCCTGTCTGCAGGCTTTGCGCAGCGGCGAGGAACTGCTCGTCAAGGACATGCTGCAGGAGTCCCGGTGGGGCGACTATCCCCCGTACGCCGCGGCCCTCGGGATCCGCTCCTCCCTCTCACTGCCGATCGCCGCCCACACCCACACGACATGCGCAATCAACCTCTACGCCGCACCGCCGGACGCGTTCGCACAGGCGGATCTCACCGCCTTGCGTTCGCTCGCCGCGCAAGCGACCGGGGCCATCTCGTTGGCCCAGCGCATCACCGACACCCAGGAATTCGCCGACCAGCTGCATACCGCCATGCATTCCCGCAGCGTCATCGACCAGGCTCTCGGTGTGGTCATGGGACAGCGCCGCTGTTCCGCCGACGAGGCCTTCGGCATCCTGCGGTCCGCCTCCCAGCACCGCAACATCAAACTCCGCGACCTGTGCACCGAGCTGATCACCAACCTCACCGGCCGGCCACCGAGCGCTCCGGAACTACGTCCCCGCCCCTGACAGGGCGGTCCAGCACGTTCCCGGTGCGAGGCGGCCCCACGCACGGACCCATGTGTCGACACACCCGCCGTACGTGGTCATGGTCGGACATCCCGCGGGCGGCCCTGCCGAGGCCCTGCGTGCTCACCCTCGCCGGGGTCTTCCTCACCTCGGTCCTGACGTGCCGACCACTCGTCGGCGCGTCCGCCCGCTCCGAGCGGGCCGGTGGAGCGGAAGGGTGCGCGGGCCTCCAGTCGGGGCAGCCGGCGACGTGACACGCGGAGCACGACGGGCGGCAGCGCGGCGCGCCCAGCCTGGACGAGGCGCAGCCAGGCGGGCATGTAGACGGCGGTACGGCGGTGCTCCACGGCCCATGCCAGGCGCGCGGCGACCCGGTCGGCCGGATGCACGCGGCGAGCGGGCGCCGGCATGGCGGCGCGCAGTTCACGCAGCACCGCGTGCCGGTCGGCGTCACGGATCATGTCCGTGTCGGTCCAGTTGATGTAGGCGACGCCCACGGCCACTCCGTGGTGGGCCACCTCGGCCCGCAACGCGTGGGCGAAGGCCTCCACCCCCGCTTTTGAGGCGCAGTACGCGCTCATCATGGGCGCGGCGCCGAAGGAGGCGAGGGAGCCGACCTGGAGGAAGTAGCCCGCCGTCGCCATGAGGTCCGGCAGGAAGGTCCGGGCCGTGAGTGCGCTGCCGATCAGGTTGACGTCGATGACACGGCGCCAGCCGGCCGGGTCCGAGGCGGCGAACGGGCCGCCCTGCGCGATGCCGGCGTTCGCCACGACGGCCGAGACAGGGCCCAGACGCGCCCGCACCTCCTTGGCGGCTCGGGCCAGTGCCTCCCCGTCGGTGATGTCGACCTCGACGGCCATGGCCCGCGTCGACAGGGATGTCGCGACGTCCTCCAGCCCGGCCCGCTCGTGGCCGAGCAGAGCCAGCCGGGCACCGCGGCGCGACAGGTCCCGGGCCAGGGCCGCCCCCAGCCCTCGGGCGGCTCCGGTCACGACGACGGTGCGGTTCTCGAGCGGGCTGGCTGTCATGGGCCGTTCCCTTCGTGCCGACCCCCCGGTTCAGACCGGGCTCATCATCTCTTCCGGCCGAGGCCCCGCACCGGATGCGGATCACGCCTGTGGCATCCCGTGCCGTACGTCCGTCGTCGACCGGTTCCGCTCCCGTGCGCGGGTGTCGCTCTCGTGCGTGGTGTCCGAACGGGCGGTGTGATCGGGGTGGCCGACCGTGCGGCGCGCTTCCTTCAGTTCCGCCTCGTACAGGTGGTCGCGGCCGTCGGCGAGTTCCTCCACGGCGGAACGTTCGAAGTCCTTGAACGGCTGGTAGTAGGTGCTGTCGTAGGCCTCGACGACCTGGAAGGTCCAGTGCCCCGGGATGACGTTGCGGCCCAGGACCTGCGTCTGCAAGGTCTCGGCCCACTCGGGACGACCGGCCTCGCGCAGCAGCCGCACCGCCCGGTCCAGTTCGAAGTCCGCGGCTCCGGTCAGCTGGTGGAAGCTGTACAGGTGGCCGCGGGCGCGCTCGGTCGTCTCCAGCGCCTTGGACAGTGCCCCGAGGGCCTCCACCGTCTTGTCGGTCACGCCTTCGGGCCGCCGGTGGTCACGGTCGGGTCCGTCGCCGTTCATGGTCATGGTCCGCCTCCGGCGGTTTGGGAGTGAAGGGTCCGGCTGCGGCCCGGTGGCGCCGGCCCCACGTCCGCGACCCGGTCCCGTGGCCGCCCGGGTCTGCCGACCGGCCCGGGATCCGGACAGCACGCTCGGCTGCCGCGCTGTGCCCGCTCGGCGCGGTGCTCATCCGTCGCCCGCACGGCGCGGTGCTCATCCGTCGCCCGCACGGCGCGGTGCTCATCCGTCGTCCGCCTGTCGGTCGCTGTGCGTGCGCCGGGAGCCGGTGCGGTCACGGCGGGCCAGAATGCGTTGTGCCTTGGTCCCGCCCGGTGGCAGGCGCCGACGCAGTGCGGCGCGTGCGGCATTTGCGCCCGGAGCCCCGTGAACCCCGCCGCCCGGGTGCGCGCCCGCGGAGGCGAGGTAGAGGCCGGCCACCGAGGTCTCCGGCCGCGCGGTACCGGGCATGGGGCGGAAGAGCAGCTGCTGGTGAATGGCCGTGGTGCCGCCGTTGATGGCTCCGCTGACCAGATTGGCGTCGAGTGACTGCAGCGTGGGCGGAGCGAGAATGCGGCGGGCGCGGACCAGGGAGCGGAAGCCGGGAGCGAACCGTTCGACTTGACGTTCGACGCGGTCGGCCATGATCTCCTGCTCCCCCGCGTCCCAGCTGCCCGTCAGGCCCTCCTCGCCCGCGTCGCCGCCGACCTCCCGGGGGACATGGGTGTACGCCCACGCGGACTCGGTGCCCGTCGGCGAGCGTGAGGGGTCGGACGTCGTCATCTGGCCGAACAGGGCGAAGGGGCGGTCGGGGACCTGACGCATGGCGATCTGGGCGGCGAAGCGGGTGAGCTCGTCGACACCGTCCGCCACGTGGACCGTCCCGGCGCCCGCGGCCTGCGCGGCCTGCCACGGCACCGGGCCGTCGAGGGCCCAGTCGACCTTGAACGTGCCGAAGTCCCACTGGAAGCGCCGCAGGTCGTCCAGCAGCTGGGCGGGGAGGTGCTCCTCGGCGACGAGGTCGCCGTACAGAGCGGGCACGGACACGTCCGCGAGCACGGCGCGCCGGGCCGGGACCATTTCGCCGCCGGCGGTACGCACGCCTACGGCCCGTCCCTTCTGGACGACGACTTCATCGACCCGCTGCCCGCAGCGCACCGTGCCGCCCGTGGTGTCCAGTCGGCGGGTGAGGGCTGCGGTGAGGGCGCCGGAGCCGCCGACCGGCACGGGAAAACCGTAGGTCTGTCCGAGCATCGACATCAGCCAGCCGAAGCCGCCACTGCCCGCGGCTTCCGGCGCCAGGTCGGCGTGCAGCGCGTTGCCGGCCAGCAGGAGCCTGCCCCCCTCGCCCCGGAACTCCTCCTCGCCCATGCGCCGCACCGGCAGCAGCAGGCTGCGCGCGAGACGCAGGCCTCCCGCCCCGCGCAGGCGTAGGCCGAGGCGGACCGCGGCACGCACCGGTGGGAAGGGCGTGAACAGGGCCCGCAGGAGATCCTCCCGCACGCCCTGCCACACGTCGTGCAGGCGCCGCCAGGCGGCTCCGTCGCCCGGCGCGAAGGCCTCCAGCGAGTCCGCGGTGACCTCGAGACGCCGGTCGAGGACCGCGCAGCTGCCGTCGCTCAGCGGATGGGCCAGCACGTGCGAGGCGTGGCTCCACCGCAGCCCGTGGTCCTGCAGGCGCAGCCCCGCCAGGATCGGGGAGGCCGCGGCCAGCGGGTAGAAGGAGCTGAAGAGATCGCTGATGAACGCGGGGTCGACGCCCCGGTCGTGGCGCACCGCACCGCCGGCCTCCGCCTGTTCCTCCAGGACGGTCACGCTCCACCCGGCGTCGGCGAGCAGGTTCGCCGCGACCAGCCCATTGGGGCCGGCGCCGATCACCACGGCATCAGGCATGGCCGCTCCCCGCTGGGCCGATGCGCGCACCCCTGTACGGCTCGGCGCCACGCTCGCGCCGCTCGGCCTCCCCTTCGCACACCTTGGCGAGCCGAGGCAGCATCGCGCGGTGCCGCAACTGGATCACTGCCTCGGCCCCCATGTTGTGCAGCATGCCGCCGACGCCCTGCAGAGGATGCTCGTCGACGATCACCAGGCAGTGCTCGCCCCAGGGGCGCAGTTCGATGGCGATCCGCGCCGTGCCCAGCCAGCCGGCGTGGGCTTCGAGTTCCAGCGCGGTTCCCTCCTCGCATCGCCGCACCACGGTCTCGTTGGTCAGCCGGGCCGGCCCCAGCCGGACCTCGTAGGCGATCGCCGCGCCTTCCTGCGGCCACCGCCCCCGCAGGGGAGACGAGTCCGAGGTGCCCACCACCCACTCCGCGTACCGGTCACCGTCGGCAAGGACCGCCCACACCGTCTGTGGGTCGGCTGTGATCAGACGATGGCGTACTGCCATGCGAACCTCCCGCTCTAGGCATCCTGTCCGTCGTCATCGCGGAGTGCCCTGCTCAATCAATTCAAAACGGGCTATTCCGGGCATGAGCAGCGACGACCGGACCCGGAGCCGTTCCCGGCGAGACCGACAGCGAAGACCCAGGGGCCCGCGGACCGCGAGCCCGGCATCGGCATCGGCATCGGCATCGGCATCGGCATCGATGTGAACGGCGATGAGCACCGGTCGGTCACCGCGGTCCCCCAGGCCAGGTGCGAGGTGGGCTCTGGTGATGGTCATCACCGCAGGGCGGGCGGAGAGGCGCGGCTACTCGCGCGGCGACCTCGGCGACGAGGTCGCGCGCCCGGGCCAGGTCGCCGTACGTCCTGACGGGGCCACGGAGTAGCAGGGGGCGATGCTGCCAGCCGTGGATGCCGATCTCGTGGCCGGCGGCGGCCATCCCCCGGGCCGATCCCGGGCCGCGGACCAGCATGGAGCCGAAGGGGAAGAACGTTGCCTCGAAGGCATGACAGGTGCGCGTGCCCCCTGGCGCTTTTTATGGTTACTATGTATCCGTAAAGCGAGGTCCACTCCCAACCCTGGTTGCAGCATCCGGAATTCAGTCGGATCGGTGCTGAGCCGCAGCAGGACCCCTTGAGCCGTGGAGGCAAATGATGAAGGCAGCAGTGGTGGCAACGGCGGGTGGCGCGGTGCCCGAGTACCGGGACTTCCGTGATCCCGAGGCCGGACAAGGGCAGCAGATCGTCGACCTGGTCGCGACCGCGATCCACCCCGTCGTACGCGCCAAGGCGTCCGGCGAGCACTACAGCAGCAGCGGGCAGTTCCCGCTGGTGCCGGGCGTGGACGCGGTGGCACGCACGGCCGACGGGACGTTGGTGTACACCGGTGACGTCGAGGAGCCCTGGGGCACGTTCGCCGAGCGGATGGCGGTCACCATGGCCCTCCCGCTTCCGGACGGGACCGACCCGGTCGCCGTGGCGGCGGGCGTGAACCCGGGCATGTCGTCCTGGATGCCGCTCACCGGTCACGCGGACGAACACGGCACGCCGGACACCGTGATGATCCTCGGGGTGACCGGTGCGGCCGGCGGGCTCGCTGTGCAGAACGCCCGAGCACTCGGCGTACGGCGCGTCATCGGCGTGGGCCGCGGCATGGCCGACCTCAACCGTGTGGCCGGTCTCGGCGCCGAGACCGTCGAAATCGTCGGCACCAAGGACGCGGACGCGGCGGCCATCGGTGCGGCCCTCGACGGCAAGGCGCCCGACCTCGTTCTGGACTTCCTGTGGGGCGGCGCGGCCGAGGCCGCCTTCCAGGCGCTGGCGGACATTCCCTGCGCGGGCACCACCAGCTACGTGGAGATCGGCGGCGCGGCCGGCGAACAGGCCACCGTGCCCGCCTCGCTGCTGCGCAGCCGCCCCTTCCGCCTCAGCGGCAGCGGCATCGGCTCCTTCGACATGCGCCGCTATTTCACCCAGGTCGCCGCCTACGTACAGCTCATCGCCGACGGCAAGGTGAAGGTGGACGCCCACGCCTACCCGCTCTCCCGGGTCAGCGACGCGTGGACGGCCCCCGCAGGCCCCCGCCCCGTCTTGATCGCCGACTGAGCGGCCGCCCCGGCCGTACGCACGGGCCTGGCGGCGGTCACGTCACCGCCAGGCAGCACAACAAGGACGCTGCCCGCGACCACCAGCGCCCCGGCTCACCCCTACGCGAGGACCGGAGTGAACCGACCGCCGGCCTGGCCTGACCGTTCACGGCGGCGTCCAGCCTGACCTCGGACACACCCCGCCCTGCCGCGGGCGCACTCAGCATGGCCGCCACCGCACACGCGGCCCCACCCCGTGTCTGCTCGCCTAAGCGATCTCCTGCCTCGCTGTCGCGCCGTGCCGCTCGGACCGGTCCGTGCGAGGTGCTGGGCGGTGTCGTCAAGAGAGTGCCCGGCGACCGTGCAGGCCGGGACTGGCGGACACGCCACGTCAAGTTGGGCACGGTTCCGCATGGCCGCCGCGCCTGATGCACGGCCCGCGGCGGCACGAAGGCTCCGACAGGCGCCCGCATACCGAGGGCACCAGGCGGCGAGTCAGCACCCGCTGACCTTTCGGGCGCCTCGGACACCCTCGAGGAGGCCTCGGTCGCGGCGGCGCTCGACACCTTCAGTCGCCGACGCCGGAGGGCAAAGGGCACCGGGCGATCCCGCGAGCCTCCCCCTGTGGGCCCAGCATGCGCAAGGCCATCTCGGCCAGGCGTTCCGCGCGGCCGAGCGGGCCGATCTGGACCGGCTGGCCCGCGCGACGGCGACCGATGTGCGGGACGCGGACGTCCCTGGAGGCGGCAAGGTGATCGACCTGATGGACCCGTCCGGCCTCCCGGTGCGGGTGGTGCACTGTGCCGAGGAGCTGCCGGAGCTGCCTGGGCAGCGGCCGGTCCTCCTCAACTCCGGAACGGATCACCGTCGCAGGAACGCCACCCAGCGCCCACCGCGCGAGCCGTCGCGGATCCAGCGGCTGGGGCACCTGGTGCTGGAGACCCGGGCGTTCACCCGGGCCATGAACTGGTACCTCGGCACGCTCGGCATGATCATCAGCGACTTCCACTTCCTGGACCGGCAGCGGGAGCGCGGCCCGGTCATGGCGTTCTTCCGCTGTGACCAGGGAAGCGTCGCTGTGGACCATCACACACTGGCCATGCATCTGGGGCCGGGAACGCAGTACGTCCACTCCGCCTACCAGGTCACCGACCTCGACGCGATCGCCGCAGGCGGGGAGTATCTGGCCGAGCGCGGCTACCAGCGCAGTTGGGGCATCGGCCGGCACACCCAAGGCAGCCAGATCTTCGACTACTGGCGTGATCCGGACCGTCTCATGGTGGAGCACTTCGCCGACGGCGACCTGTTCTCCTCCGACGTGGAACCGGGGTGGGCTCCGCTGTCGGCGAGCGGGCTGGCGCAGTGGGGGCCACCCGTCACTCGCGAGTTCCTCGGTACGAACCCGTCTCCCGCCAAGGTCCGCGAACTGCTGCGCGCCCTGCGCGAGGACAACGAATTCGACCCCGCCCGGCTGTTGGGGCTACTGAAAGCGATGAACCCATGAGCACGAACGACGCGCCGCACCGCGGACGGCTGGTGGGTGGTGCGCAACGAGCGTGCCGTCCGTATCGAGACCAAGGCAGTCACCACAGCCGAGTTGTTCGCGGACCGCGAAGCCGTACGGGAGACCGTCGTCCCGGACGGCATCGCACGCCGCCCGAGCCGCAAGCGCCGACCTCCCAGCCTCCGATCAACTGCCGTCGGCGCGCGTCGAGTCAGGTACCCCCACTGAGGATATCTCCGGTCGACCGGTGAGTTGCGGGTGGCTTACCGGCATCGGTTGCACCTGACGCAATTTTACGGCTACGTTGTACCCGAAACACCTTCACGCACGGCTTAGGGACATCGGTGAACCCGCATCACCCTTCCCGAAGTCACAGCATGAAAGACCACAAGGATGTGTTCATGACGGCTGCCTGCTCGGCTGGACTGATGCCGACTGGGTTTCAGGCCCTGGGCGCAGAGGACCGGCCGAATTCCGGCCCCGGGCAGGGTGGGCAGGTGCGCCGAACGCTCGCTTCGGCAGCTACGAGGCCAAGCGGCAGCCAGTCGCCGCCCTGATCCTCTCCCCCTCCAGTGAGCAGAGGAGCGACCGCCGTCGGTACCGGGCCCCACCTGCGCCAAGCCCACGGAACCATGCACAGCTTCCGTGAGACCAGAGGGTCATGTCACCCATGCCGCTCAGAAGGGCTGGACCACAGCCCCGTACCGGCGCACACCCAATTCGTCCGACCGCAGCTCTCCGGACAGCCGCCCGGCGTACCGCTGCGCCTCCCAACAGCCACCGCACAAGAGGAATACCAGGGATGTCATCACAGCAGAGGGTCGCCGAGGGGCGGGCCCTGATAGTGACCCGCGACTTCGTCGGCAGCCGCCCGGAGACGAACGACATCGTGTCGAAGCTCTCGGCCGAATCGCAGGCCGCGCTGCGCCAGTTCTCGTTGGAGCGCATGACCGGCTACGGCGTCGATCACGCGGATGCCGTCGAGTTGCGTGCCCGCGTGGTCGAGGGGGAGGACTGGCGTTCGGCCGCCACGGAACTCGCGGAGGTGTGCGTGCGTCGCGTCAAGAGCGCCCCGGATGCCGCCGATAGGCCGACCCGGATCGGGTACCTGCGCCGCGCGTCCGCCCTGCTGCGCATGAGTCAGATGATGATGCTGTCCGACACCGCGCAGCGCCGGGCAATCTTTGCACGGGCCGGCGAGTTCTACGCCCAGGCCGCCGAACTCAGTGCTGACCGCGAGCGCGTCACGATCGGAACGGACCGCGAGGCCCTGGTGGGGTGGCTCGTCCCCGCGGCCGACACCGCGGTCGGCTCTGCCATCGTCATCGGGGGCGTCGAGGGCTGGGCCATGGACTTCGACAGCCTCGGTGAGGCCCTCGCGGCACGCGGCATCGACGCACTGCTGCTCGACGGACCGGGGCAGGGCGAAACGCGGCTCACGCACGAGCACTACCTCACCGCCCAGTGGCGTGACGCCTACGGACGAGCCGTCGACTTCCTCGACGAGCGCTCGCCGGGCCGCCCGATCGGCTTCGTCGGCAACAGCATGGGCGGCAGCGTCGCCATGGCCGTCGCAGCACAGGACACCCGAATCAGGGCGTGCGTCGACAACGGCGGCATCCACGCCCCGTGGCTCGTGCCGCCGACCATGGGGACCTTCTTCTTCAAGATGGTGGCCGCCTGCGGAACCGAGGACGCGGACCGGGCGGTGGGCGTCTGGGAGACCGTCACCCCGCTCGCCGACGGACCCAACTCCGGCTATCCGCTCCTGGTCGTGCAGGGCGGCAAGGACCCCATGATCTCGATGGACCTCGCACAGATCCTCCTGCGGGGCGCGCCCACGAACGACAAGCAGATGGTCGTCTTCTCCGACGGCAACCACTGCGTCTACAACCACAAACACGACCGCGACGCGCTGATCGCCGACTGGACGAGGGCGCGCCTCTGCGGCCTGCCGAGCCCCGAGATCGCGCACTGACACCAGGGAACGCACCCATGCAGATCATCGACGCCCAGATTCACCTGTGGGCGGCCGGGAGTTCGCCGCCACACCACTGGCGCGCGCCGTACACCGTCGACACCGCCCTGCGTGCCATGGACGAGGCCGGCGTCGACCGCGCGGTCAACTGTCCGGCGATCTGGGACGCCGGCGCGAACGACTACGCGGTGGAGGCGGCGAAGCAGCATCCCGAGCGGTTCGCGACACTCGGCTGGTTCCCGCTCGACCAGGCTGCGGACGAGTCCCTCGTCGACGCGTGGCTGGACAAACCCGGCATGCTCGGTCTGCGCTTCATGCTGGCGGCGCCCGACATGGCCGACCGCCTCGCATCGGGCGGGCTCGACTGGCTGTGGGCGGCCGCCGACCGGCGTCGCATCGCCGTGGGGATCATGGTCATGCCTCCGTACCTGCCCGCCGTCGGGGACATCGCAGCCCGGTACCCGCACGTGCGCCTGATGATCGACCACCTTGCGATCAACCCGTTCGAGAAGCTGCCCGACGCGGCCGCACACCTCGACGCACTGCTCGCCCTCGCGCGCCACCCCAATATCGCGGTCAAGGCCACGGGCGTGCCGAGCATGGCAACCGACCCATACCCGTTCGCCAGCACGCACGGCGTACTGCGGCAGGTCTTCGACGCCTACGGCGCCGAGCGGATGTTCTGGGGCACCGACATCACGCGTCTGCACTGCTCCTGGCGCGAGGCCGTGACCATGTTCACCGAGGAACTGCCCTGGCTGCGGGGCCGCGCCCTGGAGCTGGTCATGGGCCGTGCCGTGGCCGACTGGATCGGCTGGCGCTGAGCGGCGAACCCCGCCGACAACGCCGACGCGCGACCGTGATCCCGGAGGGCAGGATGCTCCTTCGGGATCACGGTCGTCGGGGGATCGAGGACGAGCATCCCACCTGTGCCACACAGCCGCATGGCCGAGCCGAAGCCGCGTCACGCCGAGCTGTGATCCTCGGAGTCACGCCACGTGACGTGCAGGACGGACCACCCCTACAGGCGGGCTCAATGCCCCCTGACTTCTTCATGCTCCTGCGACGAGTTGAGTCTGACCTTTTCCAGCCCGTCGAGAAGCAGGTCCAGGCCGAACCGGAACTCCTCGTCCAGCGGTACGGAGGTCAACTCGTCGGCCGCGGCCATCGTGGCCGGATAAGAGGCCGGGTCAAGCGAGTTGTAGTAGGTGCGCAGCTGCGACTGCTCCTCGGGGCGCGGTGTCCCGGGCCCGTGCTGCTGGATGGCGAAGCCGATCACGTAGTGGCCGATGGCCGTGAAGGCACGAGCGGCCAGGCCGACCGGGAACCCATGACTCAGGAACAGTGTGATGAGCCGTTCTCTGGCCCGGAGGCCGTTGGGGCCGACCGGAACCTGGGCCGCCAGCAAGGACAGCGCGTGGGGGTGCCGGCACAGGGTGCCGTAGAAGGCCTCCGCCGCGACGGTCACGGCTTCCCGCCAGGACAGGCCATCCAGTTCCTCGGGCGGGACGCGGACTTCGCCCAGGATCCTGTCGGCGACAAGAGCGAGCAGTTCGTCCTTGCCATTGAAGTGCCGGTAGAGCGTCGCCGTGCCCGAGTCCAGGGCTTCGGCGAGCATACGCAGGGTCAGCGCCTGGATCCCGACCTCGTCGATGAGCTTCAGAGCCGTGTCGACGATCCGCCCGACGTCCATCGGAGGGCGCCCGCGCCGGTACGCAGGGGCGGGCGTCCGACCCGCCCACCAAGCAGGACTTCCCGGAACGGGCTGGGCCTCCGAAGCCATGGAGCGGTCACCCTCTCGACCAGGTCACTGCGGACACGTATGGGGAAACAAGAGTTTCGGCCTTATCGTATCCGTTTTTGACAGCGGCACCGCGGGACGCTCCCCTACAGGCGCGTGGCCACCCTCGTCACGAGGGCGCGGGCCGTGAGTGGGCCGTCCGTGCTCGGTGTTCCGCGAGGAGGTCCAGGCCGAAGTCGGAGGCCGGGTCGCGCCATACCGAGTGGGCGTGGTTGGCGTGCCGTTGGGTGTTGGCCCCGGGTTCTACCGGGAGCTCGTGGCGTACAGCAGAAAGCATCCCTCGCAGCTGACAGAACGCTATCGGGACATGCTCACCGCTCTCGAACTGCCGCTGATCGCGGAGGCAGACCTGCCCGAGGGCGCCGTTCGCTGCTGACGGCCCGGGGCGTGGGCAAGGGGGCGCCGGGAGCGCTGCGAGGACGATCTCCTCGGCGGAGGACGTACGCGGCAACACCCAGCGCGCCCTGGTGCGGATGCTCGGCAATCCGGTGACGCCGTCGACGCGACGTCCGGGAGCGTCGGCTACCGGACGGGATGGCACGGTCGGCGCACGAGGCCGATGAAAGCCGGGGCAACCGCGACGGGCGGCCTTGCTCGAAAGTGAACGGGTCGATGCCGCCACGCCGGCATCAACCCACCGGCACCGCCTTCCCCGCACCGTCGACGACGGTGGGCGCACACCCTCCCGCTGATGCCCGGTCCGGTTCGGCTTCCCCTGCGCCGTCCGGGCGGAAGGTGACCGAGCGGCCCGAGAACCGAGCCCTCAGGCCTGTTGCCGTGCTGGTGATGGTGCGCAGGTGCAGGCCCGCGGGGATGTTCCGCAGCTGGATCGGCTCTGCGAAGGCCTTGTTGAGCAGTTCTTCCCCAGCCGTCGGCAGTCGGCCACCGGTGACATGGAAGTCCGTGAAGGCGATGCGGTTGCCGGAGGCCGCCGAGACGCTCGTGGTCACGGTGACCTCGTTGCCGGGAGGCAGCAGGACTGCCGCACTCACCTGGCCGGGACGGGCGCCTTGGGAGATCTCCAGCCCAAGGGCGTTCGACACGTCCGTGTACGACAGGTGAGCGAGGGCCTCCGCCGCGCCCGCGTGTGCCTCGCTCTCGTCGCCGGACTTCCGCAAGTCGTCGAGGCGGAGGGTGAGTTCGGTCACCGGTAGAGGACGCTCGGTTCCCCGGGCCGGTATGTCGTGCGCGGTGATGTCCACGTGGCTGAGGGTGCCGTCGGCCAGTTGGGTCAGGGCGGGAAAGCCGCGCACGTGAACCTCGGGCGGCAGCGGAGTCTCCATGCCTTCCTGGAATGCTTTGGCCGTACGGGCTTCCGCCCAGGCTGCCGCCAGACGGTCGGCCGAGACGGCGAGGAAAGCCATCGTGAGGAGAGCCGCGACGGCGATGACGTCCGTTCGCAAGGGTCGAGGGCTCACGGGGCGTTGATACATCAGGACTCCTCGGGAGGTGGGGGTGTGCTTACCGCTTGCCGGGCGGAGTGGCGCGCAGGCGGTGGACCGTTGAGGCCGCGACGCTCGTGTCGACGCCCGCGGCGATCAGCGCCGCGGTGGCGGCGCTCGTGCCGTCGTCGGCCCAGATCCCGGAGTTGACACTGTCGAGCAGGGCCTTCAGGTGCGCTTCGAGGGCTCTGCTGAGCGGGCCGGGCGGCACGCCGGTGTGGAAGGCGCCCTGCTGCTGGCCGCGGGCGAGGATCGCGGCCGCCGTGTCGCGGGCCGGGGCGAGCAGCTCGCTCACTCGCTGTGCCCCGAGGTCGTGAGGGGCGAGTCCGATCAGCATGCGGTAGCGGTCGCCTACCGGCCACAGAGTGAGGACGAAGCGCGCCAGGGCGGTCGCCGGGTCCGGGTGCGGAGTGCGCGTGACGGCGATCGCGAGCCGCACCGCCTCCGCGGCGTCGGCGGTGAGTCCCTCGATCAGCGCGGCCCGGCCGGCGAAGTGGACGTACACCGTACGACGTGCCACCCCGGCGGCCTCGGCGATGGCACCGAGGCTGCTGTCGGGGTCACGGCCGAGCATCTGGCGGGCCGCTTCGAGGATGCGGGTCCGTGTGGCGTGCGACCTGTGCCGGCGTGCTGCGTGCGGAGCTGGGGGGCTCGTCATGTGGGCACCTCGGTGCGGGTAGCGGTCTCGAGATATTTGCACGTTGATGGGCAATAAACTAGCCTGCACATCGATGGGCAATTAACTCGTCCCCCTTAGGAGCCTTCGATGTCCCTCCTGGCACAGACCCCCGTCGAGAAGATGACCGGGCCGTACCCACGGCGCTGGTGGGCACTGCTGGTGCTGTGTCTGAGCCTGCTGATCGTGGTCATGGCGAACACGTCGCTGATCGTGGCCGCCCCCGACATGACCCGGGATCTGAGTCTGAGCAGCAGCGATCTGCAGTGGGTCATCGACGGCTACACCGTCCCGTACGCCGCGCTGATGCTCGTGCTGGGCGCGATCGGCGACAAGTACAGCCGCCGTGGCGCCCTGATCGCCGGTCTGGTGATCTTCGGCGGCGGCTCCGTCATGGGCAGCCTGGTCGACGGGACCGGACTGGTGATCACGGCCCGGGCCGTGATGGGCGTCGGCGCCGCCGTGGTGATGCCGGCCACCCTGTCCCTGCTGGTCGCCACCTTCCCGCGGGGCGAGCGCGCCAAGGCCATCACGGCCTGGACCGCCACCTCCGGCCTCGCCATCGCCGTCGGCCCCCTGGTCGCCGGCTGGCTGCTGGAGGACCACGCCTGGGGCTCGACCTTCCTGATCAACGTCCCGATCGTCGTCGCTGCCATAGTCGGGGCGCTCTTCCTCGTACCGCCGTCCAAGGCCGAGGGCATGGGCCGGATCGACTACGTGGGCGGCCTGCTCTCCATCGTCTCCGTCGGCTGCCTCGTCTACGCGACCATCGAGGGCCCGCACTTCGGCTGGGGCGCCGGACCTGTCACCGCGGCCGTGGTCGCGGCCGTCGGCCTCGTCGCCTTCGTGGCCTGGGAGCTGCGGCACCCGCGTCCCATGCTGGACGTGCGCAAGTTCCGGCTGCGGCCCTTCAGCGGGTCGATGCTCGCGGTGCTGTTCTTCTTCTTCGGCACCTTCGGCGCGATCTACTACTCCACCCAGTTCCTGCAGTTCGTTCTGGGCTACGACGCTCTGCAGACCGGCGTACGGCTGCTGCCGTTGGCCGGTGCGGTCTTCGTCGGCGCCGCTCTCACCGGCCGGCTGACCCCCCTGCTCGGCATGAAGACGTCGGTCGTCGCCGGCATGGCGATCGGCACCGCCGGGGTCCTCCTGCTCACGCAGGTCGACAAGAGCTCGACGTACACCGACTTCCTGGCGTCGATGATGATGCTCGGGTTCGCGATCGGACTGAGCGTGTCCCCGGCCACGGACGCCATCATGGACTCCTTCCCCGAGGCCGAGCTGGGCGTCGGCGGCGGCGCCAACGACACCGCACTGGAACTCGGCGCCTCCCTCGGCATCGCGGTCCTCGGCTCACTCCTCGGCACGAGCTACCGGGACGAGCTGACCGGCCTGGTCGGCGGGCAGCTGCCGGCCGCGGCCCTCGACACCGCCAAGGACTCGGTGGGCGGCGGTCTGGCCGTCGCCGAACAGGTCGCGAAGGACCCGGCCGCCGGACCGCAGCAGGCCCAGGCCCTCGTCGACGCCGTCCATCAGGCATTCGCCCATGGTGTCGCCCAGACCAGCATGGTCGGCGGGATCGTCATGGCCGCCGGTGCGCTGATCGTCCTGGCGGTCCTGCCCGGCCGCTCCGGCGCGGGGAAGCGCCGGTCGGAAGGTCCGGCCGCCGAAGGAGCGGACGCGAGGGAGGAGAACCACACGAAGGTCGGCTGAAGTCCGGCCCCTGCGCCCCCTCCCGAACACCTCCGACCGGTATCCGCGGTCAGGCCAGGTCGGGCAGGGGGTGACGGGCGATGTCGCGGGCGCCTTCCGCGGGCACCCCCAGCATGCGCAGAACCATCTCCGCCAGGTTGGCGGTCGCCTCGTCGGCGTCGAGTTCGGGGCGGGCGAACCTCAGCTCCACCAGGGACAGCAAGGACCCGCCCAGCGCGGACAGGGCGACGGTCGGGTCGGCGACGACGAAGCGGCCCGCGGCGACGCCGCGTTCCAGGTCACGCAGGGCTCGGGGCGCCAGCCCCCGGTGGGAGCGGATGTGGCCGAGTCCGCGGTGGCGCAGTACCTGCATGAGCTCCGGGTGGGAGTCGACCATCCGCACGCTGAGCCGCAGGCCGGCCGCGACGAGCTCGGCCGGGTCATCGGTGCCCTCCAGGTGCCGGTCGACGGTCTGGCCGAACTCCTCGAGCGCGTCGACCACCGCCGTGTCGAACAGTTCCGTCTTCGACTCGAAGTGGTTGCAGAAGGTGCCGAAAACCCACGTCGGCGCGCTCCGCGATCGCCTGGATGCTCGCGCTCGTGTCTCCGGTCTCGGCCAGGATCTGCCGGGCCGCGCGGACGAGCGCCTGGCGGGTCTCGGCGCGGCGTCGTGCGAAACGGTTGCTGGGCGGGGCTGGGGTCGGCATGCGGTGACTTTTATCGACTCGGCGGCGGCGATCACATTCCTGACGAATCCATCACTTCGCCGGTTGGAGCCCTTGACGATCAAATACTCAGAGCTGATGATTTCCTCATTACGGCAATGTCGCTTGGAGGGCACCGTGTCCCACACGCACGTCGACGACGACGTCAAAACAGCTCACCAGGACCTCCACAGCGAGGAGGGCGCCCTGCGCGGCGAACGCCCCGGGCGCTCCCGCAATCCGCTGATCAAGGTGGCCGACCTGGCCTGGCTGGAGTTCGAGAAACCCGACCTCGACCGCGCGGAGGTGTTCGCCCGCGACTTCGGTTTCGGGGTCGCCGCCCGCGATGAGCGCGCGCTGTGGCTGCGGGGCACCTTCGCCGGCTCGCCCTGCATGGTGATCCGGCGCGGCCGCACGTCCCGTTTCATCGGCCCGGCGTTCCGCGCGGCAGAACGGGCCGATGTGGACCGGCTGGCCCGCGCGACCGAATCCGCCGTGCGGGACGTGGACGCGCCCGGCGGCGGCAAGGTGGTCGACCTGCTCGACCCCTCAGGCCTTCCGGTGCGGGTCGTGCACCGGGGAGAGGAACTGCCGGCGCTGCCCGGACAGCGGCCGCTCCTGCTCAACTTCGGGACGGATCACCGTCGTACCAACGTCACACAGCGCCCGCCGCGCGAGCCGTCACGCATTCAGCGGCTCGGTCATGTCGTCCTGCAAACACGGGTGTTCGCCCGTGCCCTGGACTGGTACCTGGACACCCTCGGCATGATCGTCAGTGATTTCCACTTCCTGGACGGTCAGCGCGAGCGCGGCCCGGTCATGGCGTTCATCCGCTGCGACCAGGGCAGCATCCCGGTGGACCACCACACGCTGGCGATGCATCTGGGGCCGGAAACGGGCTATGTCCACTCCGCCTACCAGGTCACCGACCTCGACTCGATCGCGGCGGGCGGGGAGTACCTCGCCGAGCGCGGCTACCGGCGCAGCTGGGGCATCGGCCGACACATCTTCGGCAGCCAGCTCTTCGACTACTGGCGTGACCCGGACCGCTTCATGCTGGAGCACTTCGCCGACGGCGATCTCTTCTCCCGCGACGTGGAGCCCGGCTGGTCTCCCATGTCGGCGAGCGGCCTGGCGCAATGGGGGCCGCCGGTGACCCGGGACTTCCTCGGCACCAATCCCTCTCCCGCCAAGGTCCGCGAGGCGCTGCGTGCCCTGCGCGGCGACAACGAACTCGACCCCGCCCGGCTTCTGGGCCTGCTGAAAGCGATGAACTCATGAGCACCAACGTCACGCGCACCGCCGACGGCTGGTGGGTCGCCCTCGGCGACCGCGCCGTCCGCGTCGACACCAAGGCCGTCACCACCGCCGAACTCCTCGCCGACCGTGACGCCGTACGCGAGGCCGCGGCGTCGGGCGAGCCGGGCACGCCGCTCGCCGACCTGGTCGCACTCTCCCCGGTCACCACGCCCTGCCGGGTGGTCGCCCAGATGGTCAACTACCGCAGCCACGCCCGCGATTCGGGCTTCACCGGAGAGATCCCGCCCACCTTCTTCCGCAAGGCGTCCGGCTCGGTCAGCGGCCCGCACGACGCGGTCGTCCGGCCGGCGCACGTACGGTTCCTCGACTACGAGGTCGAACTCGGCCTGGTCATGGGCGCTCCCCTGCCCGTGGGCACCGTCGTCACCGAGCAGGACCTGCCGGCGTACGTCGCCGGGCTCGTGGTGACCAACGACGTCAGCGCCCGTGACGTCCAGCTGACCAAGACGCAGTTCTACGAGAGCAAGTCGTACCCGACCTTCACGCCGACCGGTCCGTACCTGGCGCTGCTGGAGCCGGAGGACTTCGCCCATCTCCTCGATCTGCGGCTGCGGTTGTCCGTCAACGGTGAGCTGCGTCAGGACCGCACCCTCGCCGACATGATCCTCCGCCCGGCGCAGGCGCTCACGCTGCTCGCCCGCTTCCAGACCCTCGACCCCGGTGACCTGCTGCTGACCGGCACCCCCGGCGGCACCGCCCTCAAGGCCCCGCCCAAGCCGGTGGAGAAGCTCGGCGCGCTGCTGCCACCCGCCGTCAAGTGGAAGGCGTTCTTCAAGAGCCAGGCCAAAAATCCCCGCTACCTCCACGAGGGCGACGTGATCACGGCGACGATCGCGACTCCCGACGGGCTGATCGACCTCGGTGAGCAACGCACACCCGTGACCGACGCGAACTGAGACACGAGACGAGCCGCACATGACCACAGACCACGCCGTCGGGCAACGGGACATCGCGACCGGGGCGCCACGCCTGCCCGTCGTCATCATCGGGGCCGGGCCGGTGGGTGTCACCACCGCCCTCCTCCTCGCCCGGCACGGAGTCCGCTCCGTCGTCCTCGAGCGCCACCGGGACGTCTACCCGCTGCCGCGCGCGGTCGCCATGGACGACGAGATCCGGCGGATCCTCCAAGCCGCCGGGATCGACGCGGAGTTCGCCGCCGTCGCACGGCCCTCCAACGGGCTGCGCCTGCTGGACGCCCGGCACCGGGTGATGGCCGAGTTCCGGCGCTCCCCGCACGGGCACCACGGCTTTCCCCAGACCAGCATGTTCGACCAGCCGCAGCTGGAACGCCTGCTGCGGGACGCCCTGGCCAGGCGTCCGGAGTGCGAGCTGCGCGGCGGCGTCGAGGTGACCGCCGTGCATCAGGACGGCGACGGCCCGGTGAGCGTGACCGTCCGCGGGGACGACGGCGAGACCCACCTGTGGGCCGACGCCGTACTGGGCTGCGACGGGGCGGGCAGCCTCACCCGCGACGCGATCGGCGCCGGCTGGGAGGACCTGCTCTTCGAGGAGCACTGGACCGCCATCGACGTCCGCACCCGCGCCCATGTGCGGTCCTGGGAAGGCGTCGACCAGGTCTGCGACCCCGCCAGGCCCGGCACCTTCATGCGCATAGGCGAGGATCGCTACCGCTGGGAGTTCCGGCTCCGCGACGGGGAGAGCCTCGACGGCGCGCACGGACGGGAGCGGCTGCTGGCTCTGGTGGCCCCGTGGGTGTCCCTCTCGCACGGCGACGACTTCGAGGTGATCCGGCAGGCCCGCTACACCTTCCGGGCCCATCTCGCCGACCGGTGGCGCCGGGGCCGGATCTTCCTGCTCGGCGACGCCGCCCACCTCACTCCGCCCTTCATCGGGCAGGGCCTGTGCTCAGGCATACGCGACGCGCACAACCTCACGTGGAAACTCGCCCGCGTCCTCCAACAGGGCGCCGACGAACGGCTCCTGGACACCTACGAGAGCGAACGCAAACCGCACGCCCGCCATGTGATCCGCCTCGCCGTCGCGACGGGCTGGGCCATGACCGGCGGCCAGGACCGCGCCGCCGTGATCCGCCGGACCCTGCTGGGTGCCGCGTGCCGCGTCCCGGGGGTGGCGGGCCTGGCCGGCCGCAGCATCAGCCCCGCCCTGACCTCCGGCCCGCTGATCCGGCGCGGCCGCCTCTCGGGCACCTGCTGCCCCCAGCCCTGGGTGACCGCCGACGGCCGGCGCACGCGCCTCGACGACGTACTCGGGGACTCCTTCGCCGTCCTGACCGCCGTACCCCTGATGCCGTCGACGCGGGCCGTCGCCGAGGGGCTCGGTGCCCGGATCGTCCCCGTGGACGAGGTGGGTGACGACGGCACCCTCGCCGCCTGGCTGCACGACGGCCGCGCGGACGCCGTACTCCTGCGCCCCGACCGCATCGTCCTGGACAGCGTGCCCACCGGACGCGGCGGCTTCACCGACGCCGCGGCCTGGGCGCCCCTGCTGTGCACGACCCACCGCCCCGCACTCCTGAGGAGCACCGCGCGATGACCACGACAAGTGCCGCACCGTCGGCCCCGGACCCCTTCTGGTCCCCCGCCCCGGAGACGGCCGCGCACAGCCGTATCGCGGACTTCGGCCGCCGGCTCGCGCGGCAGCGCCACGTCGAAGACGCCTACGACTACACCGACTACGCCGCCCTGCACCGCTGGTCCGTCACCGACCTCGAAGGGTTCTGGAGCGCGGTGTGGGAGTACTTCGACGTCGACGCGGCCACACCGTACGAGAAGGTGCTGGAAGAGGAGAAGATGCCGGGCGCCCGCTGGTTCCCCGGCGCCACCCTCAACTACACCCACCACGCCCTGCGTCACCACGGCGACGACCGGCCGGCGATCATCGCGCTGGACGAGACCGGAGCCGCCTACGAGGTGTCCGGCGACCGGCTGCGCACCCAGGTCGCCTCCGTCGCCGCCACCCTGCGCGACCTGGGTGTCGGCCAGGGTGACCGGGTGGTGGGCTACCTCCCCAACACCCCGCACGCGATCATCGCGTTCCTCGCCGCCGCGAGCCTGGGCGCCGTCTGGTCGGTGTGCGGCCAGGACTACGCTCCGCAGGCCGCCGCCGACCGCTTCGGCCAGCTGGAACCCACGGTGCTGATCGCCGCGGACGGCTACCTCTTCAACGGCACGACCCACGACCGCCGCGACGCCGCCCTGGACCTGGCACGGTCGCTGCCCACCCTCAAGGCCACCGTGCTGGTGGACCACGTGGGTCTGCCCTGGCCGCAGGGCGACAACCCCGCCCTGACGCTTGCCTGGGAGGACGCGGTCACCCGCACCGAGCAACTCGCCTGCACAGCTGTGCCGTTCGACCACCCCCTGTGGGTCGTCTTCTCCTCCGGCACCACCGGTCTGCCCAAGGGCATCGTCCACGGCCACGGCGGCGTCCTGCTGGAGCAGTTGAAGACCCTGGGCCTCCACTCCGATCTGGGCCCCGGCGACCGCCTCCTCTGGTACACCACCACCCACTGGATGATGTGGAACCTGGTCGCCTCCACCCTCCTCACCGGCGCCACCACCTGCACCTACGACGGCAGCCCTGCCCCGTTGACCCGCCCGGACGTCCTGTGGGACCTGGCCGCCCGCCACCGCGTCACCCTCTTCGGCACCAGCCCCCAATACCTGCTCGGCATGGCCAAGTTCGGCATCGACCCGTCCGTCCACGACCTGTCGTCGATCCGCGCCGTCGGCTGCACCGGCTCCGCGCTGCCCGCCTCCGCCTACCCCTGGGTCCGCGACCACGTGGGCGAGCGCGTCCAGTTGGCCTCCATCACCGGCGGCACGGACGTCGTCTCCGGCTTCGCCGGCAGCGCCCCCACCACGCCCGGCTGGGCCGGGGAACTGTCCGCGCCTCATCTGGGCGTGGCCCTGTCCGCGTACGACGCCGAGGGATTCCCCGTGGTCGACCAGGTGGGCGAGTTGGTCGTCACCCGCCCCATGCCGTCCATGCCGCTGTTTTTCTGGAACGACCCCGACGGAACCCGCTTGCGCGACGCCTACTTCACCGCCTACCCCGGCGTGTGGCGGCACGGCGACTGGATCACGGTCACGGGGCACGGCTCGGTGATCGTGCACGGCCGCTCCGACTCCACCCTGAACCGCAACGGCGTACGCCTGGGCAGCGCCGACATCCACGACGTCGTCGAACGCCTGCCGGAGATCGCCGAATCCCTGGTCATCGGTGCCGAGGAACCGGACGGGGGTTACTGGATGCCCTTGTTCGTGGTCCCCGCGGCCGGAGTGGAACTGGACGACGCCCTGCGGGACAAAATCCGTCACGCCATCCGCACCGGCGCCTCACCCCGCCACGTGCCCGACGAGATCCTCGCCGTCCCGGGCATCCCCCACACCCGCACCGGCAAGAAGCTGGAAGTCCCCGTCAAACGCCTCCTGCAAGGTGCCCCCGCCGCCCAGGTCGTCAACCCCGCGGCCGTGGACAGCCCCGACCTCCTCGCGTTCTTCATCCGCCTGGGCGCCGAACGCAGGGATGTGCGGACCAGCACGTGACATCGGCGCCTCGGCCGGCCTCGTCGCCGAGGGATGCGCCCCGTTCACCCGGACAGAGAGGTTCGTACGCCACGACACCTGCCCGGCAACGACCAGGCGGAAGGGCTCACCCACTGGCCGAGTCGACCGCGACGGCCGTCCTCGCATCGGCGTACTCCGTCGGCAGCGGCGCACGGCCCGCCTCCTGAAAGGGGGTGGGCCGTTGGGCCTTCCGGCGCGGCCCGGTGGAAGAGCGCTCCCCCCAGGGCCACGCCCGGGGCTCCGGCCGAGGACAGCGCCCGACGTACTCGCGGCCGCGCGGCGACGGTCTCCTGACGGCCGCG
This sequence comes from Streptomyces sp. NPDC058678, assembly GCF_042714835.1. NCBI lineage: Bacteria > Bacillati > Actinomycetota > Actinomycetes > Kitasatosporales > Streptomycetaceae > Streptomyces > Streptomyces sp. NPDC058678. The sequence continues at coordinate 36,056 of NZ_JBHXSG010000055.1, read as the reverse complement.
TGCCAGGATGCGTGGATGACCGCGTCTCACAGCTTGCCCAGTGCCCATGACGGGCGTCGTCGTGCTCAGTTGGTGGAGCTCGTCGACGGCATCGACCCTTGGGACGAACTGGAGCGGAGTCACCTGGGCATCGCCGCCAAGTGGCTTTCCGGCAGTGCCCCGGTGTACAGGATGCGAAAGCCTGATGTGCCGGACAGGCATCTGGTGAGCTACTTCGTCGTTCTGGACGAGGAGCGCGAGAAACTCCTGCTTGTCGCGCACCGCAAGGCCGGCCTGTGGCTTCCCACCGGTGGACATGTGGAACCGGGCGAGGACCCGTGGGCCGCGGTCGAGCGCGAGTGCCGTGAGGAACTGGGTGTCTCGGCGGTTGCCTCGGAGTTCGCCGGAGAGCGACCGGTCTTCCTCACCGTCACCCGAACCAAGGGACAGGGCGAGCACACCGACGTTTCCCTTTGGTATGTCATCAGCGCCCACGCGGACAGCATCACTTCCTATGACGAAGAGGAGTTCACGGCGATCCGATGGCTGACGCCCGAGCAGGTGCTCGACGAGCCGCTGAGCTCTCTGGACCCGCACATGCATCGCTTCACCCGCAAGCTGCTGCATGTCCGCTCCTGAGAAGCGACCTCTGGACCCGGCCGACGGGCCGTCCTCGCAGCTGCTCTTCGGCGGAACGGCGGTGCCGCCACACACCAGACCCTCGTCGCGGCCGCGCCTGTGTCGGCTCAGCTCCGCGGCCAGGAGCCTTGTGCGTTTTCGCCCCCGCCGCCCCTTCCCGTCCCGTCCCCGGGGGCCGCGCCCCCCCCCAGACCCCCAAGTCGCGCTTCGCGCTCGTCCTCAAACGCCGGACGGGCTGAAATGCCGCCGCTTTCCGCCCGCCGCCTTCTCGCCCGCAGCCCGGAGCGCGACGACCCGGTGCACGAGGTCCAACCAACCGTCACGACGGCTGCCCGGCAGAGTGATCGGGAGGTTTCCTTCAGCCTGCGCCTGCGTCGTAAGGCGGTGAAGGTTGGTTCCAGACGGCGTCGAACCTGCTGACGACCCGGCGCAGTTCACGCGCGCTGCGAGGTGAAACGGCCTGCATCACGGTGTCGAGGAGGGCCCGGGCTTCGAGCGGGCCGGCGCAGCAGTAGTGCACGTTGCCCCACTCGTAGTCGTGCCACAGCCGGCCCTCGGGACGATGGACGTAGTCCTTCCGCAGGCGCACGGCCGCGCTGACGTCTCCTGGCTGCAGATGATTGCGGGTGCGCTCGAGACGGAAGATCTCGGACAGCGCACGCGAGGACAAGCCGTCGATGACCGGCTGTGCATCTGGTGTCCAGTGGCGGGAGAAGCCGGCCCGGATGTGTCCTGGCCGTCTACGCGGCATGGACCTTTCGGTTCGTCGTCATGCCGGAGATGAGGCCACGGCCTCGACCCCTCGAAGTCGCGTGATGTACGAGCCGCTCCCCGGCTGTCGGCCGCCATAGGCCAGGATGGGTCCCATGAGCGTAGTCAAGATCAACGTACTGACCGTCCCCACCGAGCAGCGCGAGACGCTGGAGAAGCGCTTCGCTTCCCGCGCCCACGCCGTGGAGAACTCCGACGGGTTCGAGTGGTTCGAACTCCTCCGCCCCGTCGAAGGCACCGACAACTACCTCGTCTACACCCGGTGGCGCGACGAGGAGTCCTTCCAGGCATGGATGGAGGGCCCCATGAAGACGGCCCACCAGGGCGGTGACGCCAAGGGCGGTGAGCGTCCCAAGCCGGCAGCGAGCGGATCCACACTGTGGTCCTTCGAGGTCCTGCAGCAGGCGGAACCGAAGAACGCGTAGACAAGCCGTCGCGGGCAGCGAGGGCGCACGAGCCATACTCCGGCCCCGCCTGGACGGCGGCGAAGCCGTCTGCTCCTGGCCGGGTGGCACGGTTGCCCCTCTGTCCAGCGGCCCTGAGCTGTTCGGCTGCCGACAGCCTTGGCCCGACCAGTACGCAGCGGTCCGGCACCCGCCCCGTCGTTCCGGGTGGGGGGCGGGCCGCTGCCCGGCTGTACGAAGTCCGGTTCACACCTCTGCTCGCACCACTGCTCACAGCGCTACTCGTGCCCGGTGGTCCGACCGGGCACCGTCACCGGCTCAGAGTCGGCCGGCGCGCGGTTCGGTCCCGAAGGTGACCAGGGCGGCGAGTCCGGCAATGAGTGCCAGGAGCCCGAACAGCTGAGGGTAGCCGCCCAGTGGCGCGGCCAAGGCGGCGCCGGCGAAGGGGGCCAGTGCGGAGGCTGCGGTGGTGGGCGCGGCGAGCAGTCCGGACAGGCGGCCGTAGTGGGTGGTGCCCCAGCGGTCGGTGATGGCGGTGGCCTGAAGGAGGGTGAGGTTGCCGCGGACCATTCCGGCCGCGACGGACAGAGCTACCAGCAGGGAGTAAGGGCCGGGTACGAGCGCGAGGGCCGTTGTGGTCAGCGCGCCCAGCGCGATCAGAGCGGTCGTGCGGGTCGTTGTCCGGGTGCGGCGGGCGATGGTCGCGTACAGGGTGCGGCCCAGGGTCTGGCCGGCGCCGCCGAGGCCGAGTGCCCAGGCCGCTTCGGTGGTGGAGTAGCCGCGTTCGAGGAGGAGGGGCACGAGCGCGACGACGACGGCGGAGACGGCGAACGCGGAGAGGGTCAGGGCTGCGGCCAGCATCCAGAAGGGGCGACTGCGGGACACCTCTTCCGAGCCCCCGGTGATGCGAGCAGGGGCGGGCGGCGCCTTGGGCCAGGGTGCGTCGAGCGCGAAGGCGTGGGCGGGGATGGTCACGGCGGCGAGCACCAGGGCGAGCACGGCGTATGTCGCACGCCAGGACAGGTGCTCGGCAAGGGCCGCGGTCAGGGGTGCGAAGACGGTGGAGGCGAGGCCGCCCGCGAGGGTGACGATGGTGAGGGCGCGGACGTGGTCCGGGGCCCACCAGCGGGTGAGGGCGGCGAAGGCGGGCTGGTAGAAGGTGGATGCCATCGCCACCCCGGCGAGGAGCCAGCCGGCGACGAAAACGGGCAGGTTCGGGGCGGCGGCGACGAGGAGGATGCTCAGCACCCCGAGGACCGATCCGGCGGTCATCACGGCGCGCGGCCCGCGGTGGTCGATGACCCGGCCGACGCGGATCCCGGTGACGGCGGAGACGAGCAGGGCGAGGGAGAACGCGGCCGTGGTCGCTCCGGTCGGCCACCCGGTGGCGTGGGTGATCTGCGGGTTCAGCACGGGGAAGGCGTAGTAGACGATGCCCCAGCTCGTGACCTGCGTGAGGCAGAGGGCGGGCAGGGCGGCACGGGGCCGCGACCGGTCCCCGGTTCCGGTCTCTGCCCCGTGGTCAGAGGTGTCGAGGCTGCTCACGAGCCGCAGCAGCCGCCCGCCGGTGCCTCCTCGACGACAACCGCGTTGGGCGCACCGGCACCGAGTTGGACGAGCGCGGGCGCCGGGGCGCAGCAGCCGCCCGCGTCGGCCTGTCCGGCTGCCGGGTCGTCGAACAGGCCGGCTCCGCCACACACACCCGTTTCGGGGAGGGTGAGTTCGACGCGGTCGGCGGACTCGAAGTCGCCGGCGATCGCTGCGGTGACGGAGCGGACCTGCTCGTAGCCGGTCATGGCGAGGAAGGTGGGGGCGCGGCCGTAGGACTTCATGCCGACCAGGTAGACGCCCTGCTCGGGGTGGGACAGCTCCCTGTGGCCGTGTGGGTAGACGGTGCCGCAGGAGTGCTGGTTGGGGTCGATGAGCGGCGCCAGTTCCACCGGTGCTTGAAGGCGCTCGTCCAGCCCGAGACGGACCTCGGACAGGAAGGAGAGATCCGGGCGGAAGCCGGTGAGCACGATGACCTCGTCGACGGGGTCCAGGCGTCGGCCGTCCTCGCCGACCAGCACCGGCCGCCCGTCGTCCGCCCGCTCGATCACCTCGGTACGGAAGCCGGTGACGGCGTCGGCGTGGCCGTCGTCCACTGCCGCCTTGGCCGCGAGGCCCAGGGCGCCGCGGGCGGGCAGTTGGTCGGCTTCACCGCCGCCGAACGTGGAGCCGCTGATGCCGCGCCGCAGCACCCACACCGCGTGGGTGCCGGGCTCGTCCCGGGCCACGTCGGCGAGGGTGGCCAGCGCGGTGAAGGCGGAGGCACCGGAGCCGATGACGGCGGTGCGCTTGGCGGCGTAACGGGCGCGGACTGCCGGGTCCCTGAGGTCGGGCACACGGTAGGTGACGCGGTCGGCGGCGGCCTTTTCGCCAAGGGCGGGCAGTCCGTCGGCCCCGGCCGGGCTGGGCGTGGTCCAGGTGCCGGAGGCGTCGATGACGGCACGCGCGAAGAGGCGCTCCTCGCGGCCGTCGGCGGTGGTGAGGTGCAGGACGAAGGGCTGGCCCTCGCGATCGGCGTCCACGATGCGGTCGCGGCCGGTGCGCGAGACACCGGTGACCGTCACGCCGTAGCGGACGCGGTTCCCCAGGACGTCCGCCAGCGGCTGCAGGTACTGCTCGGCCCAGTCGCCGCCCGAGGGGTAGCCGGTGGCGTCCGGCTTGGTCCAGCCGGTCGGGGCGAGGAGCTTTTCGGCGGCCGGGTCGGTGACCTCGCCCCAGGTGGAGAACAGGCGCACATGGCTCCACCCGCGCACCGCGGAGGCTGCGGCCGGTCCGGCTTCCAGGACCACGGGCTCGATGCCGCGCGCGACGAGGTGGGCGGCCGCGGCCAGGCCGACGGGGCCGGCTCCGATGACGACGACGGGGAGCTGCTGCTGCTCGCTCATGGTGGTCGATCTCCCTGAGTAGGTGGGACGAATCAGCGGGCGAAGGAGAGTGCGGACGGGGTGCGTCGCTGGTGGGCCGTGGCCGGGCGGGAGCTGTCGCCGACCTGGGCGCAGCCGTCGCGGAAGCTGACGCCGGCCAGGTGACGAGCCGTACGGCGGGGCCGGGCTGCGGTGAAAGCGGTGCGGATCGGTGCCGTCACGGCAGCCTCTTGTTTCGATGCCCGTCGATGTTGCGCATGCCTGGAGCCTGCCACCCATATCGATGAGTGTCAACATAGACGCATGTCGAAGTCAGGGCTCATGGAGCCGCATCCCCGACGTCGGCGCGTCCCAGCCGACCGTCTCCCACCACCTGAAGACTCTTCGCCAAGCCGGCCGTTCACCACCGCGCGACGCGGCACTGGGTCTTCTACCAGGTCACCCCGCCCGTGGTCGCCGCGCTGTCGGCCATGCTCGTTCTACGCACCTGCCCGCAACGGCGCCACCGGGCGCCGCCCGTCAGTACGCGGCGGGCGGCAACGCGTGACTGCGCGGGCGGTCATCGCGGCGATCGGCGAGCGACTCCGGTTTGGCCGCAGCCGATCACCACTACATCGGCGTGCGGCGTCATGCCGCCTGCCGCGCCGCGCACGTGGGGCATCGCACCGTGCGGGCCGGGGGCCGGCACGGCGCAGCGGGCATCGATCCGCGACGGATCTCGTGCACCACTGATGCGGCGCGTGTCTCACAGATCGCGGTGCGACAGTCGCGGCGGACACCGACAGCCGTGCCGGCCGCGTGCCGCGTGCGGCAGTGCGTCAGCGAGCGTCACCCCCGGTGGTCAGCGCGGGAGTGGTGAACCTCTTGCGCCAGGCCAGCGACACGTAGACGAGCGCGACCAGCACCGGGACCTCGATGAGCGGACCGACCACGCCGGACAGGGCCTGGCCGGAGGTGACGCCGAAGGTGGCGATGGCGACGGCGATGGCCAGCTCGAAGTTGTTGCCCGCCGCGGTGAACGCGAGGGTCGCCGTGCGGTCGTAGGCCAGGCCGATGACCTTGCCGAGCGCGAACGTGCCGAACCACATGACCGCGAAGTAGACGAGCAGCGGCAGCGCGATCCGCGCCACGTCCAGTGGCTGCGACGTGATCGTCTTCCCTTGCAGGGCGAAGAGGATGACGATCGTGAAGAGCAGGCCGTAGAGAGCCCAAGGGCCGATCTTCGGAAGGAAGCCGGACTCGTAGGACTCGCGGCCCATCTTCTTCTCGCCCAGGCGGCGGGTGAGGAAGCCGGCCAGCAGCGGGATGCCGAGGAAGATGACGACGTTCAGCGCGATCTTCCACATGGAGATGTCCAGGTGCTCGCCGTCTCCGAGGCCCAGCCAGCCGGGCAGCAGGTCGAGGTAGAACCAGCCGAGCAGACCGAACGTCAGCACCTGGAAGACCGAGTTGAGGGCCACGAGGACGGCCGCGGCCTCGCGGTCGCCGCAGGCGAGGTCGTTCCAGATGATGACCATGGCGATGCAGCGGGCGAGGCCGACGACGATCAGGCCGGTGCGGTACTCGGGCAGGTCCGGGAGGAAGATCCAGGCCAGCGCGAACATGACGGCCGGGCCGACGATCCAGTTGATGACCAGCGACGAGATCATCAGTTTGCGGTCACCGGTGACCGCGTCGAGCTTGTCGTAGCGGACCTTGGCCAGGACCGGGTACATCATGATCAACAGGCCGACGGCGATGGGGAGCGAGATACCACCGATCTCGACCTTGGCGAGGGCGTCGTTCAGGCCGGGGACGGCACGGCCGAGTCCAAGGCCCAGGGCCATGGCGGCGAGGATCCAGACGGCGAGGAAGCGGTCGAGCGTCGACAGCTTCGCGACGACCGATTCCTCGGTGGCCGCGGGTACTTCGGTGTGGGTCACGGACAGGCCCTCTTGTTGTCGGCGGCACTGCGGGCGGACTCGGCCAGATCGGCGAACTGCCCGGCGAGCGATGCGATGACGTCCGGGCGCAGCTTGTAGTACGTGAAGCGCCCGCACGGCTCCGTCTCGACGACCCCTGCCTCGCGCAGCACTCTCAGGTGGTTGGAGAGGTTGGTCTGCCGTGCACCGGTCTCCTCCACCAGGTGGGTCGTGCACAACGTCTCGCGGGCGAGCAGGGTCACGATGTGAAGCCTGAGCGGATCGGCCAGAACCCGGATCAGATCAGTGTCGACTGACGTCATCATGGGCTGATACTTTCACATCAGTCCAGGCTGACATCATCCCGACCTGATCTCTGGGACCGGCAACACCACGAAGGGGCCCTCATGGCTTCGTCCCCGCCTCCCCTCCCGCCGGATGACCGTCGCGCGACCGGCTCGACCCACCCGGGCACCCGCTACCGAGGCCAGTCCTCGGCGGACACCGTCCAGGGCCTCATCGTCGACTCCGCCACCCGGTTCGCCGAGGACGCACGGATAGGCACCCGCCTCGTTGTCCTCGCCGAGCACCGTGCCGTCGTACGCCGCGAGGCGCCCGCCCACAGTGCGGGAGCACGGGGCGTCGGACTGCCGCGGGTGCTGTTGGTGCGCAGCCGCAACGCCGACCGCTCGCAGCCGGCCGCGGCCCTGTCGGCCCACCGCTCAGCACGCCGCGTCAGCGCCTCCTCCACTGGTACGGACCGTCCCGTCGCCGACGCCGAGAACGCCCCGATAGCGGTTGTCCGCGGCGAGACCGACGCCCGCGACGCCCGCACCACCGAAACGCTCGCGTCGTTGCCGAGCACCTGAACCCCCGCACCCCGCACCCGCACCCCACATCAACGCTCCACCACCGCGTGAAGGAAGAACCGATGTCCTCCAGCCCGCTCGCCTCCGTGCTGTTCGTCTGCGTCCACAACGCCGGCCGCTCACAGATGGCCGCCGGATTCCTCACCCATCTCGCCGGCGACCGGATCGAGGTCCGCTCCGCCGGCTCGATCCCGGGCGACCAGGTCAACCCGTCCGCTGTCGAGGCCATGAAGGAAGTCGGCATCGACATCGCCGACGCCAAGCCGAAGATCCTGACCACCGAGGCCGTCCAGGCATCCGACTACGTCATCACCATGGGCTGCGGCGACGCCTGCCCGATCTTCCCCGGCAAGAAGTACCTCGACTGGGCCCTCGAGGACCCGGCGGGCCAGGGTGTCGTAGCCGTACGGCCCATCCGCGACGGGATCAAGACCCGCATCGAGGCCCTGATCGCCGAGATCGACGCCAAGCAACAGGCGTGAGGGGCGTGACCGACGGAGACGACGTACGCGAGATGTACCTGTAGAAGGCCGTGACCGACGACGACCGTCCTCATGTCTGCCCGCGCCGCCCGGCGGGAGCGCTCGCGGCGAGGGCGGTCAGCAGGAGGTCCACGGCCTCCTCGAAAGAGCTGTCCACCATGGCGTCCAGCTCCTCGCGCACTGCGGTCAGCGTCGGGTACTCCTCGGGGCTCACCGTCCGGTAGACCTCCGTCCATGCCTGGTGGTCGGCTTCGCGCTGGTGCCGGGGCAGCGCCAGGCACGCCGCGTCCATGGCCGCGTGACCGAGGACGGTGTCGATGAACGCCAGGTAGAGGCGGACGGCGCGGCGCGGCTCGAAGCCCGCCGACAGCAGCAGGCCGACTCCGGTCTCCACCGCGCGGATCTCGTTCGCGCGACGGGTGACGCGGTACGAGGCCATGGCGGCGGCACGTGGATGGGCGAGGTATCCGGCACGCACCCGCAGCGCCATCTCACGCAGCGACGCCACCCAGTCGGGACCGGGTGTGAACCCCCGCATGGCATCACCGATGACCTTGTCGGCGATGGCCAGCAGCAGATCGTCGGTGTCGCGGAAGTAGCGGTAGAGCGCGGTCGGGTCGCAGCCGAGCGCGGTGCCCAGGCGACGCACGCTGAGCCCCTCGGGGCCGTGTTCGCCGATCAGCCGCAGGGCCGTCTCCACGATCAGGTCCTCGGAGAGCAGGACTCCTGAGCGGGTGGGGCGACGGCGCCTGCGCTCCTGCGGGACTCGGGTCGGCATGCCGGGCTCCTCCTGCCACACGACGGGCTTCAGCTCGCTCAGTGAACGGTCCGCGGCACCTTATGTCAACAGGATTGACGCTAAGCGGACGTCCGTTGTTCCATCACATCTCCGCACGGCTCTTCCCTCCCGCCTTCCTCCCTCTTCGCGAGGAGCCCCGCCATGTCATCCATCCCTTCGGGCGGCCCGTCCGCAGGCCTGCGCCGATCCCTCGGCGTCGTCGACGGCGTCGCCATCGCCGCCTCCAGCACGGCCGCCACCACGAGCATCGCCATCGGCATGGGGGCCATCGCCGCCACCGTGGGCCTCCAGGCCCCGGCCCTCCTCCTGCTCGCGTTCCTCCCCGTGCTCGGCATCGCCACCGCCTACGCCCGCCTCAACCGCTCCGAGCCCAACTGCGGCAACGGCTACACGTGGGTGGGCAAGTCGCTCGGGCCCTGGCCGGGCTTCCTGACCGGCTGGGTCACCGTCGTCGGCACCATGATCTTCCTCGCCTACACCAGCGCGGTCACCGGTTCGGTCGTCCTGATCCTCGCCAACAGGGCCGGTCTCAACAGACTCGCCGGCATCGCCCTGGACCCAACCTCCACCGCCGTGAGCACCTGCGTCGGAATGGTGGTCCTCGCCGCGGTCACCGTCCTGGCGGTCACCGGCGTGCGCAGCGCCACCCGGCTCCAGTTCGGCCTGCTGGTCTTCGAGTACGCCGTCCTGCTGGTCTTCTGCACCTGGGCGCTCGTCACCGGCCGGCAGGAGTTCTCCCTGTCCTGGTTCAACCCCTTCGAGATATCCAGCGGCACCGCCTTCGCCCAGGGCCTGGTTCTCGCGGTGTTCTTCTTCTGGGGCTGGGACGCGGCGTTCAGCGTCACGGAGGAGACCAAGAACCCGGGAGACTCTGCCCGCGGCGGCTTCATCGCCCTGCTCGCCATGCTCGGCCTTTTCCTCTTCGCGTCGGTCGCCTTCCAACGCGAGATGAGCCTGCCCGAACTCATCGAGAACGGGCCGCAGGCCCTGCCGTATCTCGGGGCCAAGCTGGCCTCCGAACCGTGGGCGAGCCTGCCGCTGCTCGCCCTGATGTTCTCGGCCGTCGCCTCCGTCCAGTCCTCCGTCATCCCCACCGCCCGCGGACTGCTGGCCATGGGCCGCGACCGCACGATGGGGCCGGTGTGGACCCGGGTCCACCCGAGGTACGGCACCCCCGCCGCCGGAACCGTCATCGTCATGTCGATCGCCACCGGCATCGCCCTGCTCGCCCTGGCCATCCCCAAGCTGAGCGACATGCTGCTGGCCGCCGTCAACGCCATCGGCCTGGTCGTCGCCCTCTACTACGGCCTCACCGCGCTCGCCTGCGCCGTCCGCTTCCGCGCCGCACGACACGACGGGCCGCGCGAGGCGCTGCTCGCGGTCGGTGTGCCGGCCGTCTCCGGGGCGGTCCTGCTCGGCCTCGGCGGATACCTCGCCTACTCCTACCTGACCATGAGCGACCACTTCGAACTGAGCCCCGACAACGGCTGGTTCATGTTCTCCGTGCCCGCCGCCATCGTCCTCTCCGGCGTCGTCATGGCGGCTGTCGCCAAGTACCTCCGCCGCTCTGCCTACTTCAGCACCGGGCGCGGCACCGACGCCGACGCCCTCACCCTGCCCATGGACCGCACGGCGGTCTGACCCCCCATCTGGAGACCAACCCCATGTCCCTCTCTCCGGCCGCCGATCTCGTACTGACCGGCGGACCCGTTCACACCGTCGATCCCGCCCGCAGCCGCGCCACCGCTGTGGCCGTGCGCGGCGGACGGATCGTCGCCGTCGGCCACGACGAGGTCCACGAACTGATCGGCCCCCGCACCGAGATCGTGGACCTCACAGGCCGACTGCTGCTGCCCGGCTTCCAGGACGCGCACGTCCACCCCCAGGGCGCGGGCATCGAACTCGGGCTGTGCCACCTGGGCGACACGACCGATCCGGCGGAGTATTTGCGGCGCGTCAAGGCGTACGCCGACGAGCACCCGGACGCCGAGTGGATCACCGGCGGCGGCTGGTCCATGGAGGCCTTCACCGGTGGCACCCCCACCGCCGCCCTGCTCGACGCGGTCGTCCCCGACCGGCCGGTCTTCCTCCCCAACCGCGACCACCACGGCGCCTGGGCCAACACCCGCGCCCTCGAACGCGCCGGCATCGACGCCCGTACCCCGGACCCCGCCGACGGTCGCATCGAACGCGACGACGAGGGCAACCCCACCGGCATGCTCCAGGAAGGCGCCGCCAACCTCGTGGCCCGACTCGTGCCCGAACCCGGGCCCGAGGAACAGCTCACCGCTCTCCTGCGCGCCCAAGCCGTACTGCACTCCTACGGCGTCACGGCCTGGCAGGACGCCATCATCGGCGCCTACACCAACATGACCGACCCGTCCCCCGCCTACCACGCGGCCCTCGAGCACGGCCTGCTCACCGCCCGGGTGGTCGGCGCCCTGTGGTGGGACCGCGCCCGCGGAGCCGAACAGATCCCCGAACTCGTCCAGCGGCGCGAGGAGTTGAGCCGCGACCGGTTCCGCGCCACGACCGTCAAGATCATGCAGGACGGCATCGCGGAGAACCACACCGCCGCCCTGCTCGACCCGTACCTCACCGGATGCGGCTGCGCCTCCGACAACAGCGGCATCAGCTTCGTCGATCCCGGCGAGCTGAAGAAGTACGTCACCGAACTGGACGCTCTCGGGTTCCAGGTCCACTTCCACGCCCTCGGCGACCGAGCGGTGCGTGAGGCACTCGACGCCGTAGAGGCCGCCCGCGCCACCAACGGCCGGCGAGACACCCGCCACCACCTGGCCCACCTCCAGGTCGTCCATCCCGACGACACGCCCCGCTTCCGTGACCTGGGAGCCACCGCCAACATGCAGGCGTTGTGGGCCGCCCACGAACCACAGATGGACGAGCTGACCCTGCCCTTCCTCGGCACCGAACGCGGCCGACGGCAGTACCCGTTCGGCGACCTGCTGCGCTCCGGCGCCATGCTTGCCGCGGGCAGCGACTGGCCGGTCAGCAGCCCGGACCCCCTCCAGGCCATCCATGTCGCCGTCAACCGGATCGCCCCCGCCGCGCCCGAGGGCACCCCGGCCTTCCTGCCGGAACAGCGCATCGACCTGCAGACCGCTCTCGCCGCCTACACGGCCGGCAGCGCCTATGTGAACCACCTCGACGACACCACCGGCAGCATCGCCGTCGGCAAACTGGCCGACCTGGTCGTCCTGGACCGCGACCCGTTCGCCGGCCCGCAAGAAGAGATCGCCGCCACCCGTGTCCTACAGACCTTCGTCGAGGGCGAACGTGTCCACGCGGCCCCCGACGCCTGACAGGGCTGGGGGCCGGCCCTCGGCGTGGTCGACGGCGTGCGACGCGGTGAAAGCGCCTGTCAGCCGGCGGCCGTCCAGTCCGGGACGGTGGGCAGCACCTCCTGCGCGATGCGCAGGAGTGCCGTGTCGTCCGGCCGCATGTTGTCCTGCCGCCAGATGGCGAGTTCGTAGGAGCCGCCGCCGTCCTTGGTGTCCGGGGAGACGACCAGGGTGCGGGCGATGCCGCCGGGGCCGGTGTCGGACTCGCCGCCGCCGAGGTTGAAGCGGATGGCGATCGTCTGGCCCGAGTAGAGCACCGCGGGGTGTCCCAGGATCGTCGTCTTCTCCGCGTCGTTCAGCAGGTCCTCCATGCCCGCGATCGGAAGGTCGTCGTAGGTCCGCGAGAGTTTCACGGTGTAGGTGTCCAACCGGACGGTCCCCTCAGGCATGGGGATGTCGGTCCCGCCCGCCATCTCGACCGAACCGTCACTGCCGTAGGCCGTCAGCGCGTGCTCCTGCGGCGTGCCGAGGAGTGCCGGCAGCTCCCCGCGGTTCAGCGCCCTGCACAGCTCCGTTCCGGAGACGCGCTGCGCCGCCTTCGCCTCCTCGGCGGCCTTCTCGTCCTTGTCGCCGACCGAGCAGACCGCCGGTTTGTCGGCGGCCTCGGCTTCGTTCTTCTGAACCACGTACAGGCCGCCCCCGAGCGCCCCGCAAAGGACCAGCGCCGTGATGGCTTGAGCCCATGCGTTCGGGCCCTTCTCTGGCGCGACGACTTCCTCGGCCATGTCCCCCATTACCCCCGGTACTCCCTGCTCAGACTCGTCCCCCGGCACGCGACGGACGCGTGCGCTGGGGGAGCCTAGCGGTTGATCCGATCACCGAGCGACCCGTGGGCAGGAACGCGCCACGGCCCAACCGCTCCTTTGAGTCGGATCCGTCAGCACCTGCCGCACCTGGCTCGAACGGGGCGGCCGACAGCCGCTACGGCTGCTTCCAAGCCCAGCGATGTCTACGCGGCGCGGCTGTCGGGCGCGGCCTCGAAGGGGCACGCGGAGTGCCCCCAAGGAAGAGGCTGTGACGCACGCCCTCCAGCCCGAGGGCGGCCAGGGTGACAGTGCCTGCGACGGGCGTTGAGGAGGTGGAAAGGATCAAGGGGTTGTCCTGACGGCGCCGCTACCTGACAGTGAGGGGCATGACTGCTCCACGCGTACGGCCGATACCTCGACGCATCTTCACCCTCCTGCGCGGCAACGCCGAAAGGAATCGCCCCCGTGGGTGAAGTCGAGGCTGTCGAGAGGTTCCGGCGACGTGTCGGGGTGCCCGGGCTTGTCGATGTGCACACGCATTTCATGCCGGAGCGGGTCCTGCGCAAGGTGTGGGAGTACTTCGACGCCGTCGGCCCGATGACCGGCATCGAGTGGGGCATCACCTATCGGCAGGACGAAGACGAACGGCTCGCGCTGCTCCGGCAGTTCGGGGTGCGCGCCTTCACCGCGATGCTCTACCCGCACAAGGCCGGTATGGCACCCTGGCTGAACGAATGGGCCGCCGACTTCGCGGGACGCACGCCCGACTGCCTGCACACGGCCACCCTCTATCCCGAGGAGGGCGTGGAGCAGTATGCGCGCGCGGCGGTCGAGGCGGGGGCCCGGGTCTTCAAGTCCCATGTGCAGGTGGGGGCGTACGACCCCACCCACGAGCTGCTCGACCCCGTGTGGGGGATGCTGGCCGAGGCGGGAGTCCCCGTGGTCATGCACTGCGGCTCGGGCCCCGCGCCCGGCAAACACACCGGGCCGGAGCCGGTGGGGCGGCTCCTCGCCCGGCATCCGCGCCTGCCCCTGATCGTCGCGCACATGGGGATGCCGGAGTACACCGACTTCCTGGACCTGGCCGAGCGGTACGACGAGGTGCGCCTGGACACGACCATGGTGTTCACGGACTTCAGCGAGGGCCTCAGCCCCTTCCCGGCGAGCGAACTGCGCCGACTCGCCGACCTCGGCGATCGGATTCTTCTCGGATCCGACTTCCCCAACATCCCTTATCCGTACGTCCACCAGCTCGAAGCCCTTGAACGGCTCGGACTGGGTGACGAGTGGTTGCGCGGAGTCTGTTACGGGAACGGGGCGCGGCTCTTCGGGCTGTAGCCACCACTGCCACCAAGGCGACGACGACCGCGTGTGCTCCCGGCGGTCAGCCGAGCCAATGCCCGTCGCACATGAGGTCGCGTCCCTGCAACTCGTTCGCCTCCCGCCAGGCCTGGATGCGCCGCGGCCGGATGAGGAAGTACTGGTAGGGCTCGTCGAGCTCGCGCGGATCGAATCCGGTCCTGGTCGCGAACGCGTCGCCTGTCTCCGGGCCCAGGTCGGCGACGTCCACCGGCTCGGCGGTGCCCTCGACGACGACGACGTCGCGCGTCGGCCCGAGACTGAGGCGCACCCGGCCGTCCGCCAGCAGGTTGCGGCCGGTGATGGAGGCGCGCGGAGTCGAGATGAGGAACGCGGCCCCGTCCCAGAGGAACGAGAGCGGGATGAGGTGGACGCCGCCCGGGGCGCCCGATGTCGCGACCCAGAGATCGACATCGCTCTCCAGTCTCACGCGAGTGTCCCGCAGCCTGTCCTCAAGCCCACGCGGCGGCGCGCCCGTCATGCTTCCTCCAGTCACTTCGTCAGGAGCCCGTTCTCCAAGGAGGAGACTCCGTCGGTCATCGGTCGGTTCACCCGACGGCCGTCTCGTGATCGGCTGTCAGGCAGGGCTCGCAACAGTGCCACATCAGGGCGCGGGCGTCAGCGACGCGGCCTCCCATGCGAACCCGTCCGGGTCGGTGAAGGGTGCGGCAGTCCCGCCGATCGTGAGCCGGTGCGATCCGGTGCCGTCGGGAGAGACGCCGACATCCTTGGCAAGGGCACGACGTCTGTACAGGGCCGGCTTGACGGGGCTCGACCCGGCGGCGAACTCGACGTACATGCGCCCGAAGCTCTTCGCGACAGCGAGGCCCTGGTCGACGTAGAACCGCTTGCTCGCGGCCACGTCCGCGACTCCCAGCAGCAGCACGATCTCGTCGAACTGACGGGTGGCAGGGCCGGTGTCCTTCTTCGCCGAGGTCGCGACCTTCCAGATCGTCCCGTCCGGGGCCTGCACGACACCGCCGTAGCCCCAGAGCGACTTCGCGGCAGGCTTCAGCGAAGTGGCTCCGGCATCGAGGGCGGTGTCGATGAGGCTGTCGACGGTCGCCGGCTGGGAGACGGTGAGCGACAGGGTGAACCCGCGGAAACCGGTCGTCGGTGCCTCCGAGGCCCGCAGGCGAATCTGCGTGTCCAGCCCGAAGGCGGCGGTGTAGAAGCGGTGGGCGGCCGTGGGGTCGGCCACGTCGAGGGTGACGGATTCGATGGATGCCATGACCACAACGCTAGGTGCCGTACGGCGACCGGCGCTTCTTCATTCCTGACCGATCTGGCCGCCGGCTGCGCTCATGGCCGTCAGGGCATCCGCCGCGCGGCGGCAGACTTGGTCGGTGGTGCTCGGGGAGCCCTGCCGGATCCCCGACCGCGAACTGGACGGCCAGGTCGGGCAGCGGGCCGGCGTCGCGACTCCGGTCCAGATGTGTCCGGCGCCGTCGACGACAGGGAAGCCGACGGATACACCCGCGGATCGCAGGGCCGTGGCCAGGACCCGACTGCCCGGCATCCGACGCCCGACGCCCGGCATCCGACACCCGACGCCCGCAGCCCGCAGCCAAGGCCCAACGAGCGGGACCGGCCGTCTGCAACGCCCGGCAGCGTCGTCGCCGGGTGTGCCGTTCGGTCGGGCAGGCCGATCACGGCCATGGCGTCCCGGGTCAGCGGGTCGACGTGGCGGCACCTCCGCTGCTCAGCGGTGGGCTGTGGTCCGCCCGTCCCTCGCATGGTCCGGTCCCAGCATGTCGGGTTCCGGCGTGGCCAGAGCCGCACGGAGGAAACGGCGCATGACCGGGGAGTCCTCGTCGGGCCGCCAGCAGACCGCGGTCTCCAGTACGGCGGTGTGCCGGCGCAGGGGGCGGGTGACGAGGCCCTCCCACATCATCGTGGTGTACTGCGCCGGCAGCAGCGTCACGCCGGCACCCGCCTCTACGAGGGCGAGCGCGTGCATCACCGACCCGGCCTCGTGCCGGACCCCGGACGCCGCGTCGGCACCCGCCCAGGCCACTCGTGCGTGAGCGGTGAACCCCTCCCCCGCCCTCTGCGCGATGACCACCCGGTCGTCGCGGACCTCCGCCAGGTCGATGCGCTCCGTCGCCGCGGCGGGATGCGACGCGGAGAGAACCGCGACGAGGGGCTCTCGCGCCACCACCGCGATCTCCAAACCCCGAGCGCGGCCCCGCACGGATCCCGTCCGGCCGGCCGAGCCGGGTTCGAGGGGTTCCAGGTGGAGGAGGCCCGCGTGTGCGTCGCGCCGGTGGACGCGCTCGACCACGTCGGAGTCGGACGCCTCCGCGAGGACGAAATCCACGCCGGGGCCCAGCGTGGCACTGCTGAGGAGGTGGGACAGCAATCGCGGCGACACCGTGCGGCCGACCGCGATGCCCAGTCGGCCCCGGGTCCCGAGGCCGACGGTGCGCACCATCTCGGTCGTGGTGTTCAGCTCCGCGAACATCCGCCGCGCACGTTCGGCCAGTACCCGTCCCGCCGCCGTCAGGTCGACGCCCCGGCCGTGCCTGACCACCAGGGCGACTCCGAGCTCCCGTTCCAGAGCCTGCAGCCGGACGGTCAGCGGAGGCTGGGTCATGTGCAGCGACGCCGCGGCGCGGCTCACCGAGCCTTCGTCGGCAACGGCCAGAAAGCATTCGAGGGCCCGCAGATCCATACTCTGAGCGTATATCAGTCACCCTGACTTCGTATTGGACGTATAGCTGGGTCCTTCGCATACTCATTCGTGAGAGTCGAGGCAGAGCAGCCCGGCGGTCCGCTTCCCGTGACACGGAGGCTCGGAGGGCTCCTCGTTGCCCTGCAGGTGGCGATAGGTTCCGAGCACGGTTCGGTATCGCGCCTGACATCCAGAGACGAGGCGGCGTGAGCGAGATCGGGAAGACCTCCGACGAGGTTGTGACGACGGACGTGCTGGTGATCGGCAGCGGACCGGCCGGGGCCTCGGCCGCCCTGTTTCTGGCCACCTACGGCGTGGCCCACATCGTGGTCACCAAGTACCGCTGGACGGCCAACACCCCACGGGCACACATCACGAACCAGCGCACCGTCGAGATCCTTCGCGACCTGGGGATCGAGGACGACGTCAGGGCACAGGGCACGCCCGTGTCACTCATGGGCGACACCGTCTTCTGCACGAGCCTGGGCGGCGACGAGATCGGCCGGGTCCGGACCTGGGGCACGCACCCGGCACGCAGGGCCGACTACACCCTCGCCAGCCCTTCGGAGCACTGCGACCTTCCGCAGACCCTGCTCGAGCCGATCCTGATCGGGCACGCCGCCGAGCGCGGCAGCCGGATCCGGTTCGACACCGAGTACCTGTCGCTCGAGCAGGACGACCACGGCGTCACCGTCACCGTGCGAGACAGACTCAACGGCCACGTCTACCGGATCCGCGCGAAGTACGTGATCGGTGCCGACGGCGGCCGCAGCCAGGTGGCGAGCGACGTCGGACTGCCCTTCGAGGGGGACATGGACCTCGCCGGGAGCATGAACATCGTCTTCCACGCCGACCTGACGGCCTACGTCGAACACCGGCCGAGCGTCCTGTACTGGGTCCTGCAGCCGGGATCGAACATCGGCGGCATCGGGATGGGCCTGGTGCGCATGGTGCGGCCCTGGGACGAGTGGCTGGTCGTGTGGGGTTACGACATCAGCCGGCCACCCCCGCAGGTGGACGACGCCATGGCGACGAAGATCGTGCACGACCTGATCGGCGACGACACGATCCCGGTCACCATCCGCTCCACCTCGTTGTGGGGCAACAACAGGATGTACGCCACGCGATACCGGGCGGGCCGGGTGTTCTGCTCCGGAGACGCCGTGCACCGGCACCCGCCGTCGAACGGCCTGGGCTCCAACACCTCCGTCCAGGACTCCTACAACCTTGCCTGGAAGCTCGCCGCGGTGCTGTCCGGCAGGGCGGGCGAAGGGCTCCTCGACAGTTACGACGCCGAGCGGGCACCGGTCGGCAAGCAGATCGTGCTCCGCGCGAACAGGTCGATCGCGGAGACCGGCGCGGTCTTCGACGCGCTCGGGTTCACCGACACCGACGACCCGGCCGAGCAGATCGCGAACATGAGGGCGCGCGCGGAGGACACACCGCGGGCCGCCGAGCAGCGCGCCGCGTTGCGTGCGGCACTGGAACTGAAGGACTACGAGTTCAACACGCATGGCGTGGAACTCGGTCAGCGCTACCTCTCGCCGGCCGTGATCGGCGACGGGACGCCGGAGCCGGAGTTCACCCGCGACCCCGAGTTGTACTACCACCCGACCACCTGGCCGGGAGCGCGGCTGCCGCACTGCTGGCTCGGTCGCGACGGGCACCGTGTGAGCACCCACGACATCACCGGGAAGGGGCGGTTCGCGGTACTCACCGGCATCTCCGGACAGGGCTGGGCCAAGGCCGCGGCCGGCGCGGCCCGCACGCTGGGCATCGAGATCGACGCGCACGTGATCGGGCCCGGTCGCGAGTACACCGACGTCTACGACGACTGGTCGCGGTTGCGTGAGGTCAGCGAGTCCGGCTGCGTGCTCGTACGGCCGGACGCACACGTCGGCTGGCGCGCTCACGAGCTGCCCGCCGACCCGGAGAAGGCTCTCACCGCGGCTCTCGCCCGGCTGCTCGCCCGCGACTGACGCGGGCCGAGCCGGAACAAGGACCGACGCGGGTCGAGGCACACTGTTCGACGCGGGCTGAGACCGAAAGAGGTACGTCCCGATGACCCACCACCACTTCTCCTACACAGCGCTTCCGGCCCGGATCGTCTTCGGGCACGGCACCCTCGATCAGGTCCGTGAGGAGGTCGAGCGGCTCGGCCGGTCCAGGGCCGTCGTCCTGGCGAGCCCGGCTGTCGCCGCGGCGGGCGACCGGATCGAGAAGGCGCTCGGCCCGCTCGCGGTGGGCCGCTTCGACGGCGCCGCCATGCACACGCCGGTCGAGGTCACCGCGAGGGCACTCGACCTCCTGCGGGACGTCGGGGCGGACTGCGTGGTCGCGGTCGGCGGCGGCTCGACGACCGGGCTGGCGAAGGCCCTCGCCGTCCGTACCCGGGTCGACCAGGTGATCCTGCCGACCACCTATGCCGGCTCGGAGGCCACCCCGGTTCTCGGCGAGACCGAGGACGGGCTCAAGACGACCCGCTCCTCGCCGGACATCCTCCCCGAAACGGTGATCTACGACGTCGAGCTCTCCAGCGGGCTCCCCGTACCGATCGCCGTGACCAGTGCCGTGAACGCGCTCGCCCACGCCGTGGAGGCGCTCTACTCCCCCGACGCCAACCCGGTCGTCGACGGCATGGCCCTGGACGCGGTCGGCCGGCTCGCCCGCGGTCTGCGCGGCCTCACGGCCGACGCGGGCGATCTCGACGCGCGATCCGACCTGTTGCAGGGCGCCTGGCTGGCCGGAACCTGCCTGGGTGCGGTGGGAATGGGCCTGCACCACAAGCTCTGCCACACCCTCGGCGGCAGCTTCGGCCTTCCGCACGCGCCGGTCCACACCGTCGTGCTCCCGCACGCCATGGCCTACAACGCGTCCGCGGCACCCGAAGCCATGCGCCGGATCGCCGAGGCGCTGGGCGCCGCCGACGCGCCCACGGCCGTGTACGACCTGATCGTCGCGGTCGGCGGTCCGACGTCCCTGCGCGAGCTCGGTCTGGCCGAGGCCGATCTCGACCGCGCCGCCGGACTCACGACCGCCGAGCCGTACCCCAATCCCGTCGAGCCGACCCGCGACGGCGTTGCGCTGCTGCTGCGCGACGCCTGGGAGGGTAGGCGTCCCTCGGCGACGGCCGCCGCCGGCCCGCCGGGGCTCGACCGGCTCACCGCGCAGGTCGTGTCGACGTTCGCCGGTACGCCGGATCCGCGACTGCGCCGGCTGCTGTCGGACCTCGTCGTGCGACTGCACGGGTTCGCCGTCGACAACGACCTCACCCAGACGGAGTGGCAGCGCGGCATCGACTTCCTCACCCGCACGGGGCAGCTCTGCGACGACACCCGGCAGGAGTTCGTGCTGCTGTCCGACACCCTCGGGCTGTCCAGTGTGGTCGACCTGCTCACCAACTCCCGGACCCCCGACACCACACCGTCCGCGGTACTCGGCCCCTTCTATGTGGACGGTCCGCCCGAGCTGCCCCAGGGAGCGGACATCGCGCAGGGCCTGCCCGGCACGCCGCTGTGGGTGGACGTCCTGCTCACCGACACCGACGATCAACCCGTGCCGGACGCGATCGTCGACGTCTGGCAGTCCAATGACGACGGCTTCTACGACGTCCAGCTGCCCGACCTCGAAGGACCGGTCCTGCGTGGACGGCTACGGACCGACCGCGACGGCCGCCTGCGATTCTGGTCGATTCTCCCGTCGGAGTACCCGATCCCGGCCGACGGTCCGGTCGGCGCGATGCTCGGTGCGACCGGGCGGCATCCCTACCGAGCCCCGCACCTGCACTTCATGATCGAAGCCGACGGCTATCAGCAGCTGATCACCCAGCTCTTCGTCGCGGGCGGCAAGTACCTCGACTCGGACGCCGTGTTCGGAGTCAAGGAGTCGCTCATCGTCGACTTCGAACCACGCGGCGGCCCCACTCCCGACGGCCGGGAGGTGGCCCGCGAGTGGCGTGAACTCGGCTTCACTTTCCGGATCGCACCTCGCACCTCGTGAGAGGAGCGCGGCGGTGACGAGGCTCGTCAGTGCCCCTGGCGCCGTCGCGACCTGGGCGGAGCGAAGCGGGAGTGCTGGGGCCTGTCCGGCGGATCAAGTCGCAGGAAATCCGCGGCGCCTCATCGCCCCGCGTCTGCGGCATGATCCGCCGGACAGGCCCTAGGCGAAACCACCGTTGCTCATCAGCAGCTGTCCGTTGATCCACTGACCCTCCGGTGAGCAGAGGAAGTCCACGAGGTGTGCGGTGTCCTGCGGGACGCCGAGGCGGTTGAGCGGTGTCTGGCGAAGCACGTACTCGCGCACCTCGTCGGACATCCAGCCGGTGTCCACCGGCCCTGGATTGATGACGTTGGCGGTGACACCGAGGTGAGCGAGCTCGCGAGCGGCGGCCATGGTGATGCGGTCCAGGGCTCCCTTGCTCGCTCCGTACGGAAGGTTGCCCACGGTGTGATCGCTGGTGAGGCTGATGACGCGTCCGGTCCCGGGAACGCCGGTGAAACGTCGACCGTACTCGCGGATCAGCAGCCAGGTGGCGCGCGCGTTGACCGCGAAGTGGCGGTCAAAGCTCTCGACCGTGGTGTCGAGCAGGCCGGAGTCGACCGACTCGCAATGCCCCATCACCAAGGCGGTGACCCCGCCGAGGTGACGCTCTGCCTCGTCGAAGATGCGGGCGGGTGCGTCCGGGTCCGTGAGGTCGGCCTCGATGGCCGCAGTGTCCGCGCCGCGCTCGGTGAGCTCTCGGACGATGGCGTCAGTCGCTCCCTGCTCGACGCCCCAGGGCATGCGCTGGTCATAGGGGGTCCAGTACGTGAAGGCGATGTTCCAGCCCGACGCCGCGAGTTGGCGGGCAATGCCGGCGCCGATGCCGACCGTGCGGCCGACGCCGGTCACCAGCGCCAGTGGCCGGGGCCCGTCGAAGCCATGGTGTTCTCCGGTGCTTGTCACAGCACTGGATCGTTCGCGACCGGCGTCGACAAGGCAAGTGCTTTTGTCCGCGCACAGCGGTACGCGACAAGGGCATTGCCTGCGGCGGGAGTTCGGGCTGCCGGCGGCCTTGGCTAATCTGCACGGGTGACCACCGACCTGACCTTGCTGCCGCGTGTCGCCTGTCGCGGACAGGAAGTCACCGCGCCCCGGCTCCGCGGCCTTCTCGCGCTGCTCGCGGGTGACTTGCGCACCGGGTGCAGCACCGAGCGGCTTGTGGCGGGGCTGTGGCCGGACGAGTTGCCGGAGCGGCCGGGAAAGGCGCTGCAGGTTCTCGTGTCCCGGGTGCGGTCGCAGCTGGGCGCCGACGTGATCGCCGGCACACCGACCGGGTACCGGCTCACCCTCACCGAGCATCAGGTCGACAGCTCCGCCCTGCTGCTGCACGCCGCCGCGAGCGCGGACCGGGCTAGGGCCGGGGACCACGCGGGGTCCCTGGCTGCGGCCGAGGCCGGGCTCGCACTGTGGGAGGGCACTCCTGACGGGGCCGGCGACACCGACGACCCCGTAGCCGCGTTGCGCGCGGAGCGCGCCCCCGTCCGCGGCACGCTCGTCCGCGCGCGGGCGCTCGCGCTCGCCCGGCTGGGGCGGCACGCGGAGGCGGCCGGGCCGCTGGCCGTTGCCGCCGCGGAGCACCCGCGCGACGAGGAGGTGCTCGCCGAGCTGCTGCGCTGCGAGGCGGCGACGGCGGGCCCGTCCGCCGCGCTGACGCGCTACGAGGCGTACCGCCGTGGGCTGCGCGACGAGCTCGGCACGAATCCCGGCACCGGGCTCAAGGCCGTGCAGCAGGAGCTGCTGCGCGGCGAGGCGCCGGTGGTCAGGCACGGTGTGCCGCACGAGCCGAACCCGCTCCTCGGCCGGGACGGGGACATCGCGGCGGTGGAGCGGCTGTTGCGCGCCTCCCGGGCCGTCACCGTCGTCGGCCCCGGCGGTCTCGGCAAGACCCGCCTCGCGTACGCCGTCAGTCGTCGGGCCGAGCAGCGCGTGGTGCATTTCGTGGCGCTCGCCGGCGTCACCGCGGACGTGGACGTGGCCGTGGAGGTGGCCTCCGCGCTCGGCGCGGGCGAGGGCCGACACGGCGGCGTCAGTGGCAGCGCCTCGGCCGACCCGGTGGCCGGCATCCTCGGCGTGCTCGGCTCCGGGCCCGCGCTGCTGGTCCTCGACAACTGCGAGCAGGTCATCGGGGGCGCCGCCGACCTCGTACGGGCCCTGGTCTCGTCCTCGAAGGACCTGCGGGTGCTCGCCACCAGCCGAGCCCCGCTGGGCCTCACCTCGGAGGCGGTGTACGCGCTGCCGGAGCTCGGTCTCGACACCTCGGTCGAGCTGTTCACGCAGCGGGCCCGGGCCGCCCGGCCCGGCGTGGAGCTGCCGCCGGACACGGTGGCCGAGCTGTGCCGCCACCTCGACGGGCTGCCGCTGGCCGTGGAGTTGGCCGCGGCGCGGGTGCGCGTGCTGTCGGTGCCGGACATCGCCCGCCGCCTCGGCGACCGGTTCGCGCTGCTGCGCGGCGGGGCGCGGGACGCTCCGGAGCGGCACCGCACGCTGCACGCGGTCGTGGACTGGAGCTGGAACCTCCTCGACGAGGAGGCCAGGGCCGCGCTGCGCATGCTGTCCGTCTTTCCGGGCGGCTTCTCCGGCGAGGCGGCGGAGCAGGTGCTCGGCGAGGATGCGCTGCTGCTGCTGGAGCAGCTGGCCGACCAGTCGCTGCTCACCGTCGCCGACACCCCGGCCGGCGTGCGGTTCCGGATGCTGGAGACCGTACGGGAGTTCAGCGCGGCCCGGCGCGCGGAGGCGGGCGAGGACGAGGAGGCCGTCGACCGGTTCCTCGCCTGGGCGCGGGCCTTCGGGGTCGCGTACCACGACTGGCTCCTCGGCTCGCAGCCCGGCACCGTCTGGGAGCGGATCAGGGCCGAGCAGGACAACCTCGTGCTGGCCCTGCGGCATGCCCTGGCCCGCACGGACGGCCCCACCACCGCCGCCCTCACCGCCGTCCTGGCCGCCCTGTGGTCCACCGGCTCCAGCTACCCCCGCCTCACCGCCCTCGCCGCGGACACCGGCCCACCGCTGTCGCACTACTACCCCGAGCCCGAATACGTCGAAGTCGCCCGCGCCGCCGCGGTGTTGTGCACAGCGAGCCTGTTCATGGGCTTCGGTCCGCACGCCGTACGCCAGCTCGTCACCCTCCGGCGGCTGCCCCCGGCCCCGCCGGACACGCTGCTGCGCGCCATCGCGATCGTGCTGAGCGCGGTCCCTGAGATGCTGCCTCCCGACTACGACGTGCTGCGGGGGCTCTGCGACAGCGAGCAGCCGCTGCTCGCCGGCGTCGCCGAGGGAGTCGCCACCTACGTCTGGGAGTACGAGCAGGACATCGACCGCGCGCTCGCCTCGGCTCGCCGGATCATCGCCGCACTGGCGCCGGTCGACACTCCGTTCCTGCAGGTCATGGGGCACGCCCGGCTGAGCGAGCTGTACATGCAGACGGAGCAGGGCGAGGCCGCGTACAGGCACCTCAAGGCCGCGCTGGAGGCGCTGCCGCGGCTCGGCGACGAGCACGACACCATCGGCGTCCGCTGGGGCCTCGTCCTCGCCTGCCTGCAGCGCGGCGACCCCGACGAGGCCGAGTACTGGCTGCGGCAGGCGGAGGGCGACAATAGACCGCAGAAGGACGACTTCTACAGCCCCGACTTCGGCGGGCGGGCCGAGATCGCGCTCGCCCGCGGGCTGACCGAGGTCGGGCTCGGCCTGTGGCGCAGCTCCCTGGAGCGGATGCCCGCGGTCGGTTCGCAGGGCGGCGACCCCTTCTTCGACCGGTGGGCGCTGCAGATCCAGTCGGCGGCGGTGACGGCACACGCGCACGCCGGCCGTCTCGAACTTGTCGCGGGGCCGGTCGACCGGCTGCGGCAGGCGCTGCGGACGCTGCTCTCCGCTCCGTCCGGCTCGCCCACGGAACTCCCCCTGTTCGGGACGGTGCTGCACGCGCTCGGCATGGCGGGGCTCGCCTCCGGCGACGCCACCGCCGTACGGATGATCGCGCTGGCCGAACGGCTGCGGGTGCTGCGCGAGTTCCAGCCGACGATGTCGGCGGACCGCGCGCGGCAGGCGGTCGGGGCCGCCGGGGACGCTGCCAGGGCGGCGTACGCCGACGCGGTGTCGGAGTACGCCGCCCTGGGGCGGGACGAGCTGCGGGACACGGCCCGCGCTGTCATGGCGGTTACTTCGGGTCGCGGTTGAACAGCGAGGTCGACCAGCGGTAGCCGAGCGCGATCAGGCCGACGCACCAGGCGATCGCGATCCACCCGTTGTTGCCGATCTCGGTGCCGAGGAGCAGGCCGCGCAGGGTCTCGATGGCCGGCGTGAAGGGCTGGTACTCGGCGATCGGCTGGAACCAGCCGGGCATCGTGTCGGCCGGGATGAAGGCGCTGGAGATGAGCGGGAGGAGGATCAGCGGCATGGCCATGTTGCTGGCCGCCTCGGGGTTCGGGCTGGCCATGCCCATCCCGACGGCGATCCAGGTGAGCGCCAGGGTGAACAGCGTGATCAGTCCGAAAGCAGCCAGCCACTCCAGGGCCGTGGCGTCCGTGGACCTGAAGCCGATGGCCACGGCGACGGCACCGACAAGGACCAGACTGGCGAGCACCTGCAGCGCGCTGCCGACGACGTGCCCGATGAGGACCGACCCGCGGTGGATCGCCATCGTGCGGAAGCGGGCGATGAGGCCTTCGTTCATGTCCATGGAAACGGAGATCGCGGCCCCGATCACGGTACTGCCGATGGTCATCACCAGGAGGCCCGGGACGATGTAGGCGATGTAGTCGGAGCGGTCGGCGCCGCCGCCGCCGATGCCCGTGCTCATCACGCCTCCGAAGACGTAGACGAAGAGCAGCAGCAGCATGATCGGCGTGAGCAGCAGGTTCAGGGTCATGGACGGGTAGCGCCGCGCGTGCAGCAGGTTGCGGCGCAGCATGGTGTTCGAATCGCGTACGGCGAGGGAGAGGGCGCTCATCGGACGGTCTCCTTGGGCTGGTCGGGGGCGTTGGTGGCGCTGGTCAGGGCGAAGAACACGTCGTCGAGGTCGGGGGTGTGCACGGTCAGCTCGTCCGCCTCGACGCCGGCCGAGTCCAGCCAGTCGAGGATGGCGCGCAGCTCGCGCTGGCTGCCGTCGCTGGGGATCTGCAGCGCGAGCGCCTCGTCGTCCCGGGTGGCCTCGCGCAGGGCGACGGCGGCGGACTGGTAGGTGGCAGGGTCGGTGAACCGCAGCCGCACGTGCCCGCCGGGGATGAGCCGCTTCAGCTCGTCGGCGCTGCCCTCGGCGGCGATCTTGCCGTCGTTCAGCACCGCGATGCGGTCGGCGAGTTCGTCGGCCTCCTCCAGGTACTGGGTGGTGAGGAAGACGGTGACGCCGTCGGAGACGAGCTCACGGATGATCTGCCACATGTTGTGGCGGCTGCGCGGGTCGAGTCCGGTGGTCGGCTCGTCGAGGAAGATGATCCGCGGGTCGCCGACCAGCGTCATGGCGATGTCGAGTCGGCGCTTCATGCCGCCGGAGTAGGTGGAGACGGGCTTCTTCGCGGCCTCCACCAGGTCGAAGCGCGCAAGCAGTTCGGCGGCGGTACGGCGGCCCTCGCTGC
Source organism: Streptomyces sp. NPDC058678 (assembly GCF_042714835.1). Lineage (NCBI taxonomy): Bacteria > Bacillati > Actinomycetota > Actinomycetes > Kitasatosporales > Streptomycetaceae > Streptomyces > Streptomyces sp. NPDC058678. The sequence goes on along the minus strand of NZ_JBHXSG010000055.1, from coordinate 9,548 downwards.
GGGAGAGGTGGTGCAGGTCCGCCATGAGCAGCATGTTCTCCTCGCCGGTGATGAGCCCGTCGACGGCGGAGAACTGCCCGGTGACGCCGATCGCGGCCCGTACGGCCTGCGGGTGGGTGGCCAGGTCGTGGCCGCCGACGTGCAGGTCGCCGGCGTCGGCGGTGATGAGGGTGGAGAGGATCTTGACAGCCGTGGTCTTGCCGGCGCCGTTCGGACCGAGCAGGGAGAAGACGGTGCCGGCCGGCACCGCGAGGTCGATGCCGTCGAGGACCGTCTTGTCCCCGTACGCCTTGCGCAGCCCCTTGGCCGCGATGGCGAGTGAGTGGGATGTCGTTGTCGTCATGCCGCAGAGATTGCGGCAGGGCGCATTCAACGCGGTTTCACGATGGTTTCAGCGCCCTGGAACCGGGGTTGCCGCCCGAAAATGAGTATGCGGCCGTGCGACGTCGAGCGAGCATGTGGGTATGACCGATCAGCCGGCGATCAGCATCTTGACCTTGCAGCACAGAATCCTGGACGACTGGGCGGCGGACCCCTGGGCCGAGGTGCGTCCTCTGATCGACGGCGTGGACCTCCTGAAGGAGGTCCATCCGGACGGGCTGGCACTCAGTTGCCGGTACTGGAGAGGCCCGGCCGAGAGCTGGCCGCTGGCGGTCACGGAGGAGCCTCGCAGGATCATGATCACCGAGCCGTCCTGCACCGCCGGCTGCTGCGGCGCCCTGTATGTCACCATGCGCCGCGAGGGCGATCGCGTGATCTGGGACTCCTGGGAAAACACCAGCAACATCAATGCTGTGCTCACGGAAATCCGCTTCGATGCCGCCCAGTACGAGGCCGAACTCGCCCGGGCCGCGGCGGATCGTGATTGGGAGGAGCCGCTGGACACCATCGCCCGGCTCCTCGAAGAGACCCTCGCGGACAGCGGCTGGTTCGAGCGGTGGGGCTGCGTCCTCACGGGTGTCTCGCCACGACGCGAGGAGCCCGACCTCCCCGAGGAGATCACCAGCCCCGAGGGCGTCGATGTCGAGTTCCACCAGGCCCAGGGGCGGGAAGGCCGCACGGACTACTACGGCTACGAGTTGTTGGTCACCCGCGGCCAGTCCGTGGAGGAGCAGGTGGAAAGGTTCGCAGCCCACATCCTGACCGATGATCCGCGGAAAACCGCTGAACTGCAACAATACTGAGAATGAGTTCCTCACCGACCTACTGGACACGGAGTTCACGCCCGGACGGCAGGTGAGCATGTCGCCGACCGGGCGCGTCCGGGCGCTGACCCGTCAGATCGGGAAGTGCGCGTGTCCCACGGCCTGCGCGGTGATCCAGCGCGTGTCGGTGAAGGCTTCGGCGCCCGCCTGTCCGCCGAAGCGGCCGTAGCCGGAGCTCTTCACGCCGCCGAAGGGGGCCTGCGGTTCGTCCGCGATGGACTGGTCGTTGACGTGGACGATGCCGGTGCGCAGACGGCCGGCGATCCGCAGGCCCGTCGCCAGGTCCTCGGTGATGACGCCGGCGGTCAGCCCGTACGGGGTGTCGTTGGCGAGGGCCACGGCCTCGTCGGCGCTGTCGACCACGTGGACCACGGTCGCCGGGCCGAAGACCTCGTCGTAGTAGATCTTCATCTCCTTGGTGACCCCGGTCAGCACCACCGGCCGGATCAGTGTGCCCGGCTCCTCGATCTCGCCGGTGCCCGCGGCGAGTTGGGCGCCCGGCGCGGCGTCCGCGACGAGCGCCGAGACCCGGCGGGCGGCGGCCTCGTTGACGACCGGTCCGACCGCTGTGCCGGGGTCGCTCGGATCGCCGCACGGCAGTGCCTGGACGCGGGCGGCGAACTTGGCCGTGAACTCGTCGGCGACCGCGCGGTGGACGATGACCCGGTCCAAGCACATGCAGATCTGTCCGGCGTTCATGAAGGAGCCGAAGACCGCGGCGTCCACCGCGTAGTCTGCGTCGGCGTCCTCCAGCACCAACAGGGCGTTCTTCCCGCCGAGTTCGAGTACGGCGGGCTTGAGATGCCGGGCGACCTGGACGCCGATGGCTCGGCCGACCTCCGTGGAACGGGTGAAGTTGACCATCCGCACCCGGGGGTCGGCGATCAGCGCGGAGACCACGTCGGGGGCGTCGGCGCGGTCGTTGGTGACGACGTTGAGCACGCCCGCGGGCAGTCCGGCCTCGTGCAGGATCTCCGAGATCAGCAGGCCGCAGGCGATCGGCGCGTCCTCGCTGGGCTTCATCACCACGGTGTTGCCCATCGCGATCGGCATCGCGACCGCGCGGACACCGAGGATGAGCGGCGCGTTCCTCCTGCCGAGTCAGCCCGGCGCCATGACGGCGGTGGGACACGGCACGATGGCCGTCACCGTCTTTCCCGCCGAATGGACCCGGACCCGCACGTCCGCCGACAGTTCCCGCACCACATGCCAGCCGAACCCGCCCGGCTTCCTGGCGTCCAACGGCACCGGCCGCAGCGGCAGCGGGCTGGCGTCCTGTACCGCCACCGTCACCTTCCCCGGGCCCGCGTCCAACCGGAATCCGGTCGCCCCGCCGGCGTGCCGCACCGCGTTGGCGAACAGCTCCGACACCACCAGCAGCACGGCCTCCGCCCCGCTCCCGCCGTCCGGCGCGGCCACCGACAAGAAGCCACGGGTCACATCCCTGGCCTGCTCAGCCGTCCGCACGCTGCCGTCATCGACAGAATTTCGCTCCTGCTCGGACGCATACACCATCGCGATCTCCGGAAGTTCGGCACCCAGATTTCTCCGCTTGTCCCGGACGGAACACATCACGCATGAAATCAGCCACTGGCTGACATTTAGCGCCTGGGAACGGGCTACCAGCCCGCGTCCACGCGCTCGTCAGTGAACGAACGGCGTGGCTACGCCGCCTTCCCGTCGCCGGGCCGACGTGCGAGGCGACCGCGACGGCGCTGATCGGCCGGCTCAGCGGACTCGGTCGTAGACGAGGGCCAACGTGCCGTGCTCGCCGGCGGCCTGGCTGACGAGCGTCCACTGGCTCGCGGGCAGGCCGTCGTCGAAGAGGCGCGGCCCGCCGCCGAGGAAGACCGGAAAGATCGTGAGCGCCAGCCGGTCGACCTTGTCGGCCGCCAGCAGTACCTTGACGACGCTCGCGCTGGAGAGCACGAGAATGTCGCCGCCTTCGGAGGCCTTGAGGTCCGCGACCACCTCGACGGCCGGCTTGTCGACGATCGTCGTCCGCTCCCACGGCGCCTCGTCGAGGGTGGAGGAGAGGACCACCTTGTCGGTGTCGACGAGCCACTTCGCGAAGCCCTCATCGCGCGGGTCGGCACCCTCCATGCCGATGACGGTGGGCCAGAAACCGAGGAATCCCTCGGCGTTGACCCGCCCGAGCAGCGCTGTCGTCGCCGGCTCCCAGAGGCTGGTCAGGTGGTCACGGGCGACGTCGGTCACGGCGTACGGCATCACCCACCCCATGTCCAGCGGGTTGTCCGGCGCGGCGTAGTGGCCGTCGAGGGAGAGGGCCATGTTCGTGACAACTCGGCGGCCGGCGATCTGCTCTGTCATTTCGTGCCCCTTGTGTCGGTGCTGTCGGTGCTGTCGGTGCTGTCGGTGCTGTCGGTGCTGTCGGTGCTGTCGGTGTCGTGCGCGTCCGCAGCGAGAGTCGCCGCGAGCTTGTCGAGGCTCTGGCCGAAGCCGATCTCGATGCCGGCGACGAAGTCCGCGGAGTCGACCGTGCTGTCGGTGATGCGCCAGTGGACGTCGAGGTCCGTGCCCGCGTCGGTGGGCCCAAGGCCCATCTCGACGTGGGCGGTGAAGGCGAGGCGGCCGTCGGGAAGCAACGGGGAGAGCCGGTAGGCCAGGCGCTCACCGGGGCGTACGTCGTCGACGACTCCCTCCGCTCGCCCGGCCACCTGGGTGGAGTCGTCGGCGTCTTCGGCATCGCGGTACTCCTGGACGATCCGCCCACCGGGTCGTGCCTCGAAGACGAGCTCGGAGACGCGGAGGTCCTCGGGGGTCCACCAGCGCGCGAGCAGAACGGCCTCGGTGAGGTGGCGCCAGACCAGCTCGGGACGCCCTGTGAGCGATCGGTGGAACCGGAACGAGCGGCCGTCGGCCCACCCCGACTCCTCCGCGGCGAGCCGCTCCGCCTGGAGGCTGAGCTCATAGCGGCCGTACGTCGCGCGCGGGCCGCTGACCTGGTCCGCGGTGTCGGCGAGTCGGCTGAGCACAGCCGCCAGGTCGCGCAGAGGACCAGGCCGGAGTGCGTAGATACGGCGCTGACCGGTGCGCTGGGAGGTCACGACGCCGACGCGCTCGAGGGTCTGCAGGTGCTTGGTCGTCTGCGGCTGGCGGGCATCGGCGAGCTGAGCGAGAACGCCGACCGAGCGGGGCCGCTCGGCCAGCAGGCTCACGAGCCGCCAGCGAGCCGGGTCGGCCAGTGCGGCGAGGAGTGCGTCCATGAGAAGAAGTATTCTCCACAGAGAATATTCGTGTCAAGGAATAACCGGTCCACCATGCCCGCGACGCGCTCTACGAACTGCTCGGAGGCAGCGAGATCCGGCACACCCCGCGCGTAGCTCACAGCCTCGTCCCATAACCTCGTGCTTGGTGGCGTCAGATGCCATGCGGATCCACTTTGAGGAGGCGACGGTGCTCAGTAGGGGCATGCGTTTACTCGCGGGCGCCTTGATCCTGGCCTGCATGGTGCTCGTCGGCCGCAGTGCACCGAGCGGTGCCCTCTTCGCCGGGTCACTGCCCGCGGAAGCCGTCCGGGATGTCGTACCGAACCGGGTCATGACCTGGAACATCTGCAACCCCTGCGAGCCGAGCGACGTCGACCGGGCAGCGGAGATCGCCCGGTATGCGCCCCAGGTCATCGGCCTGCAAGAAGCGTGCGTGCGTGACGTCGAGAGGATCCGGAACTATCTGGAGAGCCGTCACGGGCTGACCTACCACGTCGAGTACGGGACGGTCCTGCGGAATTGGGGCCGCTGCGGGGGAGCGCCGTGGAGTCCGGGGGGCTACGGCCAAGCGGTTCTCTCGGCGGCACCGATGACGGACCGCGTCAAGGTGGAATACCCCGACGGTGGATCCGAAGACCGTGGGTACATGGCAGTCACCACCACGGTGGGCGACCGAACCGTCCGGGTCTTCAACACGCACCTTGCCGAACGACGTCAAGAGGCAGTCCGAGCAGCCCAGATCGGCGTACTCTCCGCGGAAGTCGCCCGGCACGACCGCGCGATCGTCATCGGCGACTTCAACGCCGTGCCGGACGCCCCCGAACTCACCAAGATGTGGGCCCTGGCCGCGGATACGGACCCGCAGTGCCGTCCCTCGGCCACCGGCAACTGCAAGACGACCACGGACTGGCAGAGCAAATTCGACTACGTCTTCCTGCGCGGCTTCGTCCCGCTCGAGCACCGTGTCCATCCGACCCCGTACTCGGACCACGACCTGGTGCAAGCCGATGTGGACACCACGTAAGACCGCGACGCCTCAAAGAACTCCGCCTACTCGGCATGGCGCAACCGGCCTGGTCCGCAGGGCATCTTCGTTGTACGGCCGGGGCGTTGCGTGCCAAGGTAAAGCGTTCACCGGGCTGCGGATGGACCGGTTCGCGTGGCCGCTGAAGGCGGTACCGACCCGTATGTGCGCAGACTCGGGGCGACAAGCGGGACCAGAGGAAAGGGAGAACGCATAGAACACGTAGGCGGCCGTACAAGTGAGCCCATAGGGGATTGCGGTCCGTCGGTGTTGGACGCCCTTGGCGTTGCCGGGTGGACATCGGGTCGCAAGATCTCCACCGAGGAGTGGACACAGCAACTGACGGGCGCCGGGTTCGAGCTCAACGACCTGGCGATCGGGATCTGGGCCGAGTTCGGCGGCCTGACGATCAAGTCCTCCCCGGCCCGCGTTCCCGGCTCGTCACTGCACCTGGACCCCGTTGACGCCTGTATCGACGCCGCCGCGGAAGCAGCCACTCTGAGGCACCGATACGGAGAGAACTACAGCCCCCGGCGCTGGCGGGTCGCGATGAGCGCCCTCGCCCCGCTGAACCGGCAGGCGCTGGCCGCGTACGACGAACTCGCCCGAGGCGGCGTCGCCGAACCGACCCGCACGAGCGACCCGTGCCTCATCGTCTTCACCACCGAGGCCGCCCGCGCGCCGTTCGTCCACGAGCTGGAGGCGGTGCGCGCGGCCGGCCAGAGCGTCGACCACGAGCTGCTCTCCGGCGCCGAGGCCCGTGCCCTGGAGCCGGCGCTGTCGGAACGGACCGGCGCCGCCGTACGGCTGCACGGCCAGCGTTTCCTGAACCCGGGAGCTTATGTCGCGGCGCTCGCCGACGCGGTGCGCGAGCGGGGCGGCAAGGTCGTCGAAGGGCTGCGGATCACCCGGATACAGGATCACGGGAGCGAAGTCGCCGTGCTCGGCGCCGACGGTACGGACCTGCGCGCCGACGTGGCCGTTCTCGCCAACGGAGCCTGGCTGAACCGGCTGGCGGCACCCTTCGGCGTACGCGCCGCCGTGCAGTCCGGCCGCGGCTACAGCTTCACCCTGCCCGCCGAGGGGCTGCCCACCGGGCCCACGTACTTCGCCGCCCAGCGCGTGGTCTGCACACCTCTGGGCGAGCGGGTACGGGTCGCCGGAATGATGGAGTTCACCGCCCCAGACCGGCCCGCGGACCCCCGCCGCGTCCAGGCCGTCATCGACGCGGCACGCCCCATGCTGCCCGGCGCCGACTTCAGCCGCCGCACCGACGAATGGGCCGGCCCACGCCCCTGCACCGCGGACGGGCTGCCCCTCGTCGGCCCGACCCGCTCACCGCGCGTCCACGTCTGCGGCGGCCACGGGATGTGGGGCATCGCCCTGGGCCCGCTGAGCGGCAGACTTCGCGCCGAGTCGATCGTGACCGGGCAGAGCTCCGCCGAGCTCACTGCTCTGCATCCACTTCGCTGAGACTCCAGCATCAACCGGGCTCATCAGCACGCCGCCGACGCCCGCCAGGCGCTCGGCCGGTCCCGCGGTGTACGGACCACCGAGGTTCCTCTCGCTTACGACGGCCGGGGCTCGCCCCCGGCCGTACCGGACGTTGTTCAGGTGCCGCGGCACCGCCCTGCCTATGGCTCACCGTCAGCAGCGTCGCCTCCAGCCGGCCAGGACGCGGCGCTTGTCGAATGCGCCGGTTCCCGATCGACGTGAGAGTAAAGGCAGCACATCCCAGGACTTCAGGAGCAACCCCATCGTGACCGTAACCGCGGATATGGCCATCTCCCTCGACGGCTTCATCGCCGGCACCGACGTCACCGTCCACAACCCGGGCGGTGACGGCGCCGAGCCGCTCTTCGAGTGGATCCACAACCTGGCGAGCTGGCGGCAGCGCCAGGGCATGACCGGCGGCGAGGAGAACCGCGACTCCGAGCTCATGCGCGAGTGGTTCGACGCCACCGGAGCGGTGGTCATGGGCCGGATGATGTACGACACGGGCGAGGAGTTCTGGGGCGACAACCCGCCGTTCCGGACCCCGGTCTTCGTGCTCACCCACCGTCCCCGGCCGACCCTGGTCAAGGAGGGCGGCACCACCTTCACCTTCGTCACCGACGGCATCCACAGCGCCCTCGCCCAGGCGAAGGCCGCCGCCGGGGGCAGGAACGTCGACATCGCGGGCGGGGCCCGCACGGTGCAGCAGTACCTCGGGGAGGGGCTCATCGACGAGCTGCAACTGCACGTGGTGCCCGCGCTCCTGGGAGAGGGACTGCGGCTCTTCGAGGGACCGGCCGCCGGGCGGCGGAACATCGAGCCGGTCAGGGTGGTCGACACGCCCCTCGCCACCCACCTGAAGTACCGCTTCGTGGGGTGACCGGCAAGGAGCCGGAGGTCCCTTCGTTCACCGCGCCCATCCCGCGGGCGCGGTGATCATCGTCATGCCTGGGCCGGCCGCGCGTGCCGTACGGCGTTCAGGAGGCTGTCCCACGAGTCCTGGAACTTCTGGATCCCTTCGGTCTCGAGCACGTGGGCGACATTGCGCCAGGAAATTCCCAGGCCGGTGAGGACATCGAGGTCGGCACGGGCCTGCTCGTAGGTCCCGGTGACGGTGTCGCCGGTGATCTGGCCGTGGTCGGCAGTGGCGTCGAGGGTGGCCTCCGGCATGGTGTTGACCGTGCCCGGTGCCACCAGCCCGGTGACGTACAGGGTGTCGGGACGAGCAGGGTCCTTGACGCCCGTCGAGGCCCAGAGAGGACGCTGCTTGTTCGCCCGGGCCCCGTGGAGGGCGGCCCAGCGGTCGGAGGGCCGGCTCGATCCGTCGACGGAGCCGAACACCTCCTCATAAGCCTGGTAGGCGAGACGGGCGTTGGCCAGGGCTGCTGTGCCGCGGGCCCGCCTGGCCTCGGGGCTGCCGATCGCGTCGAGGCGCCTGTCGATCTCGGTGTCCACGCGGGACACGAAGAAGGACGCCACGGAGTGGATCTTCGCCAGGTCGAGACCCGCTGCCCCGGCCTTCTCCAGGCCGGCGAGGTAGGCGTCCATGACCTCGCCGTAGCGCTCCACCGAGAAGATCAGCGTGACATTCACACTGATGCCGAGGCTGACGACCTGGGTGATCGCCGGGAGGCCCGCCTTGGTGGCCGGGATCTTGATGAGGGTGTTGGGGCGCTCCACCAGCCAGGCGAGCTGCTTGGCCTCGGCGACGGTCGCGGCCGTACCGTGCGCGAGACGTGGGTCGACCTCTATGGAGACCCAGCCGTCGCGGCCGCCGGTGGCGTCGAACACCGGCCGCAGGATGTCGGCCGCCTCCCGGACGTCCGCCGTCGTGATCATCCGGACCGCCTCCGCGACCGTCACCCCGCGCAGCGCCAGTTCACGGATCTGGTCCGCGTAGTCGTCCCCCCTGCCGACCGCCTGCTCGAAGATGGTCGGGTTGGTCGTCACACCGACCACGTGCTTGCGCTTGATCAGTTCGGCGAGGTCGCCGGAGGTGATCCGCCTGCGGGAGAGGTCGTCCAACCAGATGGCGACGCCTTCGTCGGAGAGGCGCTCGAGTGGGTCGCCGGTCATGGAAGCCTCTTCTCCGGCCTGGTGGGCCTTGCTGTCACGGTCGCCGTTCGGGGCGGAGAGGGCGTCACGAGCCGCGGTGGCCACGTTGTCGGCGGTGAAGCCGAACTCGCGGAAGAGCACCTTGCCGTCGGCCGAAGCACCGAAGTGCTCCAACGAGACGATGCGACCGGCGTCGCCCACGTACTTGTGCCAGGTGAGGCCGATGCCGGCCTCGACCGCGACCCTGGCCCTCACCGAGGGCGGCAGGACGCTCTCGCGGTACTCCCGGGGCTGCTCCTCGAACCACTCCACCGAGGGCATCGAGACGACCCGCGTGCCGATCCCCTCAGCCTCCAACTGCTCGCGTGCCTCGACGGCCACGTGCACCTCGGAACCAGTCGCGATCAGGACGACCTCGGGCGTCCCCGTGGAGGCCTCGAACAGGACGTAACCGCCGCGAGCCGCGTCCTCGTTGGGCGCGTACGTGGGTACGCCCTGGCGGGTGAGGGCGAGGCCGTGCGGGGCGGGGTTGGTGGCGTG
>NZ_JBHXSG010000054.1:0-61446 GCF_042714835.1 Streptomyces sp. NPDC058678 | reverse complement strand
CGCAGCTTCACGCAGACACCGGTGGGGCCGTGGCTCCTGGTCGCCGTCGCGATCGGGCTGATCCTCTTCGGCGTCTTCTCCTTCGCCTCCGCTCGGTGGCGCCGCCTGTAACGGTGATCCAAGCCTGATCTGCCGGCTCCTCGCCAGGCTCGCCTTTGGGCCGGGCCGTCGCCACGCACTGGCCAACACAACAGCAGCGAACCGTCCAGCCCCCGTCTCCGAGCGCATGTGGAGCGGCGGTCCGCCATCCACCACCACGCGTCAGTGGGCCGGGCGTCGGCGCGAGCGCGATACCGAGCGCACGAGCAGGTACAGCACGGCGGCGATGAGGAGCAGCACGCCGGTGGAGAGCAGATACAGCATGCCGTCGACGGCAGCGCCGATGACGATCAGCGCGATGGCGCCTTCGCCGTGCCGGTCGCCGTCGTGCTGTGGATCAACCTCATGGCCAGGCTGCTGCTGTACTGCGCCGCATGGACAGCGACAGGGACGGCGGTGCGGTCCGGCGAGACTGCCGAGCGCGAGAGCCCGGAGCCCGGGATCAGTCCCGCAGATGACGCCGCACCACGGAGGGCGTCAGCCGGCAGTCGCGCTCCGGCAGCACCGCGCCTCCAGAAGCACGGCCCGTGATCCGGGCGTGATTCCTCGTGCTCGGGCAGCTGCGTGCGGTCACGGCCTCGGCGACAGTGTCAGGCCAAGTTTACGGACGCCGCAGCACTACCGATTGCCCAACTCCTGCCCAGCAGGCAGGACTTCGACGAGCACGCCGGAGCGGAAACCGACGGACCGGGAGGCACCCGGGCGATGCTCCGTGTTCTCCGGCATGACGACATGGTCCGCCACCCTCGCCTGACGCAGGCACGGTGGAAACCTCTCAGACGATGTCGTGGATGTTGTGCTCGGTCAGGTCGGATGCGTGCCGGGCAATGGCGCGGTAGTCGGCATCGTCGTGCAGGACAGCCAGTCCGTGATGGGCTGCGGTCGCGGCGATGACGAGGTCCACCGCCGAGGCACTGCGGTGCTCTCCGGCCCGGGCCATACGGTGCTGCACCGCACCGATCCAGCGCCCCGCGTTCTTCGGTACGGCCGCATCGGGGTAGAGGTCGGTGAACATCTCCGTGATCTCGTCGTACTCGCGTCCGTTCCGGGCACTGTGGAGGAACTCGGCGCGCTGCACATAGCAGGATGCGATGGCCCCGGCGTCGATCGCGTCGTACCAGGCCGGCTGCAGTTTCGGATCGCGGAGCAGCCGGACCAGGCCGGAGGTGTCGAGCAGGTAGATCACCGGCTGTTCTTCTCCGCCCGGTGCAGACGCTCCGCGTCGTCGACGGCACCCCATTCACGCGCACGCTCGAAGTGGCGGCTGATGCGCGCCGCACGCTCCTGCTGCTCGGCATAGAAGTGCAGGGCGAGGTTGACTGCCTCCTTCTTGGTCCTGACCTTGGACAAAGCCATGGCGCGTTCCAGAGCGTCGTCGTCGATGTCGATCTGGGTCACAGACACGCGGCACCTCCTGCACGATGTTGGTGATGTACAAAGAAGAATACGCCACCAACATTAGCCAGGCCACGGTCTGCGCCCACGGCGTGCCCGCAGGAGCGGACAGTCATGGTTGACAGCGGCGCGGCCCGACCTTCGCAATCGCCGTAGCAGAGGCATCTATGCAGGTCAAAGTCATGCAGCCCGTCCAAGCGCCATCGCTTCCCAAGCTGAGAGTGCGAGTTCGATTCTCGTCACCCGCTCCATGTGAAACCCCCAGGTCAAAGACCCGGGGGTTCCTTGTTGTCTGGACCGGTGCGCAGGTGGTGCACCACAACCGCACCACAAGAGCTTGGCCAGCTGCCGGTGGGCTTCTCCTTGTGGTGCGCGCGGTTGTTCTTGTGGTCCTTCGCACGCTCGGCGCGGACCATGTCGTCCAGCCCCGCGGCTACGTCCCGCTGCCGCTCCTCTCGGAGTGCTGATAGATCAGCGCGGCTTTCTCGGAGGCCTGGCCGGCCCGGACCATCGTGTCCTTGAGGGTGGCACCCGAGCGGGTCGAGAGCTATGTCCGGTGTGACGAAGGTCGTAGAAGCGAAAGCCGTCCGGGAGGCCGACGACGGCACGGGCGCGCCGCCATTTTTCGCGGAGGCTCTGATACTGCCTGACGGCTGTCGACCACCGCTGTCAGCGTGCTGACCGCGGACTGTCAGCGGGGCCCGGCATCGTCATGGTCATCGAGAACGACGAGGACCTGACGAGGAGTTGTTGAACATGGCGTACGCGATCCGGGCCGAGGGACTGGTAAAGAAGTACGGCGACTTCACCGCCCTGGACGGCGTCGATCTGGAGGTCCCGGCCGGCAAGGTCGTCGGCGTCCTGGGCCCCAACGGTGCCGGCAAGACCACCACCGTGCGCATCCTGGCCACGCTGCTGCGCCCCGACGCCGGACACGCCAGCATCGGCGGCCACGACATCGTCAAGGACCCGGTCAAGGTCCGGCAGTTGATCGGGCTGACCGGTCAGTACGCCTCCGTGGACGAGACCCTGTCCGGTGCCGAGAACCTGGTGCTCATCGGGCGGCTGCTCGGCCTGTCCCGGCGCGATGCGAAGGCGCGGGCCGCCGATCTCCTGGAGAAATTCTCCCTCACCGAGGCGGCCCGCAAGCCGATCGCCACCTTCTCCGGCGGTATGCGGCGGCGCCTGGACCTGGCCGCGTCCTTGGTCGGCCGGCCCCAGGTGCTCTACCTGGACGAGCCCACGACCGGCCTTGACCCGCACGCCCGACAGGAAGTCTGGGATGTCGTAAGGAAGTTGGTCGCGGACGGCTCCACGGTGCTGCTGACCACGCAGTACCTCGAAGAGGCCGACCAGCTCGCCGACTCCATCACCGTCTTCGACAAGGGCCGCAAGGTCGCCGAAGGCCGGCCCGGTGAGCTCAAGCGCCGCGTCGGCGGCCAGATCCTCCAGGTCCGGCCCGCCATGGCCGCCGATGTGCCGCAGGTCGCGCAGCTGGTCGCCGAGTTGTCCGGCCACTCCCCCGTGCAGGACTCCGGCGTGCTGACCGTCCCGGTCGACGACCCGCTGCTCGTCGCCGCGGTCGCCCGCCGCCTGGACGGCGCCGGCATCACCGCCGACGAGCTCGGCCTGCGGCTGCCCAGCCTGGACGAAGTCTTCCTCGCCCTGACCGGACACGCTCCCGCCGTCACCGACGAACAGCCCGCCGCCGTCTGAAGCCCCGGCTCCCCGTTCCGCGCAGACTCTCCCGAGAGGACCCCGTCATGAGCACCCAGACCCTCAGCGCCCACGCCGAGCTCCCCAGCCGTATCAGCCTTGCGCAGACCGCCAAGCACAGCCTCGCTCTCGCCGGCCGCGGCGTCACCAAGTTCATGAAGTCGCCCATCCAGCTGGTCGATGTGATTCTCACCCCGATCATCAGCCTGCTGATGTTCGTCTACCTCTTCGGGGACGCCATGTCGGGCGGCGACACCGACGGCTACCTGCAGCTCATCACCCCCGGCGTCATGGTCATGGCCGTCTTCCAGGCCAGCGTCGGCATCGGCGCCTCGCTCAGCGCGGACGCCAGTACAGGGATCTTCGACCGGTTCCGCAGCATGCCGATCGCCCGCTCCAGCCCGCTGATCGGCGCTGTCCTGGCGGACATCGTCCGCTATGTCGTCTGCCTGGGCACCCTGGTCGTCCTCGCCCTGGTCATGGGGTACCGCTTCGAGGCCGGCCCGGTCGCATCACTCGCCGCGCTCGCCCTGCTGATCGGCTTCGCCCTCAGTTTCTCCTGGCTCTCGGTGTTCCTCGGCATGCTGATCAAGAACCCCGCCTCCGTGCAGGGCCTGATGACCATCCTGATCCTGCCGCTCACCTTCGCCAGCAACGTCTTCATCCCCACCGACAGCATGGCCGGCTGGCTCCGGGCCTGGTCCGACGTCAACCCCGTCTCCCTGGTGTCCGACGCGGTCCGCGGCCTGCTCAACGGCGGCGAGGTCGCCGGTTCCCTGGCCGGCAGCCTCGCCTGGATGGCCGGCGTGATCGCGGTCTTCTTCCCGCTGGCCCTGCGCGCCTACCGCAAGAACGCCGGATGATCCTCCGGTGACAAACCCGGCCGGGCGGGGTCCGCACCCACAGTGCGGGCCCCGCCCGGCTGTCCGCATGACCGCGCGCGCCTCGTCAGATCCGCGGCACCGCCCGCAAGGTCTCCGCCTCCAGCCACCGCAGGGCGTCCTCACGGGAGCACGCGGCCCCCTCCTCGTACGCCTTCTTGAAGCCCTCCTCGCCCAGCGTCGCCACGATGCGGTCGATCAGCTCGCGCCACTCCGGCTCACCCCAGTCGAAGGCGCCGCGCATCACCTGGCTCATGCCGAGCGATCTGGCGCCGTCTTCGGGAGCGCCCTCCAAGGTCCGCAGTCCGCCGAGCAGTTCGGCCACCCAGGCGAGCGCGGCGCCCGCGCCCTGGCCGAACAGGGCGCCGGCCGCCTCGGGCAGCAGGGCCCTGGCCTGCACGGCGTCCCCCTCGGCGAGACGGTTCTCGATGCGGGTGCTGACGATCAGGTCGCGGGCCTCTTCTCTGAGGGAAGGGCGCCGGGCGCTCAGCGCCTCGAGACGGTCGAGGGTCGCGTCGGACTGCGCCAGTTCACCGGCCCTGCGGTGCACATTGGCCAGGCCCACGAGGATGTTGGCCTCCAGGCGCAGCTGTCCGCGCTCGCGGGCCTGCCGGTGTGCGGCGTGCAGATCACGGAAGGCGCCTTCCAGATCGCCGCTGCGCCGACGTTCGCGGGCGAGTCTGGCCTTGCTGAGGTAGAGGTAGTCCTCGGTGCCGAGCTCGGAACTGAGTGCCACGGTCCGTTCGAAGGTGGCGATGGCCTGGGGGTACTCGCCGCGCAGGGAGTGGTCGCGGCCGATCGGGAGCAGGCTCATCACGAGCCCCCAGCGGTCGCCCACCTCCTCGAAGCCGCGCAGGGCCTCGGTCCGGGACTCGGCACCGGTGACCAGGTCGCCCTGTTCGGTGAGGGCGAAGTCCCGTGCCAGGTGGGCGCCGGCCCGCACCCAGGGGTCGGGCGAGTCGAGAGGGTCCTGGTCCGCGGCTCCGCCCGGTCCTGACGCGCTTGCGGGCAGGGAGACCTGAGACATCCGCAGGAGTAGTACGGCCGGGTGGAACTCACGTGCCGTCGCCGACTCGCCGTTCGCGGCCGGACGTTCCCGCTCCCCTGCCCGTACGAAATCCCGTGCCTGTACGGAATCCCGTGCCTGTAGGGAATCCCGTGCCTGTAGGGAATTCTGCCCGGCGACCTCCGCCATGTATGTGTCGAGCTGGGTGCTCATCCCCCTGAGCCCCCAGTACCAGAACATCGCCCCGGCGAAGCGTGCGGCCAGGTCCCCGTCCCGGGCGTCGACGACCGAGCGCAGCGCGAGGACGAGGTTGTCGTGTTCGGCGTCGAAGACCTCGATCGCGTGCAGCTGTTCGCCGGTACGAAGGCGGGGTTCGTGTTCTTCCGCGAGGGCCAGGAAGTACGCGGCATAGCGCTTGGTGACGGCGTCCCCGGGCTCGGCGACGGCGAGCTGCCTCGCCGCGTAAGCGCGTACCGTCTCAAGCATCCGGTAGCGCGGCTCGACCGCCCCTTCGCCGACGGCGTCGACCAGCGATTTCTCTACCAGGGTGTCCAGGACGTACGGGATGTCGGCGGCCGGGAGCGACGGATCCGCGCAGACCGCTTCGAGCGCGGGGACGGTAGCGCCGCCCGGGAACACCGACAGTCTGCGGGCGAGGATCCGCTCGGGTTCGTCGAGCAGGTCCCAGCTCCACTCGACGAGCGCGAGCAGGGTGCGCTGGCGGGGCAGGGCGGTGCGGCTGCCCGAGGAGAGGAGGCGGAAGCGGTCGTCGAGGCGGCGCGCGATCTGCTCGACGCTCATCGAGCGGAGCTTCGCCGCGGCCAGTTCGAGGGCGAGCGGCATGCCGTCGAGCCGTCGGCAGACCTCGACCACGGCGTCGAGGGTCGAGTCGTCGAGCACGAAGTCCGGGCGGACTCCGACGGCCCGGTCGACGAAGAGGCGGACGGCGGGCGACTGCGCGGCCTCGGTGGGCTCCGGTGATCCCGTCGGCATGTCGAGGGGGCCGAGGTGGCACAGGGCCTCGCCGGTGATGGCGAGGGCCTCGCGGCTGGTGGCGAGAATCCGCAACTCCGGTATGTGGTCGAGGAGTTCGGCGGTGAGTTCCGCGGCCGCCTCGACGAGGTGCTCGCAGTTGTCGAGCAGGAGCAGGGCGTCGCCGCTGCCGATGAGGCCGGCCATGCGCTCGACCGGGGTGGCCCGCTGCCCCTGGCCGGCGTCGTAGAGGCGGCCGTCGGTGGAGCCGAGGGCGCCGAGGACCGCGTCGGCCAGCTGGTCCGGTGCGCTCACACCGGCGAGCGGCACGAACCAGACCCGGCCCCGCGCGTGTGCGCGGTCCCCGGTGGCTGCTTCGAGGGAGAGCCGGGTCTTGCCCGCGCCGCCGGGGCCGACAATGGTGACGAGCCGGCCGCGGGCCAACTGCCCGAAGAGTCGGTTCAGTTCACCGTCACGGCCGACGAAGCTGGTGAGCCGGGCCGGGAGGCGGCTCGGGGCGGCCTCGGCCCGCTCGGCGGGCTTCTCCAACTCTCCTCGCAGCAGGGCCAGATGGACCTCTCGCAGCTCGACCGACGGATCGACGCCGAGTTCGTCGCCGAGCCGCTCCCGTATCGCCTCGTACACCGCGAGAGCGTCGGACTGCCGTCCGGCCGCGGACAGCGCCCGCATCCGTAACCCGGCGACCCGCTCGCTCAACGGCCGCTCCGCCCCGGCCGCTTCGAGGTCGACCAGCACCTCTCCGTACCGTCCGAGCCGCAACTCGGCATCGCAGCGGTCCTCGGCCGCCGCAGTCCGCAGATCGTCGAGCCGGGTCGCGACGGGCCCGGCGAACGGGGCGTCGAGGACATCAGCGAGCGCCGCGCCCTGCCACAGCCCGAGCGCCGTTCCGAGCAGCGAGGCCGCCTCGTCGGCCCGCCCGGCTGCGAGTTCCCGCCTGCCCCGAGCGATCAGATCCTCGAAGCGGTGAACGTCCACGTCCTCGGCCCGCACCGAGAGCCGGTACCCGCCGGACACGGACTCCACCGCCGCGGACCCGCGCAGCGCCCTGCGCAGCCGGGACACCAGCGCCTGCAGCGCGTTGGCCGTGTCGGCGGGCGGCTGCTCTCCCCACAGGCCGTCGACGAGCGAGTCGACGGACACCGCCCGGCCCTCCTCGAGGGCGAGCCTGGCGAGGAGCATCCGCAGCCGGACGCCGCCCACCTCGACCGGCGTCGTATCGTCGGCGTACACCCGAACTGGTCCCAGCAGCTCCACGCGCACCACGGCGGCCTCCCCCTCCTGACCCGACCGGCCCCTACCGTGTCGATCATCCCTCCAACGCGGTGTCAGCGTCACCCACCTGACGCTTCCGGCAACGGGCGCACCGGACGGCACCTCGGTGCGAGGGGCCGCACCCGTCACTGACGGCGGCTGCGGGGCGCCCTGCGCGACGCGGCCACCGCTGCATGCCGAAGCCGAGCGGCCCCTGCTCGGTCACGGCACTCTGGCCCATCGCCCGCACCAGTCGGTGCGGGCGATGCCCTGCTGGGAGGAACTGTACGAGCCCGGCCTCGCGGAGCCGGTCAGGACCGCCTTGAGGCGCTCGCCGCTCCAGTCGGGGTGCTGCTGGGCGAGGATGGCGGCGGCGCCCGCCACATGCGGGGTCGCCATCGAGGTGCCGTCGATGGTGAGGTAGCCGGGGTGTCGGAGGGGTTTGGAGCTGCTGACTCTGGAGTGCGTCATGAGCGTTCTGGTGCGCGGGAGTGCGTGCGGGTGGGCTGTGTCGTGTCGCGCGCCTCAGCCGTGCGGTCGCTTTCCGGCGGGGAACTGACGTTCTTTCATCGAATGCGTGACCTTCCTGGGGGGTTCTCGTTTGTCATGGCGACAGGGTTCTTGGGGTGGCATCGGGCGGGGGTGTGGCGGGGTGGGTGGGCTGAGGAGCATCGCGTCGCCGTTCGTCGTGTCCGGTCCTGGTGGTGTGGCCGTGCGGACCGTCTCAAGCACTTGACACCCGGCGATGAGAGGGTGCTGCGCCTGGTGGGCGCGCATCTGGGATCGCTGGCCTCGAAGGACCTCTCATCGTGGGCGCCTTCTCGCCCCGGAACGTGACGATCAGCGGCAGGTCGGCGCGGCCCACCTACTCGACGGCACGACGCCCCCGGCCACGCCGCCCGGGCAGGGCGGCGACGGGCGGGGGCGTCGCAGGTGGGGGGTGGGGGGAAGGTGACCGGTGGGCTGACCGCGGCAGACGTGTTACTCGGTCTGCGCGGCGGCGGTGGCCGTCACGTCCGTCACCTTCCAGCGCTGGTTGGTGCCGGAGTTCGCCAGCCATACGCCCACGCCGGCGCCCTCGTTCGTGGACTGGCCGTTGACGTCCGCGAGTCGGCCGGTGGCGGCGTTGACGAGGGTCCAGGTGCCGTCGCCGGTGGTGGACATGATCCACTGGGCGGCGCTGTCGGGGCGGCCTTCGGCGGGCTCCGCCACCAGGGCGCCGTCCCGGACGGCGAGCCGCTTGTCCTCGGCGGCCTCGGTGAAGGTGTACCGCTTGCGGTTGTCGGTGCCGGTGATCCGCTCCAGGCGCCACTGCTGACCGCTGGGGTCGGTGGAGTCGGCGCTCTTGATGACGAGGCCGGTGCCGTTGTCGGCGATGGTGAGGTCCTTGCCGCTCTGGACGCCGGTCAGCCGGTAGGTGTGGCCCTTGCGCAGCTCGGCCGCGTCCTTGGCGACGCCGGAGACTCCCTTGACGAGGAAGGACGTCACCGACTGGGCGGGCACGGTGAGGGTCGCCTGCTTGCCGGTGACCCGGACGGGCCTCTGCTTCTCCAGCTTGCCGTCGGCGCTGGTCACCACCGGGGTGACGGTGGCGTGCGAGGAGATCCGGCCGAACTTCGACAGGTCGAGCGTGACGTCGCGCGCCTCGGTGGTGCTGTTGACGTGGACGACCGTCGCCGCGTTGCCCTTCTTGGAGATGGCCGCGGTGCTGGAGGTGTCGTCCGTCTTGATCAGCCGGTCGCCGGGCTTGATGTAGTGGGTGAAGTTGCGGGCTGTGTCGAACTTCGTGTTCGTGTAGATCGGGCAGGTCTTGAGGGTGTCCGCGGACGTGCAGCTGAACGGGAGTTGGATCTCGCCCCAGTTGCCGCCCTTCGCGGACTCGCCGCCGGGCTTCATGTTGTCGTAGTCCTCGACGGGCTGCCAGAACACCCAGGCGCTGGGCTCCAGTTCACGCAGGTCGTCGACCATGCGCTGGGCCAGGCCCAGGCCGGGCCGCATGTCCGTGAAGCTCTGGCCGTCGCCCCAGTCGCCCTCGACCTCGCTCATCCACAGCGGCTTGTCCGCGGCCTTGGCCTGGTCGCGCACGGTGGTGCGCTGGCCGGTGCCGTAGGTGTGGACGTTCATCTGGCCGACGAGGTCGCGGACCTCCTGGGGGTAGGAGTTCCAGTTGGTGGCGAACAGGCCCGGGTTGGTCTCGTCCATCGCGGAGATCTCCGCGTTCGTCCTGGACGCCTCCAGGGTCGGGGCCAGCGCGCGGATCACCTTCTGCTGGAGCTCGGGGCCGATGTGGGCGCCCTCCTGCCGGCCGCCGACGGGCTCGCCGTCCGCACCGAGCTTGGTGCCCCAGTAGCTGGTGTTCGGCTCGTTGAACGGGTCGAGCGTGTCGACCTTGATGCCGTGCGCCTTCTCCAGGCGCTCGGTGGCCCCCACCAGGTACTTGGCGAAGTCGTCCACGGACTCGGTCTTCAGCTGGTCCTTGCCCGCGTCGAAGTTGCCGGAGACGTACCCGCTCTCGGTCATGAACCACGGCGGCGAGTTGCTGAACGTCTCCCAGTGGGTGATGTCCTTCTTGATGCGGTCGATCCACCAACGCTGCGTCTTGTCGGCCTTGTTGTTCCAGTCGGCGGGGTCGTCGGCGTCCCACCAGTCGACGTCCTCGCGGGTGGTGCCGGCCGGGGCCTTCCACCAGCCCTCGACCGCGCCGCCGGCGCGCAGGTAGTCCTTGACGTCCGGGGCGTTGCCGCCGCCGATGTTGTAGCGGGCGATGTTGAGGGCGAGGCCGTCGTCCCCGAAGAGGAGCTGGGCCAGCTTCTCGCGTACCGCGGGCGGGTAGTCGCCGGTGGCGTTGGCGAACCAGACCAGGCTCGTGCCCCAGCCCTCGAACCTCTCCTGCTGGTAGGAGGGGTCGGGCCGGACGGTGACCGAGGCGGTGGCGGTCGGCTCCGCGGGCGCGGCCGGCACCGCGGTGGCGGCCAGGACGGTCCCGGTGGCGAGGGCTGTGATGCCGATGCCCAGGAGCCTTCTCCTACGGGTGGGGTGTGCCATCTCGAGTACTCCAGCTCTTCTGTGTGCCGCGCGTCCCGGCGGGACACAGAGATCGGGGGCCTGCGTGGTGGGGGTCGGAATGTCATGTTTACGTAAACATCCAGTAGGCGTGATGTCTACACGGTGCGGATCTCGACGGTCAAGGACTCTGCCGGGACCGAAAGTTGCGTACTCGAGCCACCGCGCGCGGTCACGCCACGCTCCGGCGTCGGACGCGTGCGAGGTCCGTCGGACATGTGCGAGACACATGCGAGCTCCGCGGACACGTGCGAGCTCCAGATCGCCTGTCTGCCGGGCCGGCCGCACGGCGTGTGCGCAGGGTCCCGGCCGCTGCTCGCCGAGTTGTCCGCGAACTCCCCCGGGATTGTCCGTGATCGGTAACGGACGCATCCCGAGGCCGCCGTCTCTCGTCCTGCCAGGTGGTCGCAGGTCGACCGAGGATCAGTGCGGAACTGCGCGAAGGCGGGGCGGACATGGCACGGCACAGCGGCGGGCGGGGCTGGTACGGCAAGGTGCTCGGCGCGGCGTGCGGGGTGACGTTGCTCGCCGCCGGTGCCTCGATGTGGACCGCGCAGGCCGGTGTCGTCAGCGGCTCGTCGCCGAAGGCGGCCGCGTCGCCCACGCCGGGCAATGACGTCAAGCCGGTCGCGGTGTCCATCGTGCACGCCTCGGACAAGGGGGCGCGCGGCGTCAACATCACCATCGACGACGGCCCCGACCCCGTGTGGACCCCGCAAGTACTGGACGTGCTGCGGGAGTACGGGGTGAAGGCCACCTTCTGCATGGTGGGGACGCAGGCCCAGGCCCACCCGGACCTCGTGAAGAAGGTGGTCGCGGCCGGGCACCGGCTGTGCGACCACTCGGTGTCGCACGACACCACCATGGACAAGCAGTCCCAGGCCTACCAGTCGCAGCAGATCCTCGACGCGGAGCGCATGATCACCGAGGCGTCCGGGGGCGTACGGCCGATGTACTACCGGGCGCCCGGCGGAGCCTTCACCCCCTACAGCCGCACCCTCGCGGCCTCCCGGGGCATGCGCCCGCTGGGCTGGAACGTGGACACCAAGGACTTCGAGCGGCCGGGCACGGACGCCATCGTCGCCACCGTCGAGCGTGAGTTGCCAGGCGGGCCGACGCTCCTCTTCCATGACGCGGGCGGTGACCGCTCCCAGACCGTCGAGGCCCTGCGCCGGATCCTCCCCGGGCTCGAGGAGCAGGGCTACTCCTTCGGCTTCCCGGTGCGCTGAGCCCCGGCCCGGTCGATCCCGGCGCACTTACCGCCGGCAGGTCGGCCCCGCTTCAGGCGGCTGCCGTTCGGGAGCGGGCGATGGGCACGATGCTCCACCAGGTGACACAGCGCAGGCACCACTCCAGGGGGCCGTAGCGGAAGCGGCGCAGCCACCAGCGGCTGAGGACGGCCTGCACCGCGAGGATTCCCGCTGCCAGCAGCATGGCGGTGCCCCAGCGCGCGGAGTCCTTGAGGCCGAGCAGCGGGGTGGCGGCGGTGACGGCGAGTGTGGCGGTGAGGTAGTTGGTAGGTTCCCCTCTCTCTCCATCCGGTGATCGCGGCCGGCGGGCCGGTCGGCGATCTCGGACGAGTTCATCGGCCGGCCTCGACGGTGACGAGGGCGCACAGGATCAGGCACAGCCCGGCGAGCGCCGCCAGGGCCATTTGGAGAACGGTGAGTATCTGCATGCCGTCGACGATCCCGCCGGACGCGCGCGCCTGTCCTCGGCCGCCGGGCCGGTCCGGGGTGGCCGGCATCGGCCTGCGGGCCGACCCGCCGCTCGGCCGTACGTCCGTACTCTGTGCCGCGTGGAACCCGATACCCCGCTTTCCCCGGCCGTCCGGCGCGCCATCACGGTCTCCCTCTGCGGAGGCCTGGCCCTGGTGTGGCTGTTCGACCTGGTGGCCTACTACGACCCGCAGGACCGCTGGTCGAGCTGGCTGCCCATGGTCTCCGGCCCCCTCACCGCCGCCGCGCTGCTCATCCCCGCCCACCGGCCGGGTCCCGCATGGCGTGCCGGCGCTGCCGCGCTGGGCTCCCTGGCCCTGACCGTGGGCCTGTGCGCGTACGCCCCGCTCACCAGCGGTACGTGGGGCCTGCTGGAAACGGTCGCCCTGCTCGTGCTGCTCGCCCGGACCGCGCGGCGGGTGGAGCGCCCGGCCACCGCCGTGACGCTGTCGGTGGCGCTGGCCGTCGCGGTGATCGCCATGCCGCTGCGCGGAGGAACGGAGGACGACTTCCTCTTCTTCTCCTTCGTGCTGACGTTCGCCGTCGGCGGCGCCGCGGGCCTCGGTTGCTATCTGCGTCTCCTGGACGCCCGCCGGGCCCGGGCCGTGACCTCCGTACGCCACAACGAGCGCCTGGAACTCGCCCGGGACCTGCACGACTTCGTCGCCCACCACGTCACCGGCATCATCGTGCACGCCAACGCCGCGCTGGTGATCCAGGAGACCTCGCCGGAGCAGATCAAGCCCCTGCTGGAGGGCATCTCCCGAGCCGGCGGGGAGACCCTGGACTCCATGCGCCGTCTGGTGCGGGTGCTGCGCGAGGACGACCACCGGGCCGCCCGCCCGGGTGAGCTGCCGTCCGAGCTGAACCGCCTGGTCTCCGAGTTCGCCGAGAACGGGACCGACGCGGCGCTGTACATCGCGCCCGAGGTGAGCGGTCTCCGGCTCGCTCCCGAAGTGGAGACGTCCGTCCACCGCGTGGTGCAGGAGGCGCTGACGAACGTGCGCCGCCACGCCCATGGTGCGGACGTCGTCGTCCGCCTCGATCTGGACCGACACCCCGGCGGCGACCGCCTGCGGGTGGAGGCGCGCAACACGGCGCCGCAGACGCGCGCCACTGTGCCGACCGGCGGGCGGGGCGGCTTCGGCCTGGTGGGCCTGCGGGAACGCGTGGAGGCCGTGGAGGGGTCGCTGACCAGCGGCCGGACAGCGGACGGCGGCTGGTGCGTGAGTGCCGCCTTCCCCGTCCTGGCGGCCGTGGAAGGATCACCGGCATGAGCGGCGGCAGCGATCGGAACGGCCCACGGACGCGCGTACTGATCGCGGACGACCAGGCGATGGTCCGCACCGGCTTCCGGCTGATCCTCGGTTCCCAGCCAGACCTGGAGGTGATCGGCGAGGCCGCCGACGGCGCCGAGTGCGTCGAACTCGCCCGCAGGATGCGTCCCGACGTGTGTCTCGTCGACATCCGTATGCCCAGGCTGGACGGTCTCGAGGTCACCCGGGCCCTGGCCGGGCCGGGCGTCACCGACCCGATGCGCGTGGTCGTGGTGACCACCTTCGACCAGGACGACTACGCCTACACCGCCCTGCGCAACGGCGCCTGCGGCTTTCTCCTCAAGGACGCCGGCTCCACCCTGCTGATCGAGGCCGTGCGCTCCGCCGCCCGCGGGGACGCCCTGGTCTCCCCCGCCGTCACCGTCCGGCTGCTCAAGCACCTCGCCGGGCAGCAGCCGCCGGCAGCGGTCCCGCATCCGCTCTCCGAGCGGGAGGTCGACGTCGTACGCCTGGTCGCGGTGGGCCGCACCAACCAGGAGGTCTGCGGCGAGCTGTACGTGTCCCTGGGCACGGTCAAGACCCACCTGGCCAACATCAAGGACAAGCTCGGCGTGCGCAACCGCGTCGAGATCGCCGCCTGGGCCTGGGACGCCGGTCTCGTCCGCGACCGCCAGATGCCGCCCGCCTGACGCGGCGGGCCCATGGGCGGCGGTCTAGCGGGCAGAACTGGATGTCCCGGCGGAAGGTGCGTCGCTTTCCCGGTCCGACGTCGGCCAGACGTACGGCAGATCGTCCGGCACGTCGGGGAAGAGCGGTGCGTAGGCGGCCGAGTCCTTGCGTACCAGCGCCGACCGGTGGCTGCGGTGAAAGGCATCGTCGCCGAGCCAAGGGGGCAGTTCCCCGGCGGCCGCCAGTCGCGGCTGGTCACGTGTCGGTGCACCGTCGGGACGGAACGCCGCGAGATCGGCGACCAGTGTGGCCGCACAGCTGTCCTGATGCCCCTGGTCACACCACACCTTGCAGACCTCCAGTCCGTACCGGACCAGGGCTTCCTCATAGCCCGCCCACATGCGCACGGCCGGATGCCGACGCCATCCGTAGCCCGGCACGATGAGGCCGCGAAGGACCTGCAACGCCTCGACGCGCTGCTTGCCGAGTCGGCGCCGGTCGAGGACCAGCGCCGAGGCTCTGAAGTCGGGATAGGGCAAGAAGGTCTGCATGCCGTCGTCCCCTACGGATAAGGAGCTCTGTCCCCCGTGGCTCGGCGCCGCAAGAGCCCCCTGGCTGGCCCGGGACGGTCCGGCCACCTCTCGGCGACGGGCCGGCCCCGCCTGCCCGTCGCGTCTGTGCGTGTCAGAGGGCCGAACCGGGGTTCTCGGGCCGGATCCGTCCTCGCCAGGCGCCTGTCTCTCCCCCGCGCCCTTCGATGTAGTCCTTGAAGCGGTGCAGGTCTCCCTTCACCCGGCGGTCGATCATGCCGAGCATGTCCGCACCCTTCTCGACCATGCCGGAGGGCTCGAAGTCCATGGTGAGTTCCACGCGGGTGTGCGTGTCGTCCAGTCGTTCGAACCTGACCGATCCCCGTTGCCGGGTGTCGCCGTCGACGACCCGCCACGTGATCCGGTCGTCCGGCAGCTGGTCGACGATCTCGGTGTCGAACTCGCGCTGCACTCCCCCGATCTTGGTCTTCCAGTGGTTGTGCCGCTCGTCGAGCTGCCGTACCTCCTCGACGCCCTCCATGAAGTTCGGGAACTCATCGAACTGCGTCCACTGGTTGTAGGCGGTGTGGACGGGAACCTCGACGTCCACTGCATCCTTCACCGTGCTCACGGGCTCCTCCTCACTGACGATCGTTGACGGCCGTCGCACGCTCCGTCGCGCCGTCGAGTACCCGAGTGCGGAGGTGTGAAGACCTGCATACCGCCCTGAATCACGTATGCCCCTGACCCGTCGGCACTCGGACGGCAGGTCAGGGGCATTCGTACGTGAGCTGGGCCGTGACCGTGCGGTGGGTCGGGGTGAGGACGCGCAGTTCGGCGCGTGCCGTGTAGTGGCCCTTGCCCTGGAAGGTCCACAGCAGGTGCAGACGGGCCTGTGTCTGGCCACGGACCACCACTTCGCGCAGCACGCCCGAGGCGGTGCCGTCGCTTCGGGTCCAGCGGTAGGAGAGCGTGCCCGGCCGGCCGTTCGTGGCGACGAGGGCGACGATGTCCGCGGTGGCGTCACATCCCAGAACCGTCGGCCGGGCCGTGACCGACGCCGTACGCACCGCGACGGCGGGCCCGTGGCGCTGCCAGGCGAGGAAGGCGATGACCGAGACCAGCACCAACGCGGGCAGTGCGTGTCTGCGCAGACGCCGGCGCGGGGGCACGAGGGGCGGCGGCACGGCGGGCAGCGTCATGTGGGTGCGGTGCGCGACGGCGGCCGTGACCCCCGGGCCGAAGCGGAGCACGGTGCCTTCGACGCGATCCGGTGGTGTCGGTGCTGGCGTCGGCGTCGGCGTCGGCGTCGGCGTCGGCGTCGGCAGGATCCCCGTGGCGGGCGGCCCGACGAGGGTGGTGTCCGGCTCGGGCCGCTGGATCCAGTGGCTGGCCAGCACAGTGGCGCTGTACTCGGCGTCGGCGGAGCTGGGCTCGTCGCTCGGCGCGTGTTCACGACTCGAGGCGTGTTCACCGGTCGAGGCGCGTCCGTCGGCGGGGCCAAGGTGCACGGTGGAGGCGTGCTCGTCGGCGGGGCCGAGGTGCACGGTCGAAGCGCGTCCGTCAGCAGGGTCCAGGCGCACGGTGGAGGCGCCTCCGTCAGCCGAGCCGAAGGGCACAGTAGAGGCATGCTCATCAACAGGGCCCACGCGCACCGTCGAAGCGCGCCCGTCAGCGGAGCCCAGGCGCACGGTGGAGGCGTACTCGTCGGCCGAGCCCAAGGGCACGGCAGGGGCGTGCGCGTCAGCGGAGCCCAGGCGCACCGCAGCCGCATGCTCGTCGGCCGGGTCGAGCACCCGGGTGGGCTCTCCGTCGTCGGGAGGGGCGGGGGTGTGGTCGTCGTGAGTGGTCATCGGATGTCACACCGCCTGGTGAGAAGCTGCTGCGAGGCGCCGCCGTCGGCGGAGGCCGGAGTGGTCGTGGCCTGCACCGCCCAGTAACAGCCGTTGCCCTGGAAGGTGTGGTCGACGGTGAGCGTGTAGTGGGTGGCGCCGCTGCGCTCGAACGTCTGGGGCGCACCGTCCGGGGTGGTGCCGAGCTGCAGCCCGGTGTCGCCCGTGGACCACGAGACGGTGATGGCGATCGGCCCGGCGCCGTCCGTGGTGATGTCGATCGTTGCCGTGCCGGTCGTCGCACCCGTCTGCTGGAAGCTCGACACCGTGACGTCCTTGACGGCGGGAGCGGCCGGCCCGGTGGGGGAAGCGGTCGTCGGGGTTGCCTCGGTGGTGGCCGCGCCGGGTGTCGTCGCCGCAGGGGCCGCAGTCGTGGTGGCGGCGGACGCCGAGGGCTCGCCGGTGCCGGAGGTGTCCGGGTCCGAGGGAGAGGGGTCGGAGGACCCGGTGGACGTCGAGGGCGGTGGGGAGGAGTCCGCCGGCGTGGGCGCAGCGGTGGGCCCTCCCGGCTCCGCGCCGGGCTGGGCACTGGTGGTGGCCAGGGCCTGCCCCGCCTGTTGCGGATTCGCTCCCGGGGTGAGCCGGCTGCCGTAGGAGAGGAGGACTGCCAGGAGTACGGCCACACCGGCCACCAGCATCCCCGGCCGGCCGGGACGCCACGACTGCGCCGGGCCGAGGCCCGGTTCGCCGCGCAGGACCGTGCGCGCGGTGTCCGTCGTGGTGCGCGGGGCGTTGCGGGCCGAGGGCAGCAGCAGCGGCAGCAGGGCCACCAGCGCGGCGAGCCGGCCGCGGCCGCGTTCCTCCCAGTCGGGCCCGTAGGCGGCGCGGGCGGCCGTCTCCAGTTCCGTGACGAATGCCTCGGCGTGTCCGGGCCGTTCCCGCGGGTCCTTGGCCAGACCGCGGCGTACCAGCTCCCGCACCGCCTCGGGGGCCTCCTCGGCGGGGACGGGCGCATCGACGTGCTGCAGCGCGAGTTCGGCGAGATTGTCGCCCGAGTAGGGCTTGCGGCCCGTCAGGCACTCGAAGAACGTGGCCGTGGCCGCGTACACGTCGGCGGAGGGAGAGGCGGGCGCGCCGGTCCACTGCTCCGGGGCCATGTAGGCGGGGGTTCCCGCCACGCCGACGCTGGTGCCGGCGTCGGCCGCGATCCCGAAGTCGACGAGCTTGGACGATCCGTCCGGCACGACCAGGACGTTCGCCGGCTTGTAGTCGCGGTGGACGACGCCGACGCGGTGCGCGTCGGCCAGGCCGAGCAACGAGCCCTTGAGGACCACGAGGGCGGCCTCGGGATCGAGCGGGCCCTGCCTGGTCAGCAGGGTCCGCAGCGAGACACCCTCCACCAGCTCCATCACGATGGCGGCGCCGTCCGGGCTCTCGACGTACTCGTACAACCCGGTGACGTACGGGCTCTCCAGGCCGCCCAGCAGCCGCGCCTCCGCCCTGAAGTCGCGTACGAAGCCGGGCCGGGTGCGCAGTGACTCGCTGAGGTACTTGACCGCGACCTCGACGCCGGTCTCCTCGTGCACGGCGAGGATGACCCGCCCGCTCGCCCCTGACCCGAGCTCCAGTGACTCGGAGTATCCGGGCACTGCCCATGTGTTCATTCCAGCCCCCCAAGGCCGCACGTGCTGCCGGAAACTCACCCGCCCCGGAGCACGGAGCATGCACCCAAAGACACACTTTCAGCCACTGTGGTTGCGGTGCGGCTTCCAGGACTGCCTCGCGGCTCGGCCCGGAACACTGGTGACAGTACGGCGTGCGGTCCCGTTTCAGGCGGCTGTCCGGCCGGCCAAGCCTGCTCCCTGACCCTTCCCTGACCCCTTTCGCCACCGCCGCGGTGTGGATCAGGGCTGGCTGAAAAGGATCAGGGATCGATCCTCGGATCCTCGGTGGCGCGCCACGTGCTGACAGGGGACGCTGGAGGCGGGGGCTATGTGATGGAGAGACACCCCATGGCTCAGACCAGCCCAGACCACAAGGCGCACACGCCGTTTCTGTCCCGCCCCGGCGTCCGCCGCCTCGCTCCGTTCGTTCTGATCACCGCGATCGCTCTGCTCTTCATCTTCGAGAACCGCACGAGCGTGGAGATTCGTCTGCTCGTCCCGTTGGTGACCATGCCGATGTGGGGCGCCCTTCTGATCGCCTGGGGCCTCGGCATGCTCGCCTGCGTCGTCACTGTGCGCCGACGCCGGCACCGGCACACCCGACAGCCGCAGTGAGTGCCTGGGGCGAATTCCTACCTGGGACTTCGACAGCGGGTTCAGTCGGTAAAAGGCGGCTGGACAGGATCGATGCTCTGTTCCGCCCAGATCGTCTTGCCGCTGGGGGTGGGGCGGGTGCCCCAGCGGTGGGTCAGCTGGGCGACCAGGAGGAGCCCGCGGCCGCCTTCGTCGTAGGTGCGGGCGCGGCGCATGTGGGGTGCCGTGTTGCTGGCGTCCGAGACCTCGCAGATGAGGCTCGTGTCGTGGATGAGGCGCAGTTGGATGGGCGGCTGGGCGTGCCGGATGGCGTTGGTGACCAGTTCGCTGACGACCAGTTCCGTGATGAAGGCCGCATCGTTCAGACCCCAGCCCTCCAGCCGGGCCACGGCGTTCTTGCGAACCTCGGCGACGGCGGAGGGGTGGGGGGCCACGTCCCAGGCGGCGACTTGGTCGGCGTCGAGTGCGCGGGTGCGGGCGATGAGGAGGGCGACGTCGTCGGTGGGCCGCTCGGGGAGTACGGCTCCCAGTACCGTGTCGCACAGGACGTCCAGGGAAGCGGCGGGGCCGGCGAGGGTCTGGCACAACCGGGTGATGCCGATGTCGACGTCGTTGTCGCGGGATTCGACCAGGCCGTCGGTGTAGAGGGCGAGCAGGCTGCCTTCCCGCAGTTCGATCTCGACCGACTCGAAGGGAAGTCCGCCCAGGCCCAGTGGGGGTCCCGCCGGAAGGTCGAGCAGTTCCACGGTGCCGTCGGGGCTCACCACGGCCGGCAGCGGATGCCCGGCTCGGGCGAGCGTGCAGTGCCGGGAGACGGGGTCGTAGACGGCGTACAGACAGGTCGCTCCGACGTCGCCCGCGGTTTCCGCGTCCCCGGCGGTCCGCCGTTCCGTGCCTTCCGCCTCGATCGCCAGGTGGCCCACCAAGTCGTCGAGGTGGGTGAGCAGTTCGTCGGGGGGCAGATCGATGTCGGCCAGGGTGCGTACGGCGGTTCGCAGCCGGCCCATGGTGGCGGAGGCGTGGATGCCGTGGCCGACGACGTCGCCCACGACCAGCGCCACCCTGGATCCGGACAGCGGGATGACGTCGAACCAGTCCCCGCCCACTCCGGCCCGGGCGCCGGCCGGGAGGTAGCGGAAGGCGACCTCGACCGCGGCCTGGTCGGGCAGGCTCCGCGGCAGCAGGCTGCGTTGCAGGGTGACGGCCGTGCCGCGTTCGCGGGTGTAGCGCAGGGCGTTGTCGATGCAGACGGCCGCCCGGGCCGCGAGTTCCTCCGCGAGGACGAGGTCGTCCTGCTGGAACGGCTCGGGGTGCCGGTGCCGGGCGAAGACGGCGACGCCCAGGGTGGTTCCGCGCGCCGAGAGGGGCACGGCCATCACCGAGTGGAAGCCGAACTCGCGGATCCGGGAGGTCCTGAGCGGGTCCTGGGCCACCCAGTCGGCGATCGCGGGCTCGGTCACCTTGCGCAGTACGGCGCGTCCCGACCGCAGACTCTCCACCGGCGGGGAGCCGTCCGGGTACTCGTCCACCTCGCCCGGCCTCACGACCGCTTCCGGGCTTCCCGGATACACGGACCGGTGGGCGATGCGCCGCAGCGCGAGGGAGCTGGCCGCCGGAATCACCTGGGCCTCCTCGTGCAGGTCGTCGAGGGACGCCAGCAGGTCGACGCTGACGAAGTCGGCGAGGTCCGGGACCGCCACGTCCGCCAGTTCCTGTGCCGTCCGCGTCACGTCGAGGGTGCTGCCGATGCGCTGACCGGCCTCGGCGATCAGCTGGAGGCGTTTGCGGGCCCAGTACTGCTCCGTCATGTCGTGCCCGGTGGAGGCGACGCCCAGGACGCGGCCGTCCGGGTCCTCCAGGCGGTAGAGGTGGACCGACCAGGCGTGCTCACGGGTCTCGCCGGGGGCACGCGCATGGTTTTCCATGTACTGCGCCTCGCCGGTCTCCAGGGCCCGCCGCATCAGCCGCTCGACCTCCCCGACCACGGGGTCGTCCAGCACGTCCGACAGCCGCAGCCCGCGCATCTCGTCGTCGCTCAGACCCAGTGCGCCGCGCGAGGCCCGGTTCGACCAGCGCATGCGCAGGTCCGTGTCGTGGACCGACGTCGCGCAGAACGGGGACAGGAGGAGACCCTGCCGCATGAGTGCGTCGTCGTCGGGGTGGGGCCGCGACCCGGTCACGGCGGAGATCATGAGCCAGTCGCGGGTCCCGTCCTCCCGCGTCCGGTGATGCGCCAGGACCTTGGTTCCGACGCGGTGGCCGTCCCGGTGCCGGAGAGTGAGCGCGCCGTGCCACCTCGGCAGCTCCGAGAAGGGCTGGAGGTCGCTCGCCGTGGGCTGCTCGGCGAGGAGCGAGGCGACCGGTCGGCCCAGGATCTGCGTCGCCGCGTAGCCGAGCAGGTGTTCGGCGCCCTCGCTCCAGCCGGTCACGGTGCCGTGTTCGTCGACGGTGGCGCTCGCGGTGAGCGCCCCACGGACGACATCCGGGCCAGGGCTCACTCCCGGGTCGTCGACGATACGCCGCTCCATGACCGCTCATCTCGCTCTCGCTGAGCTCTCACCCCCAACGGGCTCCACATGCCCCGTTATGGCATCATTCACCCTTTTTTCACTGTAATTCCATGCGGCTCCGCGAGCAGGCCACCCCTGCGAAGCGGCCCCACCACCGCCGTCGAGGGCCGGTTCGCCGTCGGTCGAAACCCTTGACCCAAGATTCTTCGGCGCGTACGTTCCCCACGGAAGTAACCGGTTACTACCCAAATTCCGTCCGCCTGCGAGCGCGTACCGACGCGATCCTCGAAGGAGAGGTCCCTTCACGATGAGAACTCCAGGAGACCCGGGAGAGCCCGCGCTGTCCCGCCGGGGCGTGCTCAAGGGCGCGGCCGTCACCGTCGGTGTGGCGGCGGTGGGGCTCGGCACCACGCAGCCCGCCCACGCGGCCGACGCCCCGGTCGGCGCGGCGGGCGCGACCGCGCGCATGGGCGGCACGTCCATCACGATGTCGGTGGTGAACGGGGCGCTCCGGTGGTCCGCCAAGCGCAACGGCAGGACCGTGATCGACACCTCGGCCCTGGGGCTCAGGCTGGGCGACGGAACCGTCCTCGGCAGCGACGTGACGGTGACCCGGAACCAGTACCGGACCGTCCACGACACCTGGTCTCCGGTGTACGGGCGCAACGCGACCGTCACCGACCTCTACCAGGAACAGCGCTGGCATCTCCGGGACACTGCCTCGGGCATCCGCTTCGGCGTCCAGATCCGCGCCTACAGGACCGGCGTCGCGCTCCGCTACGTCCTGCTCGACGAGGGCACCGCCACCATCTCCGACGAGCTGACGACGTTCGCCTTCCCGGCCGACACCACCGTCTACAGCGCCCGTGACGAGGACGCCTACGTCCCGGTCGCTCCCGGCTCGATCCCGGTCACCGGAACCTCGGGCACGGACCAGGGCCCGTTGACCGACCTGCCGCTGACCGCCTCCCTCTCCAACGGGTACCTCGCCTGCGTCTGTGAGTCGTCCCGCGTGAACTTCCCCCGCCTGATGCTCAGTTCGGTCGACGGGCAGCCGGACACCCTCTCGGCCTTCCTGATGGAGCACACCGCCCGCGGCACCGGACCGGTGGAGACGACCTCCACGGTCGACACCCCCTTCGCGACGCCCTGGCGCGTGGTGGTGATCGGATCCACGCACGCCGAGCTGGTCGACAACGCCGAGCTGGTGCTCAATCTCGCCCCGCCCACCGCCCTGGCCGACACCTCGTGGATCAAGCCGGGCAAGGTCTTCCGCTGCGAACTGTCCACCGCCGCCGGCCTGGCGGGCGTCGACTTCGCGGTGGCCCGCGGCATCGACTACATCGAGTACGACGCCGGCTGGTACGGGCCCGAGTTCACCACCACCGACGCGACGACGCCCATCGCCGCCATCGACCTGCCCTCGGTCATCTCGTACGCCACCGGCAAGGGCATCGGTGTCTTCCTCTACGTCAACCGGCTCGCCCTGTCCGACGGGGACTCGTTGTTCGGCCTGTACAAGAGCTGGGGCGTCGCGGGCATCAAGCTCGGCTTCATCAACGACGGCACGCAGACGATGACCAACCAGATCACCGGCTGGGCCGAGACAGCCGCGAAGTACCAGCTGCTGATCGACATGCACGACGACGTCCGGCCCTTCGGCTACGAGCGCACCTACCCGAACTACATCAGCCTGGAAGGCGTCCGGGGCAACGAGCAGTTCCCGACCGCCACCCACAACGTGACGCTGCCCTTCGCCCGCAACATCGGCGGCCCGCTGGACTACACCATCTGCTACGGCCAGTCCCGCAACAAGACGACCAACGCCCACCAGATGGCGATGGCCGCCGTCTACTACCAGCCGCTCAACTTCCTCTTCTGGTACGACAAGCCGTCCAAGTACGCGGGCACGGCGGGCTGGCCCGGACTGCCCTGGTTCAACGCCATCCCCACGACCTGGGACGAGAGCAGGACCCTGGCCGGATCGATCGGCGAGTACGTGGCGGTGGCCCGGCGCAACGGCTCCACCTGGTACCTCGGGGCGATGACCGACGAGACGGCCCGGACGCTGTCGCTCCCGCTGTCGTTCCTGGACGAGGGCACCTACACGGCGACCGTGTACGCCGACGGCACGCCCGGCAGCAGCCCGTACCGGACCCCGGTCGTGGTCAGTACGCAGACCGTCACTGCGGCGACCACACTGGACGTGGTCATGGCCGGTGCGGGCGGCCAGGCCGTCGTCCTGCAGCCGAGCTGACCCCGGCGAGGAGCGGAGCCACGCGATACCGGGCCCGGGGCCGGGAAAGGTGTGCATTCCAGCCGTTGTCGACCGGGTCCGTGAACGGCTCAGGAGTCGTCCGGCTGGCAATGGGGGCACCACACCGTGGTGCGGCTCGCCAGGCGGGAGCGGCGCAGGGGCGTGCCGCAGCGGGGGCAGGTCGGGGTCGGGGCGTCGCGATGGCCGGTGAGCCAGGTGTCGCGTGGGGGAACGCGGCGGGCGGTGACCGCGGAGCGCAGCGTGCGGCGCATGTGGGTGTAGAGGCGGCGGCGTTCGGGTTCGGTGAGGTCGTTCGCCCGCCCGGTGGGACTCAGCCCGGCGCGCCACAGGATCTCGTCGGCGAGCAGATTGCCGAGCCCGGCCACCACGGACTGGTCGGTGAGGACGGTCTTGACCCGGCCGCGGTGGGAAACGAGCGCGGCCTCGAACTCCTCGCGATCCACCGCCATCGCGTCGGGACCCTGCCCGTCCAGCAGCCGTACGACGTCGGAGTCGTCGTCGGCGAGCCAGAGCCCCCTGAGCTTGCGCTGATCGCGGTAGCGGAGCCCGCGGTCGCCCTCCAGGGTGAACAGGACGCGGTCGTGGGCCTCGATCTCATCGCCCGGACGACCGCAGACCAGTTGGCCGGTCATGCCGAAGTGCAGCATGACCGTGGGGCCGTCGTCGGTGCGGGCGAGCAGCCACTTCCCGTGCCGCTCCGGCCTGCCGAACCGCCGCCCCTCCAGCGCCTGGCGCAGCCGCCGCACGCTCACCTCGTGCAGGACCCCCGCGTCACGTACGTCGACACGCTGGACGAGCCTGCCCCTGGCGCAGGACTCGAGCACCTCGCGGAATCCCTCGACGTCGGGCAGCTCAGGCATGGCGGTACGTCCTCTCTCCCCGCCCTCCCGCCATGGTCGCTCGCGGCAGGCCGGCGTGCCGGCGCCGGGCGGTCGAGAGATCCGGCCCCCTGCGCCGACCTCGCAGGGAGCCTGACTCGCCGGTGTGTCACCAGGCCAGGGCGTCGGCCATCGTCGACTGCCAGTACGAGACGCCGATCGAGTCGTCGACGTACACGCCCTTGGCGGGCAGTGACGGGCGGGCGGCGCTCGCGCCGTTGCCGAGGAAGACCTCGAGGGACTTGGCGGTGTAGCCGTTGGAGCCGCTGCCGTCCGCGGCCGCGAGCAGGACGCTCGCGTAGCCGGACTCGTTGGGGGCCAGCGTGACCACCGCCTGCGGCTTGGAGTCCTCGAAGGCCGGCGGGACGGACTGGGCCTCGCCGAACCGGACGGCGGGGTAGCCGGTGAGGTTGCAGTTCTTCGAGCCGGTGTTGGTGACGGTGAGGAGGAGGTGGTTCAGGGGGCGGGAGACCACCGTGGCGGTCGTCCGGGTGGCGGTGCCGGAGCAGGGGATTGTGGCGGACGCCGAGTCCTGCGAACCCGAGGTGCCCGAAGACCCCGCCGTGCCCGTAGACCCGGCAGTGCCCCGGGAACCCGTGGTGCCCGAGCCCGTGGAGCCCGACGTCCCCGTGGAACCCGTCGTACCGCCCGAGCCGGCCGCGCCGCCGGTCGCGCCCCCGGCGTCGGTCTGTCCCGTCCCCGCCGACGCTCCGCCGCTCGCCTTGGGCGAAGGGGTGGTGGAGGCCGCCGGTGCCGCCGTGGACGCGGAGCCCGCTGATGCTCCCTCGTCCTGGACGCCCTCTCCGTTGTTGCACGCCGTCAAGGTCAGCGCGGCGATGCTGAGCGCGGCGGCGAGCATGTGGACGCGGGTGGTGCGTGCGGACATGAGTGAATCCCCCTGGTGTGTACGGGTGTTGGCACGGGCCGCTCGACCGGGTGCCGGGAGCGGCGTGCTTGGATGGCCCAAGCTTGTGCGGTGATCCGTCCCGGCCGCCACGACTGCCGCGGCATCCGGGACGCTGGAACGCTGGTAGCGCCTCCGACCTGGGGAAATGACCTCCCCCTGGAACGGTGGCCCGGGACGTGGGGAGTGGGAGGAACGGTGGC
Source organism: Streptomyces sp. NPDC058678 (assembly GCF_042714835.1). Classification (NCBI taxonomy): domain Bacteria; kingdom Bacillati; phylum Actinomycetota; class Actinomycetes; order Kitasatosporales; family Streptomycetaceae; genus Streptomyces; species Streptomyces sp. NPDC058678. The sequence goes on along the minus strand of NZ_JBHXSG010000054.1, from coordinate 35,985 downwards.
GGGGGACGCATTCTCGGAGTTGTTGGGGCAGTTGAAGGAGCGGTCCGGGCTCAGTTACGGGGTGCTCGGTAAGCGGCTGCACACGAGCGCGTCCACGCTTCACCGGTACGTCAACGGGGACGCCGTACCGACGGACTACGCGCCCGTGGAGCGGTTCGCGCGGGTGTGCAAGGCGACGCCCGAGGAGCTGGTGGAGCTGCACCGGCGGTGGGTTCTCGCGGATGCCCGGCGCGGGCAGAAGGCGGACGGGGGCCCTGCGGAGGAGCAGCCGCGGGGGACGGTGGCGACAGCGGCGGAGGCCGAGACCGCGGTGTCGGAGGGCGAGGCCGTCCCCGAGGTCGAGCGGAGGTCTCCGGCCGAGCCGCCCGTGGCCCCCGTGGCGCGGCGGCGGCGTACCGTCGTCCTCGCCGGTGCCGCCGTGGCCGCCGCCCTCGTGTCGGCCGCGCTCGTGGCGGATCTCGTGCCCGGCACGGGCGACGACGACCAGGGCGGGAAGCAGTCCGTAGGGGCCGCCTCCGAGTCCGTCGACGACAGTCCGGCGGCTTCCAGGTCGGCGGACCCGAAGAGCAGGTCGGCCTCGCCGTCCGCCTCGCGCAGCGGCAGTCCCACGGCTTCCGTCTCCGTCTCCGCCTCCCGGAGCGGTGCGGCGGCCGGGGCGCCCCGAGGGGGCGGTGCCGAGGACGGGGCCACCGCGCCCGCCGTCTCCGTGAATCCGTACAAGTGGGAAGGGCCGTGCAGCCAGCACTACCTCGTCGACCAGAAGCCCGAACGGGTGCCTCCGCCGCCGAACGAACCCGACGCCCGCGGGTGGGTCACCGCCTTCGGCGCGGTCGCCGGCGGACAGCAGATGCTCGCGCTGAACGTGCAGGGCAGCGGGAAGGCCACCGTCGTCCTGGATGACCTGCATGTGCGGGTCGTGGAGAAGAGCGCGCCGCTCGCCTGGAACGACTTCTCGATGGGCGTCGGGTGCGGAGGCGGTGTCGACACGGCCGCGTTCGGTGTGGACCTCGACGCCGGGCGGCCCGCGCTCTCCCCCAAGGCCGGGCAGCGGGACTTCCCGTACAAAGTGAGTGAGTCCGACCCCGAGGTCTTCTACATCTTCGCGGACGCGCGGACGCACTACGTGAGCTGGTACCTGGAGCTGGAATGGTCCAGCGGCGACGAACAGGGCACCGTACGCATCGACGACAAGGGCAACCCGTTCCGCACGAGCGGGAACGTGGGGCGGCCCGCGTACATCTACCCGCTCGGTGACTCCGAGTGGTCGCGGGACGAGTGGAATCCCGACGTTCCCGGCTGAGTGCGCGGCAGGCGGCCGGATGACGGTCGTCGGGGCGGGCGCTCAGCCGTGCAGCGAGCGGTAGGCCGCGGCCGCCCCGGGGTGCAGGGCGATGCTGCCCGTGCCGATCAGGCTGCCGACGTCGAGGAACTGGGTGCCGACGGCGTTGTCGGGGACGAGTGCGGTCGCGCGGAGCACCAGGAGGCGGGTGAGCGCGTCGGCCACGGTGCGCGAGAGGTCGGCGCGACAGACCAGCAGGTTGGACACCCCGATGGTGGCGACGCCGCCCGCCCTCCGGTAGGCGCCCTGCGGCAGGGACACCTCCTCCAGGCCCGAGCCGGCCCGGCCGTCGCGGTCGCCGAGTCCGGGCAGCAGGCCGGCCAGCGGCAGGAAGCGCAGGCCGGGCCGGTCGTCGAGTCCGGACAGGACGGGCAGCGGTACGCCGCCGGCGACGAGCAGGGCGTCGACGCCGCCCGCCCGCATGGCGTCGGCCGCGGGGGCCAGTGGCAGATGACGTACGGGGACGTCGGTGCCGGGCGCGAGACCCGCGGCGTGCAGGAGCCGTTCGCCGAGCACGGCCGCGCCCGATCCGGCCGCGCCGAGCGACACTGTGTGTCCGGCCAGGTCGGACACGGCACGCACGGGCGAGTCGGCGCGGACGGCGAACTGGAGGTAGGTCTCGTACACCCTGCCGATGGCGCGCAGGGGCACCGGGCGCGGGAAGAGGGCGGTGCCCTGGGCGGCCCGCGCGGTGTCGGTGAGGACGAGGGCGAGGTCCGCGCGTCGGTCGCGGAGCAGCTCGATGTTGGTGACGCTGCCCGCGGTGGTGCGCACGCGGCAGTCCAGGCGGGGGTACTCCGCTTCGAGTTGGGCGGCGAGGAGGCGGCCGAAGGCCGCGTAGAACGCCGTCGGCTCACCGGTCGCGAACCGCAGCACACCGCTCGGTCCGGGACGCTGCCCGGAGGCGTCGCCCGTGAGCGCACCGCCGAGGACGGCGACGGCCGCCGAGCCGAGAGCGGCCCGGACGACGGTGCGGCGGTCGACGGGGCGGGTCATGACAGACCACCCTCGGCACCGGCACCGGCGCCGCTACTCCCGTCGGCGGCGGCCCGGCCCCCGGGCACGACCACCCGGGCCCGCAACCCCCGCGGCCGCCCCGCCCCCAGCTCCAGCCGGCCGCCCCGGCCCGCCAGCAGTTGTTCGGCGATGGCCAGGCCCAGCCCGGTGCCCGCTGTCCCGTTCTGCCGGCCCGAGCGCCAGAACCTGGTGGTGGCGAGGGCGAGTTCCTCCGTGGCCAGGCCGGGACCGTCGTCCGTGACCGTGAGGATCGCGCGAGCGCCTTCGGTGGTGCAGCGCAGCGAGATCTCGGCGCCCGGGCCCGCGTACTTGATGGCGTTGTCCAGCAGGATGTCCGTGACCTGGGCGAGTTCGCGGTCCGTGCAGGCGGCCGTGACCGGCGCCGGCGCGGACCGGAGGATGAGGCGGGCTCCGGCGCGCCGGGCGACCGGCTCCCACAGCCGGTACTGGGCGGCCGCGACCTCCGTCGTGTCGCAGTGGGCGTCCGACCCGTCGGTCACCGTCAGTTCCCCGGCCCGGTGTTCCGCGGCGGCGAGGGCCAGCAGGTCGTCGAGGAGGTTCTCCAGGCGGTCGAGCTCGGTGGTGACCCCGGTGTACGTACGGTCGGCCGACGACGGCAGGTGAGCGTGCAGGGCGTCGACGCGCAGCCTGAGCGCCGCCATGGGGTTGCGCATCTGGTGCGAGGTGTCGGCGACGAGCCGGCGTTGCTGCTCCAGGGCCGCCGTGACGGTACGCGCCATGCGGTTGAAGCCGGTCGCGAGCTGACGCAGCTCCGGTGGGCCGCCGGCCCGGGTCTGTTCGGGCGGCAGGCCCGCCGCGAGCTGGCCGACCGCACGGTCGAGGCGGCGCAGCGGGCTGACCACCCAGCCCGTCGCGGCCCGGGCGAGGACCGTACAGGCGAGGGCGACCAGAGCCGTTCCGGCGAGGACGGCGGCCCAGCGCCGGGTGAGGTCGTCCGCCGCGGTCGCCACCGAGGCCCGCAGCACGACGGCCCCCGAGACCCGGGTCCCGGTGCCGGCGGGCTCGGCGAACATCCGGTACCCGCGTGACCAGGGGCGCAGCGCGGCCGAAGGACGCGCGGTCTGGTTGCGCAGGGCCGCGTCGAGCAGCTGGGCCACGGCGGGGTCGGCGGCCCGCATGCCGCCGGTCTCGACGACCGGGCTGCGGCGCGTGTCGGTGACGACGAGCGGTTCGCCGTACAGCTGGGTGTAGCGCCTGGCCTCGGCGGTGAGCGCGGAGGTGTCGCCGGTGGCGGCGGCCTGGTCCATGAGGGACGCGAAGCGGTCGAGGTCGGCGCTGCGGGAGAGGACCAGCTGCTGGGTGCGGTCGGAGGCGGTGAACAAGAGCAGCGGTACGGCGAACGCGGCCACCGCGAGAACGGCGAACACCAACAGCGCGGCCTGGACCCTGGTGCGCACGCCTCGGCTCCTCAGTCGCCGAGGTCCCCGAAGCGGTAGCCGAAGCCCCGGATCGTGGTGAGCAGCTCGGGGCGGCGCAGCTTGGCGCGCAGCTGGGTGAGGTGGACGTCGAGGGAGCGGGACACGGCGTGGTGGGCGTCGCCCCACACCTCGTCCAGGAGCTGTTCACGGCTGACCGCGGTGCCCGCCCTCCCGGCCAGTACGGCGAGGATGTCGAACTCCTTGGTGGTCAGTTCGACCTCCGCCCCGCCGACCCGGACCCGGCGTGCGTCGAGGTCGATTTCGACGTCACCGGCACGGACCGTACGTACCGCGGGGGCGCCCTTGGCGGCGGTGCGCCGAGTGACGGTCTCGATCCGGGCGAGCAGTTCGGCGAGGCGTACGGGCTTGACGAGGTAGTCGTCGGCCCCGAGCCGCAGCCCCCGTACGACCGAACGTTCGTCGCCGCGCGCGGTGAGCACCACCACCGACAGATCGCTCACGGCCCGCACGGCGCGAAGCACCTCGAGACCGTCGATGTCGGGCAGGCCCAGATCGAGAAGGAGCAGGTCGGAGCTGCGGTGGTAGGTCATCACCTCGCTGCCGTACCGGACCCGCCTGGTGACATGACCATGATCGTAGAGGACCTCCACGAGGGCCGCGGCCACTCCGTCGTCGTCCTCGGCCAGCAGTATCTGCACCCCGCCCACCTCCCTTCGGCCACATGCCGGGTCCGAATCTAGACCACACGGACGGCGGGCTGGCCGGAGTGTTAAGGGGAGGTTAGTTCTGTGTGCTGGTGTCTCGCCCGGCGGTGCGGGGCGGAGCCAGGGTGCGAGAGCGCCCAGCGAGAAGGACTCCGCAAATGATCACGAGCACCCCCTCCCCCAAGGCTCCCCTCTCCCCCAAGACCGCCGGCTGGCTGGACTGGTACCGGAACCCGTCCGTGCCGACGTTCCGGCTGCCGCCGGGGACCGTCGACGCCCACTGCCACGTCTTCGGCCCACAGACCGAGTTCCCCTTCGCCCCGGAGCGGAAGTACACGCCCTGCGACGGCGGCAAGGACGAACTGTTCGCACTGCGCGACCGGTTGGGCGTCGCTCGCAACGTCATCGTGCAGGCCACCTGCCACGGCGCCGACAACACCGCGATGGTCGACGCCGTCCGGGCGGCCGACGGCAGGGCGCGCGGCATCGCGACCGTCCGCCCGGACATCTCCGAACGCGAGCTGCTCGACCTCGACGCGGCGGGCGTACGGGGAGTGCGCTTCAACTTCGTACGACGTCTGGTCGACGCATCGCCCGAGGACGACCTGAGCACCATCGCGAAGAAGGTCGCCCCGTTGGGCTGGCACGTCGTCCTCTACTTCGAGAGCGCCGACCTGCCCGAACTGGAGAGGTTCTTCGCCTCGTTGCCCACGCCGCTGGTGGTGGACCACATGGGCCGGCCGGACGTGACGCAGCCGGTGGGCGGGCCGGAGTTCACCCGGTTTCTGCGCTTCGTCGAGGACAACGACGTGTGGGTGAAGGTGACCTGCCCCGAGCGCCTCAGCGCCACCGGACCCGCCGCCCTCGACGGCGAGCGACGCGCCTACACCGATGTCGTCCCCTTCGCCCGCAGCGTCGTGCGGGAGTTCCCCGACCGGGTGCTGTGGGGCACCGACTGGCCGCACCCCAACCTCACCGACCACATGCCCGACGACGGGCTCCTCGTCGACCACGTCCCGCAGGTCGCGGTCACCGCCGAGGAGCAGCGCAGGCTGCTCGTCGACAACCCCATGAGCCTCTACTGGCCCGGCGAGGACGTCTGACCCGCCCAACTCCCCATCCTCCTACCCGACTTCGACAAGGGCCGCTCATGCAACCCTCCAACGCACTCAACCGGCTGGACCGGCTTCCGGTCTCCCGGTTCCACAAGACCACCATGCTCGCCGTCGCCTTCGCCTACTTCTTCGAGTTCGCGGACATCAACAGCTTCGCCACCACCGCGCCGAAACTGATCGACCTGTGGGGCATCACCGTCGACCAGGTCGCCTACGTCACCTCGTTGTCGTTCGTCGGCATGTTCATCGGCGCGATCGTCGCCGGGGCCGTCGCCGACCGGTGGGGCCGCAAGCGGGCGCTGCTGTGGACGACCCTGTTCTTCGGCCTCTCCTCGTTCGCGGCGGTGTTCTCCTGGGACCTGGTGTCCCTGGGCGTGTTCCGCGTCCTGACCTCGGCGGGCCTGTCGGCGATGACCGTTGTGGGAGTCGTCTACATCAACGAGATGTACCCGTCGGCGATCCGCGGCAAGTACCAGGCGTACGCCATCGTCATCGGCATCTGCGGCACGCCCGTCACCAACCTCATCGCCAGCGCGGTCGTACCGCTCAGCGACTGGTCGTGGCGGCTGGTCTACCTCTGGGGATCCCTGGGCATCCTGCTCGTCCTGTTCACCCGGCACCTCAAGGAATCACCACGCTGGCTCGAAAGCAGGGGCGAGAACGCCAAGGCGGACGCGGTCCTGCGGGAGATAGAGGAGAGCGTCACCGCGGAGAAGGGCCCACTGCCCGAGCCCGCGCCCCCCGTCGCCGAGACGCCGTCGACCAAGGCCCCGCTGCGCCTGCTGCTGCGGAAGAAGTACCTGTTCCCGACGTTGCTGCTCACGGTGCTCTGGATGACGCAGACCATCGGCTTCTTCGGCTACTCGAGCTGGGCGCCCACCCTGCTGGCCAAGGAGGGGTTCAGCGTCGAGAAGTCCGTCTTCTACGTGGCACTGACCACGGTCGGCGCGCCGCTCGGCTGCTATCTCGCGTCCCTGGTCACCGACCGGTTCGAGCGCAAGTGGTGCCTGGTCGCCTTCGGTGCGGTGATCGCGGTGTGCGGCCTGTTCTACGGCCTCACCTTCAACCCCGTCTACATCATCGTGTTCGGTTTCCTGGTCAACCTCTTCGAGCGCGGCTACACCGCCCTCGCCTACGCCTACTCCCCCGAGCTCTTCGACACCCGGAGCCGCTCTCTGGGCACGAGCGTCTCCTACGGCCTCGGCCGGCTGTCGAACGCCGCCGGTCCGCTGATCGTCGCGGCGCTCTACAACGGCCACGGCTACCGGAGCGTCTTCTACTTCATCGCCGGCACCTGGATGGTCGGCGCGATCGCCCTCGCCGTCTTCGGCCCGCTGACCCGCTCGGCACGCCTCGCCGAGACGGACCGGCAGCGGCCTGCCGCGAGCGTGCCTGCCTGAAGCCCGAGCGGGCCCGCTCACCTGCGAAAACCCCGGCCACGGAGGTCCCAGGACTCCATGGCCGGGGTTTTTCGGCAGCGCTGGCGCCACCAAAGCTGCTTACTTGTGTAACTCAAGCAATCCCTTTATGCTTGAGTAAGTCAAGCAAATATACGCGGCCGAACGAGGCGCAGCGTACGGAGCGGATGGAGACCGCCATGGACAGCGCGCCCCGAAGCCCGGCCGCACCCGGACCGTTCGCCTCCTTCGCCCGGTTCGTCGTACTCGGCGGCGGTGTCGGCGTCCTCTCCAGCCTCGCCATCCCGTCGCTCGCCGGGCTGATGCCGTGGGCGGTGGCGAACGCGCTGATCACCGCGGCCTCCACCCTCCTGTGCACGGAGCTCCACGCCCGCTTCACCTTCGGGTCGGGCCGGCGCGCCGGATGGCGGCGGCACTGGCAGTCCGCGGGTTCGGCCGCGGTGGCCTACGCGGTCACCTGCGCCGCGGTGTTCGTCCTGCACCTGGTGCAGGCGTCGCCCGGGATGCTCACCGAGCAGCTCGTCTACCTCGGCGCCTCCGGTCTCGCCGGCTTCGGCCGCTTCCTGATCCTGCGCCTGTTCGTCTTCGCCGCCGGCCGCAGCCGGACGACGGTGGCGGTTGCGGTGCCGGTTCCGGTTCCGGTTCCGGTGCGGGCGAAGGTGGCGGCCCCGCGGTCGGTACGGTCCGCGGTCCTCTCGGCTGCGTGACTTGAGACCGGAGGGCACCAGCCCTCACGGCACCAGCCTTCCCCCTCCTCCCCTCCCCCCTCATCCCCCCTCGACCTTCACCCTTGCCGCACCGAAGCAGCCTCGCCCGCAGGGAGGTTGGGAAACGGGCGGCGAACACCGTGGATACGGTGTGGAGTTGTTGCACTTTCAGAGATCTTGCTCTTCTCACAGTGATCTCTCAGGGGCAACGATGACGGCAATCTCGGGGGACTGACCACTCCAGCGACCGTCATGCGCACCCGTCTCTCAGGCGTGCGCAGGGGGAAGGCAATCCACTTGTCCCAGCACCACCCCGGTCGGCGCCGCCGCGTCGGCCGTAGAACGGTTTCCCTGCTGGCCCCGGCACTCGTCGGCGGCCTCATCCTCACCTCCGGCCCGGCCGCCTGGGCGACGCCCACCGGGCCGACGCCGAACTCATCGGCGGACGCCGCGCGGCAGACGTACAAGGGCGGCACGTACTTCGTGCAACTCGTCGGCAAGCCCGTCGCCACGTACTCCAAGACCGCGCCCGAGCCGGGGGAACGACTCGACTCGCGGACGAAGGCCGTACGCGACTACCTCGGTCAGCTGAAGCAGGAGCGCGACAAGGTACTGGACGCGGTCCAGGGCGTCGCTCCGCTGTACAGCTACCAGTACGTACTCAACGGATTCGCCGCCGAGTTGACGGCCGGCGAGGCCGCCAAGCTGGCCCGCACGCCGGGCGTCGTCTCCCTGGTCCGCAACCAGATGCGCCAGGTGACCGCCACGTCCGACACCGAGTCGGCCACGGCGGCGAGGGCTGCGACGGCTGCGACGGCTGCGACGTCCAAAACCACGGCCGGAACCAAGGCCGCGACCACGGCCGGTACCCTCCCCGTCCCCGACACCGCCAAGTTCCTCGGTCTGAAGGACCGCGGCGGCCTGTACGCCAAGGTTCCCGGCGGACAGCGCAACGCCGGCCAAGGCCTGATCCTCGGCGTCCTGGACACCGGCATCGACACGAGCAACCCCTCCTTGAAGGCACTGCCCGAGCCGCGGCCCGACGCCGAGGTCATCGCCAAGAAGTGGAAGGGCAGTTGCGACTCCGGGCAGGACAGCGCGCACCGGGTCACCTGCAACAACAAGGTGATCGGCGCCCAGTGGTTCCGCAAGGGCATCACCGATCCCGGCCCCACCGACTGGGCGTCCCCGCTGGACGCCGAGGCGCACGGCACACACACCGCGACCACCGCGGCGGGGGACATCGACGTGCCCGCCTCCGTGCCCGACAGCGGTATATCCGGGCGTATATCGGGGCTCGCCCCGGCCGCCCGCGTCGCGGCCTACAAGGTCTGCTGGAGCGTCGGCTGCGCGACGGTGGACCTCGTCGCCGCCATGGACAAAGCCGTGGCCGACGGTGTGGACGTCATCAACTACTCCCTCGGCGGGCCCGCCGACAGCACCACCCAGCCCGAGTACGCGGCCATGTTCAACGCCGCCAAGGCCGGCGTCTTCATCTCCGCCTCGGCGGGCAACGACGGGCCGAACACCACCAGCAACACCCCGCCGTGGGTGACCACCGTGGCCGCCTCCACCCATGACGTCGGCTACCGCACGACCGTCACCCTCGGCGACGGCACGTCCTACACCGGCGTCGGCATCAGCGCCTCCGCCGTACCGTCCGCGCCCCTGGTCGACGCGGCCGAGGCGGCCAAGAGCGGCGTGGACACCCTCAAGGCCGCGCAGTGCCAGGCGGACGCACTCGACCCGGACAAGGTCAAGGGCGCCATCGTGGTCTGCGCGCGCGGCACCAACGCCCGCGTCGACAAGAGCGCCCAGGTCAAGGCGGCCGGCGGGGTCGGCATGGTGCTGTACAACGTCAGTCCGGCCGACGAGGAGGTCGCCGACGCCCACACCATCCCGAGCGTCCACGTCGACCGGGCGACCGGCGAGGCCGTCAAGGCGTACGCCGACGGCTCCGGGGCCACGGCCGCACTGAGCGCCGCCAAGGCCGTGCACCAGGCGGGCTCCCTGATCGCCGGTTTCTCCTCCGGCGGCCCGGACCCGCTCAGCGGCGGCGACCTGCTCAAGCCCGACATCACGGCACCCGGCGTGGACATCGTCGCCGGCACCGTGCCGGGCGGCGAGGACGGCACCTTCAAGGGCGACCAGGGCATCATGTCCGGCACCTCCATGTCCGCCCCGCACGTCTCGGGTCTGGCCCTGCTGATCAAGGCGCTGCACCCCGACTGGTCCCCCATGGAGGTCAAGTCGGCGCTGATGACGACCGCGACCACCAAGGACAGCGAGGGCGACGCGATCCGGCGCTCCGGCTCCGACGCCCCGGCCACCCCGCTCGACTACGGCGCCGGGCACGTCGTCCCGAACGCCGCCGACGACCCGGGCCTGGTCTACGACTCCACGTCCGCGGACTGGACGGCGTACTCCTGCGCCCTCGGTGACCACCTGGCGACCGCCGACGGCTCCGACGTCTGCGCCACCGCCCGGAAGATCGACCCGAGCGACCTCAACTACCCGACGATCTCGGTGGGCGACCTCGTCGGGCAGCAGACCGTCACCCGTACCGTCACCAACGTCGGCGCCACCGCCGGCGTCTACACCGCCAAGTTGCAGACGCCGCCCGGCTACAAGGCCGTGGTCTCGCCGAAGCGGCTGGTCGTCGCGCCCGGCGGCTCGGCCACGTACAAGGTGACCTTCACCCGTACCTCCGCCGCCTTCGGCGACTGGTCGTACGGCTCGGTCCTGTTGAGCGGCCAGGACGGACACCGGGTCCGCAGCACCGTCGCGCTGCGCGCCCTGGCGATCACCGCCGTGGACGCGGTCACCGGCAAGGACGCCACCGGCTCCGTCACCCTGACCGAGAAGACGGGCTACGAGGGCACACTCACCACCGCCGTCAACGGCCTGTACGAAGGCACCACCAAGACCGGCACGCTCACCGGGACCGACCCCGACTTCGGCCCGCCCCCGTCGCCGCTGCCCGCCTCCGCGGTCAGGACCGAACTCACCGTCCCCGAGGGCACCGAACTGGCCCGCGTCGCGCTCCTGTCGGCCGACCATCTGGCGGGCAGTGACGTGGACCTGTGGGTCTTCGACAAGGACGGCAACCTGCTCTCCACGCCCACCGACGGCAACGAGGAGCACGTCGACCTCGAGCCGGGCACCTACGAGGTGTACGTCAACCAGTACGCCCTGCCCTTGGGCGTCACCGGCCAGACCTACACCCTGCACACCTGGCTGATCGGCCCCGGCACCCGCCCGGACCACGCGGCCACCGCCGATCCGGCCGAGCAGCGGGCGACCCCGGGCGGCACCGCCAAGACCACCGTGTCCTGGCAGAACCTCCCGGACGGCCGCACGTACCTGGGCCTTGTCGGGTACGGCGACGGAAGCGACACCATCGGCACCACCGTGCTGACGGTCACTCCCTGACGGTCACTGCCTGACGGTCACTCCCTGACGGTCACTGCCTCTGAAGCACGCGAGAAGGCCCGGGTCCTGGACCCGGGCCTTCTTGCCGTGCGCGGAGGTGATCAGCCGTCAGGCTCAGCCGTAGAGGCCCACCCGCGGGTGCACCGTGCCCTCGGCGTCCGGGTCGAGGACGGTGAGGCGGTACTGCTCGGTGAGGGTGTCGCCCGCGTGCAGCGTGCGCTGCGCGGTCGAGAGGTCGGTGTACAGGGTGCCGGTCTGGCTGCCGAGCTGGACGGCCTCCCAGCAGCCGGTCGCGGTGCGGCGCTCGACCTTGACGTCCGAGGGGTCGAGGAACGGTCCCGCGTCCGGTGACTCCACCAGGAGCTGCGGGGCGACGGTCTGGTCCACCGAGGAGTCGTTGCGGTAGGTGACCGTGAACTTGTGCTTCCGGCTGTCGGCCGGGAGGGGGCTCGTGGGCAGGTCCACGAAGCCGGTGAGTATGGCGGGTGCCTGCTCGGGCAGGGCCGAGGACACCGCCGCGGGAGCCTGCTGGGTGGCTGCCGCGGCGGGCCCGGCCACGGCCAGACCGGCCGCGGCCACGACGAGGGCCACGAGAGCAACCCTGAGACGACTGTTCTTCGACGACACGTTCGCTGATCCTTCGGGTTCGCTTGAGTGAACTGGACCGCATCGTAGGCGCGGTCGGCACCCGGCGTATCGGCCGAAAGGACGAGGCGGACCGCAGGGGCACCTGTCGACAACTGGGCGCCGCGAAGCGGGAGATGAAGACCTCTTCACCTCCCGTGGATATTTCGTGGATACCCCCCGGTAGGGGTCCGCGGGCGTCAACTGACGTCTTATCGGACTGATAGCTTCCGCTTCACCGGCCCGGGGGAACCATCAAAGCCGGTACCAGACCTTGACAAGTGAACCCGGACGGAATGCCTTGCGCACTTCTCGTGAAAATGCAGGAGGAAGGCACCGCTGGCGGGTGCCGAAGAGCCGACGCGGCCGCATACTCGCGGCCGGCGCGACATCCGTACTGGCGATGGCTCTCGTCGCCCCGCTGGCATCGGCGGCCTTCACCGACTCCTCCCCCCAGCCCGGCGCCACGCCACCGCCGGACCGGGTGACCGACACCTCCCGACTGCCCTCGGGATGGCGGCAGTCCGACGACCGCATCGTCACGTACGACGGAGACGGCACCGGACTGCACGTACTGGTCGCCGACGCCGCGCACGCCTACGCCTGGCGCACCGCGGCCACCCTGTCCGAGCCGGGCATCGACACCGACCAGTGGATCGGGCAGAGCTGTGTGACCGCGTCGGGCGACCGGGCCGTTGTGGTCTACGCGCCCCGACAGGTGATCAACGATCAGCAGGGCTTCCAGCAGGGCGCCTTCGCGGCCGTGGTCGACCTGGCCGACGGCACCGTGACCAAGCTGCCCCAACTGGTCTCCCTCGCCTACTTCAACCCCGGCTGCGGCGACGGCGAGCAGGCCGTGCTCTCCAGGCCGCAGGGCGAGGGCACGCAACTGCTGACCGTCGACGCCCGGCAGGGGAAGCTGACGCGTCAGCAGACCGTCCCCGGCCAGCTGACCTCCGCCGTGCCCTTCGGCACCGGCATCGCGGCGGCCAACGGCTCCTCGGTGGTCTCGGTGAACCGGCAGGGAGACGTCAGCACCCTGGCCCGTACGGCGGGAACGCCCTTCCGGCTGGTGCCGGACGCGAACGGCGGCCTCGCCTACCAGGCCCCGGCCGCCGGGAAGAAGGTGCAGGTCCGCCGGGTCACGCAGGACGGCTCCGACCGGCTGCTCGGCTCCGGCGCGCTCGGCGCGCTGGCGGTGCGCGGCACCGGCGGCCGGGTCTTCGTCACCGGGACGGACGCCCAGGACGACATCCGGGGCTCCGCTCAGCCGAAGAACTCGCCGCAGAGCTCGCCGGAGAACGCTCCGCAGAGCTGGCCGAAGGGCTGGAAGGTCCTCGACGTCCCGGCCTCCTCCGAGGTCTCCACCACCGGCGCTCTCGCCCTGACCAGTGTCGGCAACGGCGCGGAGGCGGCCGGCGGCAAGGGCGTCGGCAGGGCCCTCGCCGCCGGCACCGCCCAGCCGGTCGGCATCAACGCCCTGGCCACGGGCACCGGCGCCACCTTCGACTTCCGGGTGAAGCCCAAGACGCCCGAGCAGGGTCAGGGCGCCGAGCAGTCCCCGGCCCTGTCCGCCCTCACCACCGACCCGAGCGGCGCGAGCCCGTCGGCCGGGATGCACACGAACAGCGTCGACAGCTCGTCCGCCGGGATACACACGGACAGCATCGACGGTTCGTCCGCCGGCATGCGCACGAACAGCATCGGCAGTCCGTCGGCCGGCATGCGGCTCGACAGCGTCGACGACGACGTCCCGGAGCACACCACCACCGACCCGGACCGTGCCTGCGCCGTCACCCGCAATGACCCGGGACTCCAGTCGCTCCAGTCGTCACCCGCCATGGTCGAGTGGGCGACGGACCTCGCCGTACAGGGCAAGCTCGACGTCCGCCGCCGTAGCGGATGGAACGGCACCGACCTCTCGTCGTACACCCCCCAGGGGATGTTCCCGCCGGTCGAGCTCAAGGGCGGCGGCCGGGTGCCCGCGCAGATCATGCTCGGCGTGCTCACCCAGGAGTCCAACCTCGTGCAGGCCACCTCGCGGGCGGCCGCCGGCGAGAGCGGCAACTTCATCCAGGGCGGCTACTACGGCAACGGCGGCAGCGTCCACACCGTCGACTGGTCCGCCGTCGACTGCGGTTACGGCATCTCCCAGGTGACCAGCGGGATGGCCCGCTCGGACACCACGTACACGGCCGAGCAGCAGAAGGCGATCACCGTCGACTACGCGGCGAACATCGCGGCCGGCCTGCAGATCCTCCAGGCCAAGTGGAACCAGCTGTACACGCACGGCATGCTCGCCAACGGCGGTGACCCTCAGTACCTGGAGAACTGGTGGTACGCACTGTGGGCGTACAACAGCGGCTTCAACGAGCCGAACGCGTCGGACACCGCCGCCCCCTGGGGCCTGGGCTGGTTCAACAACCCGGCCAACGGCCTCTACCCGCCGGACCGGAAGATGTTCCTGTCCTCCGGCTACGACGACGCCCGTAACCCCAACCTGTGGACCTACCCGGAGCGGGTTCTGGGCTGGGCGGCGTACTCCCAGCAGAAGACCGACCCGGCGACCGGCACGTCCGGTGCGGCCTTCACCGTCGGCAACTGGCCCACCGGCGGCGCGCCGGCCGCCGAGCCGCCGCACGACACCTTCTGCAAGCCCGCCGACAACGAGTGCGACACCTCCAAGCCCCGCAAGGTCGAAGGTTCGAGCCAGCCCGAAGGCCCCTGCCAGCGCGACGACTTCAAGTGCTGGTGGCACGAGCCCTCGACGTGGACGGACTGCACCACCACGTGCGGCACCGAGGTGCTGGCCTACGAGGCGAGCGACCCCGAGCCGAAGGCCACCTCGCCCCGTCCGGCGTCCTGCACCTCCACCCTGCCGTCGAACGCGCTGATCGTGGACGACGTGCCGAACACGGTGAAGTTCCGGGTGGGCAGCACCAACCCCTGCGCCGACCAGAAGAACTGGACCAGCCGGGGCACCCTGTCGTTCACCTTCGGCTCCGCGGTGCAGAACGGCGCGACCGTCTATCCGTCGAAGATCGACTTCCATCAGCTCGGTTCGGGCTTCGGCGGTCACTTCTGGTTCACCCACACCCGGGTGCCGACCTTCACCGACTCGGTCGTCACCGGCACCTGGACGCCCGACCGGTCGATCAAGGGCTGGGCGCGCGTCATGGTCCACCTGCCCGACCACGAGGCCAACACCGGCCAGGCGGCCTACCGCATCGATCTCGGTGACGGAACCGTCGTGGAGAAGACGATCTCCCAGGACACCGGCGGCAAGAACACCTGGGTCTCCCTGGGCTCGTACGAGTTCCACGGCACTCCGAGCGTCTCTCTGAGCTCGGCCACGGCCGACGGCACCGGCGACGACTCGATCGCCTGGGACGCGCTGGCCTTCGAGCCCCTGCCCGGCAAGCCCTCGGACGCCGTCTCGGCGTCCCCGTCCCCGTCCCCGTCTCCACAGAAGTAGCAAGTAGTCGCAGCGGCAACAGCGGACAACCCCCGGGTCATGGGCCCGGGGGTTGTCCGCTGTTGCGGTGCGGGCCCAACTCCTGCAAGACATCGCCGAGTTGGTCGGCGGTGAGGGGCGGGCCGGGAAGCCGCGGGGAGGCGGTCGGCGAGGCCTGCAGGCCGGCGAGGAGCAGGGCGAGGGGGCGTCGCCAGGCGTCGGGGGTCGTGGCGGTGGTCAGGGCCGGGACGGCACGGCCGAGGGCCGCGAGCGCGAACAGGACGTCCTCGACGGTGACGTCGGCGCGGACGGTGCCCTCGTCGCGGCCACGCCGCAGCAGGAGTTCCACCGTCTCCCGGTTGTGGACGTGCACGGCCCGCAGCGCGTCGACGCCCTCCAGCCGGGTGGTCATGAGGTCGTTGGTGCCCCGGTCGGCGGCCAGCGTGGTGAAGACGGCCTGGAGGTACGCGTTCAGGCCCGCCCACGCGTCCGACGCGGTCCGGGCCTGCTCGCCCGCGGTCATCGTGTCCGTCAGCAGGTCGTGGAAGACGGCGTCGATGAGGGCGGCGCGGGTGGGGAAGTGCCGGTAGAGCGTCGCGTTCCCGACGCCCGCCCGGCGGGCGATCACATCCAGCGGGGCTTCGAGTCCCTGCCGGGTGAACACCTCGTGTGCCGCGGCCACCAGGAGTTCCCAGCTGCGCCGCGCGTCGCGTCGCCGTGGGGGCGTCGCACGGTGTCCTTCGACGTTCATCATCACCCTCCGCACAAAGCTCCGAACCCGCGAAGCCCGGAAGCCCAGGACCTGGAAGCCCGGAGACCCGAATCCCCCGGAAGCCCGAATCCCAGAAACGGGGAGCACTCCCCGGTGGCGATGTTATCGTCGGAATCCAAAACGGGGATCACTCCCCATTTCGCGCATTCGGGAGGGCAGGACATGGGCGACATGGGCGGCACAGGCGCCACAGGCGCCACAGGCGCCACAGGCGCCACAGGCGCCACAGGCGGCACGGCACTCGTACTCGGGGGCGGCGGCCCGGTCGGCGGCGCCTGGATGACCGGCGTGCTCGCCGGTCTCACGGACGCCGGCATCGACCTCGACCGGGCCGACGTCGTCATCGGCACCTCGGCGGGCGCGATCTTCGGCTCCCGGCTCGCGTGCGGGGAGCCGCCGCGCGAGATGTACGAACGTCAACTCACCGGCGCCGACCGGCTGGTCATGAGCGTCACCACGGCCCAGACCCTCCGCTTCCTGTGGGCGGCGCTCGGATCCCGCGACCCCGACCGCTCCGTACGCCGTCTGGGCCGCGCCGCCCTGGCCGCCCGGCTCACTCCCGGACCCGACCTGCCGGACGTTGTGCGGCCGCTGCTGCGCGGGGCGTCGCAATGGCCCGCGCGCGCCCTGCGGATCGCCTCGGTCGACGCCCACACCGGGCAGGTGGAGGCCTTCGGCGCGGACTCGACGCTCACCCTCGTCGAGGCGGTCGCCGCCAGCTGCGCGGTCCCCCTGGTCTGGCCGCCCGTCACGGCCGCCGGCCGCCGCTGGATGGACGGCGGCAGTCGCTCCACCACCAACCTCCACCTGGCCCGCGACTGTCGGCGGGTGCTGGCCGTCGCCCCGATTCCGTCCGCCGTCGGACCACACCCCCACGCGCGGCAGGAGGCCGCCGCACTCGTCGCCGAGGGGGCCGCCGTCACGCTCCTGGCCCCCGACCGCGCCTCCCGCCGGGCCATGGGCCGCGACATGACCGCCGACGCCCACCGCCTGGACGCCGCCCTTGCCGGACACGCCCAGGCCACCGCCCTCGCGGACACCGTGGCCGACGTATGGCACGGCCGTCGTAGCGAGCGATAGCGAACCGACGACCCCTGACGAAAGGCGAAGCCGTGCAGGCACCCACGCTGGAGGAGCTGGCCCCCGAGGGCCACGACCTGGCGAGTGACCCGTATCCCGTCTACGCGGCCCTCCGCGCCAAGGGCCCCGTGCATCGCGTACTTGTCCCCGGAAGCGGAGAGTGCTGGCTGGTCGTGACCCGCGACGCGGCACGTGCCGCGCTGACCGACCCGCGCCTGCGCAACGACATCCGGTACTCCTCGTCCTGGCGGACCGACGGCGGCCACGCCCTCGGCCGCAACATGCTCCAGAGCGATCCCCCGCAGCACACCCGGCTGCGCCGCCTGGTGGCCGGCCACTTCACGCCTGCCCGGGTTGCCGCGTCGCGCCCGCGGATCGAGGGCACCGCCCGTGAGCTGCTCGCCGCGCTGCCGCCACAGGGGACCGCGGACCTGGTGAGCCGGTACGCTCTCCCGCTGCCGGTCACGGTGATCTGCGATCTCCTCGGTGTCCCCGCGGCGGACCGTGCCGCCTTCCACGCCTGGTCGAACGAACTGGTCATGCCCACCTCGCAGGAGGCGGCGGCCTCGGCCGGGGGCGCGCTGGCCGGCTGTCTCACCGAGCTGATCGACCGCAAGGCCGGCACCGCGGACGGCACCCTGCTCGCCGATCTGGCCGCGGCGTCCCGCGAACCGGCATCCGCCGACGACCCGACGCCGGACGGGGCCCGTCCCACCGACGAGGAACTCCTCGGCATGGCCTTCCTCATCCTCGTCGCCGGCCACGAGACGACGGTCAACCTGATCTCCGGAACCCTCCACGGCCTGCTCACCCACCCGGAGCAACTCGACCTGCTCCGCGCCGACCCCGGGCTGACCGGCCGTGCCGTCGAGGAGTCGCTGCGCCACACCTCACCGGTCCACGCCACGGCGTTCCGCTTCGCCGCCGAGCCCTTGGACCTCGCGGGCACCCGCATCGCCACCGGCGACGCGGTCCTGGTCTCCCTCGCCGCGGCCTCTCGCGATCCGCTGCACTTCCACGACCCCGACCGCTTCGACATCACCCGGCGTGTCCAGGGCCATCTCGGTTTCGGCCACGGCCTCCACCACTGTCTGGGCGCCCCGCTGGCCCGCCTGGAAGCCGAGATCGCCGTACGCCTGCTCCTGGCGCACCACCCCTCCCTCACCTTCGCCACCGAACCGGCGACGCTCCGGTGGCGTACCAGCACACTGCTGCGGGGCCTGGCCGAACTGCCGGTCCGACTGGGCTGAAAGACCACCCGGGCGGACCGTACGCGGGTGATGCCGGAAGGGTCGGCCGGTCACACGATGACAAGTGGGCCGGCACACAGGGAGCAGGCATGATCCGTTCAGCCGACATCCGCGAGTGGCGCAACCATGACGTGGTCGACCGAAGGGCCACAGGATCGGCATGCTCGAAGCGGTCTATGTGGACACGGCCACCGACGAACCGGCCGTGGTCACGGTCCGCACCGGACTGCCGTCCCGCCGGCGACTGGTCTTCGTCCCGCTCGACGAGGCGGTCCTCGGCCCCGGCCACGTCAAGGTCTCCCACCCCAAGGGCGAGGTGCGGAAGGCTCCTTCCATCGGGACGGACGACGTACTGCCCGCCGAGCAGGAGGAAGCGATCTTCCAGCACTACGGCATGACGTACCGTCCGGGCCTCAACGGCGAACGCCAACTCGCGCGCCGCTGACCCCTCATCCGCGGCACCGGGAGGTGTACGAGTCGATGGTGATCTTCCTGCTGCTCGTCCTCGTGGCCGTCGCGCTGGGCATCATCGGCGCCGCGGCGGACGGTCTGGGACACCTGCTGGCCATCGGCATCGTGCTGTTCGTGGCCGATGTGGTCTTCATCACGGTACGAGGCGCTCGGCGGCTCCGTCGGCGGCCGATTCGCTGACCACGGAGCAATATCTGTGACCGTGAAGTGAGAATTCGACGCGACGCGCGATGAGTATTCCCCGGTCGGCCGAGCAGCCGAAATCATCGACCGTGCACGGCCGATGGCACCATGCTACTGTCGATCTCAGTTGCAGGTGTGGTTGCCAGAAGGTTTTTTCCGACGGGCTGATCATCACGGCGACCGGAGTCCGCACACCGCGAACTCCGAACACCGTCCCAATAAGGAGAAACATCATGGCTACTGGCACCGTGAAGTGGTTCAACGCGGAAAAGGGCTTCGGCTTCATCGAGCAGGACGGCGGCGGCCCCGACGTCTTCGCCCACTACTCGAACATCGCCACCCAGGGCTTCCGTGAGCTTCAGGAGGGTCAGAAGGTGTCCTTCGACATCGCTCAGGGCCAGAAGGGCCCGACGGCCGAGAACATCGTTCCCGCCTGACACTGAATCAGACGCAGACTTCGCAGCTGGGGCCCGCACCTTGGGGTGCGGGCCCCAGCTCGCTGCGTTCCCGGGCGCCGGGTAGAAATACCGCGCCCGAAACCGGATATCGAATTCCCGATATCCATTGCTTGACCATATCGGTTGGAATTCACATTCGGCTCGTTCTTGCAATTCTCTGCGCTGCTCATCTGCTGCGGGAATTCCTTGGTACGTGCCGCATCAAGGAAGGTTCCCTATGAACCGCGCCCACACGCGCACCCGCACAAACGACCGCTTCGCCCGTACCCGCACCGGAGGCACGGCCTCGGGTTCGGCCTCCAAGAAGCGCGGCAATCCCGGCCGCGGCGGTCGACAGACCGCAGTGCAGGGCGAGTTCGCCCTGCCGAAGACCATCACCCCCGCCCTGCCCGCCGTCGAGGCGTTCGCCGAACTCGACATGCCGGAGAGGCTGTTGGCCGCACTCGGCCACGAGGGCGTGACCGTACCGTTCCCGATCCAGGCCGCGACGCTGCCGAACTCCCTCGCCGGCCGGGACGTCCTCGGCCGTGGCCGCACCGGCTCGGGCAAGACCCTCGCCTTCGGCCTGGCGCTGCTGGCCCGCACGGCGGGTCGCACCGCCCAGCCCCGGCAGCCGCTCGCCCTGGTCCTCGTGCCCACCCGCGAGCTCGCCCAGCAGGTCACCGATGCGCTCACCCCGTACGCCCGCGCCGTGAAGCTGCGGCTGGCGACCGTGGTCGGCGGGATGTCGATCGGCAGGCAGGCCGGCGCGCTGCGAGGCGGCGCCGAGGTCGTCGTGGCGACGCCGGGCCGGCTCAAGGACCTGATCGACCGCGGCGACTGCCGGCTGGACGACGTCGACATCACGGTCCTCGACGAGGCCGACCAGATGACGGACATGGGCTTCATGCCCCAGGTCACCGCCCTGCTCGACCAGGTGCGCGCCGACGGCCAGCGGATGCTCTTCTCGGCCACCCTGGACCGCAACGTGGACCTGCTGGTCCGCCGCTACCTGACCGACCCGGTGGTGCACTCCGTCGACCCGTCCCAGGGCGCGGTCACCACGATGGAGCACCACGTGCTCCACGTCCACGGCACGGACAAGCAGCGGACGACCACCGAGATCGCGGCCCGCGAAGGCCGCGTGATCATGTTCCTGGACACCAAGCACGCGGTGGACCGGCTGACCAAGCACCTCCTGAGCAGCGGCGTCCGCGCCGGGGCCCTGCACGGCGGCAAGTCCCAGCCGCAGCGCACCCGGACGCTCGCCCAGTTCAAGGACGGGCATGTGACGGTGCTGGTGGCGACCAACGTGGCGGCCCGTGGCATCCACGTCGACAACCTCGACCTGGTCGTGAACGTGGACCCGCCCACCGACCCCAAGGACTACCTGCACCGCGGCGGCCGTACGGCCCGTGCCGGCGAGTCCGGCAGCGTCGTCACCCTGGTGACGCCCGATCAGCGTCGCGACATGACCCGGCTGATGATGTCGGCCGGCATCAACGCGACGGTGACCCCGGTGCGTTCGGGCGAGGAGGAGCTGAGCCGTATCACCGGCGCCCAGGCTCCTTCCGGCGTCCCGGTGGTCATCACCACGCCGGTGGTGGAACGCCCCCGTCGCTCCGCTTCCTCGTCCTCCTCCCGGGGCCGTCGTGGCCGTGGCAGCGCCCAGGGCGGCCAGAGCGGTCAGAGCGGTACGCAGAGCGGCCAGAGCCGTGGCGGCCAGGGCGGTCAGGGCCGTGGCGGTCAGAGCCGGGCCACCGGCGAGGCCGGACGCAGCACCGCGCGGCGCAGGACCTCCTACGGCTCGGCGGCCTAGGACCTGTCCGGCGATCGTACGGAGACCGGGGGACGGCACGCCCATCTGCGGCGTGCCGTCCCCCGCTCACCGGCGTCCCTCCCTCTCCGCCCTGTCCGCCATCTCGCAGGAGGCACTCTTTGACATCGGTTCAGATGCAGCGGCACCCGGCGGGTCCCGCCACCACTACTGTGGTCGACGTGGACGTGTCCGGGCCGCGGGTCTGTGACGACATGACGGTCGAAGTGGCGTTGTCGGTCATGGCCGGCGCCCGTGTGCAGTATCTGCTCGTGTGCGACGGGGACGACGAGAGCACCGGCTCGATCACCCGGGCCCAGCTCGCCCGCCTCCGGGACAGCTCCGCGTACACGGACCGGATCCGGCTGCGGGACATCCTCGGCGGCCACGCGGTCAGCCCGTTCTCCTTCTCCCTGTGAGGCATCATGCGCTGTGTCATCGCCCGCTACCCCTTCGACCTCACGAAGATGGGGGTCCTGGACTCGATGAAGGGCATCAAGCCCGAACTCGTCACGGGTGAGTCCGTGACCATCGGCCGCCGCCGTTACCCCGTCAAGCAGGTGGGCGAGATCATCACCCGTCAGGACCGCCGCGACTTCTCCGCCGGTGAGGTCACCCGCGCGATGGCCCGCCTCGGCTTCACCTGTCACGACCACCCCGAGGCCGTGCCCGTGGCGCCGGTCCTCAGCCCGCTCCAGACCGCGTCCGCGCTGCTCGGCACCCCCGAGCACCAGGAGGCGTGAGGACGGGCGCAAGCCGCCCGAGGACGACAGTGAGGGCCCCGCCGACAGACGTCGGCAGGGCCCTCACTGCTGTTCTCACTGGTCGGAGTAGCTGAAGTCGCCCACGGTCCAGGCGCTGACGTCCTTGATCGCGACACGGTACATTCCGCCCGTGTCGGGGATCCCGACAGTGCCCTGCAGGATCCGGGCCAGATGGAAGTGCAGATGCGTGGGCGTCTCGCCGGGGTCCGGCCGGCGCTCCGCCCGGCCGGCGGTGAAGACGTCGGCGAACGGGCCCAGGTGGTCGGAGTCCTTCAGGACCTCCGACACCCTCTCCCGCCACACGGCCTCGGGTGCCAGTCGGCCGGTGATGACGGCGCCTCCGACGACCACGGTCAGCGACATCTGATTGCTCTGCTCCGACTCCACCATGGCGGAGATGGCGATGAGCAGCTCGTCAGGGTTCGGCATGAGAGCCGATTCTATGCGGCGACCGGCGCGGGCCGCGCGGACCCTGTGCGGACCGCAGATTACCTGGCACCCCCCTGAGCCCAAATCTACTTTTGAGGGAGTAGACATTGGCCGATGCCACGGGTAGCGTTTCTCTCGTAGACATGGTTCAGCAAGGCCAGGCAGACACGAACTGCCTGGTAGCAGGAAGGACGGAGGAGCAGACGCCATCAGGATCGCCCGGACCGAGCACGCTCGGGCCGGGTACCGCAAGACCCCGGATTGGAAGGTGGTCCCCGGTCACGCAGCCGCGATCCCCGCAGTCCCGCCCTTCTGGGCCGGGCGGCGGACGTAGCAGGTCGGCACAGCAATAGGGCCGACAGATGGTGTTCAATTTCCTTCGGGGCCCTGGTGCCGTTCGGCGCCAGGGCCCCTCGACGCGTTGGTTCAACGAGGTGACATGACAGCAGATACTCCGCTCAGCGATCGTCTGGATGACGACGACTACCCCGCGTACACGATGGGCCGGGCCGCCGAGCTGCTCGGCACCACGCCGGGCTTCCTGCGAGCCATCGGCGAGGCCCGGCTGATCACCCCGCTCCGCTCCGAGGGCGGCCATCGCCGCTACTCCCGCTATCAGCTGCGGATCGCCGCCCGCGCCCGCGAACTCGTCGACCGGGGCACGCCGATCGAGGCCGCGTGCCGCATCGTCATCCTCGAGGACCAGCTCGAGGAGGCCCAGCGCATCAACGCGGAGTACCGCCGCGCGGCGAGTGAGGCGTCCCACGGTTCGGGCTGAGGGGCATCAGGACTGTGCGCGGGCGGCCTTCACGAACGCCTTGATCAGCGCGGGGTCCTTGACCCCCCGGCTCTGCTCCACGCCGCTGGACACGTCGACGCCCCACGGGCGCGTGGCCTCGACGGCGTGCCCTACGTTGTCGGGGCTGAGGCCTCCGGCGAGCAGCCACTTCTCTCCGGACCCGGCCAGTGGCTTGCTGTTCCAGTCCCAGGCGACGCCGGAGCCCGGCACGG
Source organism: Streptomyces sp. NPDC058678 (assembly GCF_042714835.1). Lineage (NCBI taxonomy): Bacteria > Bacillati > Actinomycetota > Actinomycetes > Kitasatosporales > Streptomycetaceae > Streptomyces > Streptomyces sp. NPDC058678. The sequence continues at coordinate 12,562 of NZ_JBHXSG010000054.1, read as the reverse complement.
GCGCGTCGAGCAGGAGCATGTCCTCCCCCATGTCCCCGAAGCGCGGTACCAGGTCGCCGAACGCCGCGGCCCGGATCAGCGTCCACCCGCCGGTGGCCAGGTCGTCGTAGTACCCGCGGTCCTCCGGCCCGTGCAGTTGGACGGCACCGATCCCCGCGTCGGCGGCCACGGACCGCACCTCGTGCACGGGCTCCTCGCGGAAGACGCCCACCGTCAGCACACCCTCCGGTACGCGCCGGCACAGCCGTGCGGCCGTGGCGACGTCGATGCGACGCGGACTCTCCGAGAACACGAACCCGATGGCGTCGGCCCCCGCCTCGACCGCCGTGTCGACGTCCCTCTCGGTCTTCAGGCCACAGATCTTCACGAACAGGGAGTTGCTCACGCTGGTGCTCCATTGCGGCGGACGACGGGAACCGGGCGAGACCACGTTACCGGCGTGGTCCCGGTCGCCCCGCGGTCAGGTTCCGCGCTTCCACGAGGGGTCGCGGCCCGCGAGGCCCAGGGCGCGGTCGAACAGCGGGGCGGCCTGGGCCACCGGAACCTCGGGCCCGAACACGCCGTACCGTCGGGCCGTCTCGGCCCTGGCGGCCACGTTCTCGTACACCGCGGCGGCAAGATCGTCGTCCACCCGCAGCTCCTGACCGGTGGCCACGGCCAGGTCCCAGCCGTGCAGCAGCCACTCGCAGAACAGGATTCCGCCGACGAAGGGGGCCGGCATCCGGCCACCGCCGGTCAGACCCGTCTCTCCGGCCCACGCCGGCGGCTCGCTCCAGAGGGCGGCGGCCGCCGCCGACCGCGTGGCGTAGGTCTCGGCCCAGTCCGGCTCCGCGGTGAAGTCGTGCCCCTCCGCCACCTGGTCCGGCGGTGACTGCTTGAGTCCGGCGGCGTGCCCCCGTACGGCGGTCCACAGGATCAGGTGGTTCACGAGGGCGCCGACCGTCATCTCCTCACACGGGGTGCGGCCGTCGAAGTCGCCCGGCCGGATCCCCCGCACGACGTCCACGGCGGCGGCCGAGGCCCGGGCCATCACAGGTGCCAGTTCCATGACCCCACGGTAAGCAGGACGACACGGCCGACTCTTGAAGAAACGCGACAACAGGAACCCCGGGCGGACCAGGGAGGTCGTCCGGGGTGAGTGGGCTGGTCAAAGGGGCGGAGCTGACCGGGAAGGGTCGGCGTCAGGCGCCGGTTCCGCCGAAGGGATCCGGCGTCGAGCCGGACGCGTGCGGTGCCTGAGGGGGTGTCTCGTGGCAGGTGAAGCCGAGGCGGACCAGGGCCCGGGTCACCTCACCGGCGGTGAAGTCGCGGCGGTCCTGGCGGGTGATGATCTCGCCGACCTGCTTGACCGGGTACACCTTGCGTCCGATGACCACGCAGGCCCCGGTGACATCCTCCGGGGCGATGCCCTCCATCTTTGTCTCCACCTCGGACTTCACGAGGTCGAAGGGAAAACGGGCGATCACACAGCGCATGGGTGCCTCACCAAGGGTCGGGCGGAGCATGGCGGAAGCGCGGGGAAGCGCGAGGCCGGCACGTCGCACGGCCGGTCCAGGGAAAACGAAGAGGGCCCGCACCCAAGGTGCGGGCCCCGATCGTGCGAGCAATTAGGCGGGAACGATGTTCTCCGCCTGCGGGCCCTTCTGGCCCTGGGTGACGTCAAACGTCACCTTCTGGCCTTCCTGCAGCTCGCGGAAGCCCTGGGTGGCGATGTTCGAGTAGTGAGCGAAAACGTCGGCGCCGCCGCCGTCCTGCTCGATGAAGCCGAAGCCCTTTTCCGCGTTGAACCACTTCACGGTACCGGTGGCCATGTCATATCTCCTGAGGCAGTGCTAGGGACTCGCACTTCGCGAATCTCACTCATCGCCGTGATGATCACCTGCCCGGAAAACCGACAGCAAAAAGGCAACCAACAACTGCAACTGACGCTGAGCCTAGCACGGAAAGAATTCGGCGCCAGGGGAAGAGTTCGGCGTGCCGACCGACCGGAAAAGCGCACGCGGGAGACGCTCCGCGTCGTCCGAGAATCCTTTTCCCGGATCCGCTCGAATTTCTTCTGCGGTCACATCAGGTTTCTTCTCCGGCCACGTCAGGTTTCTGGTCCGGCCGCAGGTCACCGTTGTCGCGCAGGGCCTCTTCGAGCTGGTCCTCGAGGCCGATGATGCGCATGGCGGCCTCGATGGGGGTCCCCTGGTCGACCAGCTCACGGGCCCGGGAGGCCAGGCGGAGCTGGTGGCGCGAGTAGCGGCGGTGGCCGCCGTCCGATCTCTTCGGGGCGACCAGGTTCGCCTCGCCGAGGGCCCGGAGGAAGCCGGGCGTGGCACCGATCAGCTCGGCGGCCCGGCCCATGGTGTACGCCGGGTAGTGGTCGTCGTCGAGCCGGTCGGCGGCCTGCGACTGGTCTTCCGAGGACATGTACGCCTTCCCGAGGTGTCGCCGGGGCGCTGCCCGGCGCATGGGGCGGTCTCCCCGCGCGAGAACTCTAGTCGCCCGGGTGGAATCCCTGCTGCGGCGGACACAGATGTGCGGTGCCCGAAGGGGGGCATGACCCCTCGGGAGTACCGTGGACTCGACCGGGGGCACGCCTCAGACCTGCGGCAGAAGAAGAAACTGGTGACCGTCATGGGCTCGACGTCCGACCGCCCGCCCGAGGGAGACGGCCTCGCCGAGGTCCGCATCATCGCCGCGGACCCGGATGTCGCCCAGCGCGTCGCACTGCTCCTGCGCGAGGTGTTCCTGTGTGACGAGCCGCGCAGCTATCCGACGGGCCCGGACGGATTCGGCACCCTGCTCCACCTGACGGTCGACACCGGTCACACCGCCGAGGCACCGCCCGAGCCCTCGAACTGGCTGGTCAGCAGCCGCTCCAAGGGCCGTCGCGCGCACACCGACGAGCCCGGCTGACCCACGGACACCGGTCCGCGCGTACGCGAACGTCAGACGGCCGCCGTCGTCCCCTATGTACGGGGCCGACGGCGGCCGTTTGTACGTGGCGCCGACGATCGTTCAGAAGACGCGCGGGTGCAGGCCGTGGACGTACGTCTCGATGGGTGCCGGAAGCGGGCGACGGACAAGGTGGCGTACGCGGTGAAGAGGACGGCCGCGGGAAGGTAGAGGTCGCGCCCGGCCGGGCTGACGGGGGCGGGAACGTCGTCATCCGCACCGCACCTGACGGCGAGCGGAGGACGACATGCCGTTACGGCGCGTCGATCAGGTCGTGCGGCGGCACGCTCACCTTGCGGGCGCCCGGCTCACCCGACAGGACGACCTTGCGGAGTGCGACGTTGTTGGCGGTGTTGGTCTCCTGGAGCCGCTTCTCGGGGTTGGCGATCACCTGGATGTAGTACGTGCCGTTCGGCAGGTCGGTGATGTCGAAGGACTGCCCGGGACGGTACTGGGTGTACGTGTCGCCGGAACCCACGTCGAGGACCTCGCGGACGGAGATCGAGTTCTGCTGGCCGCAGGCGGTCGACAGGTCGGTGTTGTCCGGGTGCCAGTTGGCGTTCTTCACCGTGTAGTCGACGGCGTCGGTGTTGGCCAGGCAGAACGCCTCCTTGCCGCTGCGCACCTCCTTGGTCTGGTCCTCGCTCAGCAGCCGGTAGCTGGCGAAGTCCGTGAAGTGCCAGTGCTCGTGGCCGCTGCGCGGGTCCCACTCCATGGTGCCGGTGGGCGCGTACCCGACCTGCTTGCCGTCGGCGTCGTAGAAGTACTGGTACGCGTCCATCAGGTCCTCGCCGGGGCTGCGGAACCCGTCCACGACCAGCGGAGCGGGACCGGCGTTCCAGACGTTGGCGCTGAACGCGAGGTAGTCCTTGCCCGCCACGTCCCCGTCCTCGCCGTCGGTGATGGCGATGTCCCACGCCGGCAGCGACCGCAGGTCCGGCTTGGGCACGCTCGCCGCGACGCCGGCCCGGCCGGTGGGCCGCTTGGCGTTGGGCGTCTGCGCGGGCGCGATGCGGGAGCCGTCGGTGTGGCCGCTTCCGTCGCCGAGGTGGTGGGCCGTACCGCGGTCTTCGAGGGCGTGGGAGAGGGCGGGGGGTGTGGGCGCGTCGGCGCCGCGGGGGCCGTAGTGGTGGGAGGCCGAGGCCCGGGCGCCCGTGTGGGCGTCGTGCCCGCCCTGGGTGCCGGCGTGGGCGTCGTGCCCGCCCTGGCGGGCGGAGGCCAGTCCTTCCCCGCCGCCGTCACCCATGTCCCGCACCGTCACCTTGACGGTCGGCTGGTCGTCCGGGATGTCGAACAGGTCACGGTACTTCTTCGCCACCGACACCTTGGCCGTGTACTCGCCCGCCGGCAGGTCCACCGGCTTCTCGTAGTCGATCATGGTGGAGTTGGACGCCCAGCCCTTCTCCACACCCCACACCGAGCCCAGTGTCCACGGGTTGGTGGGGCAGCTCTCCGGATAGTGCGAGGTCGCGGGGGCGTCCGGACGCAGCCGCCCGGAGGCGTTGTTCGGGCAGAAGGTCCCCTTGCTCGCCGTTACCTCCTTGCCGGCCGCGTCGGTGATCGACACGTCGAGGAAGCCCGGCAGCCCCGAGAAGTCCTTCACCAGCCCGGCGGGCAGGGTCCTGGTCCGCGTGCTCGTCCCGTCCCGGAGGATCTGCCGGGCGACGACCGGGTCCTTGTACGACTTCCGCGTCACCTTGAACTCCAGCGGCGCGTTGTCGACCGTGACGTACGTGCCGAGGTCGAGGTAGACGCCGGAGTCCCACTCGTAGCGGTCGAGCGTCACGGCGTTCGACGCGGCTATCAGCTTCAGCTTCGGATTGCCGGGGGTCGCCTCCGCCGCCTCCGCTCCGGTGCCGGGAATGGCTCCGGTCCCGGTGACGACAACGGCGAGCGCGGCTCCGGCGGCGAGCGCGGAGCGCTTTAAGTGAGTCATCGGTACTTGTCTCCCAAGGTGTTCTCGATCAAGCCTGTGATCACCCTGTGAGAGTCGTGAGAGCCGTGTCGGGGTTGCTTGTTGAGAACGAAATGAAGTGAAGTGCCGCCAGGTGACGCGAACTAGGCGCCGAAATGGCCGAGTTCGATGTCGTGGTCGTCGACTCCGCCTTCGTCGAGGGGCGGGGCGGCCGCGACGGGCGGGTAGCCGGTGGCGACGACGGTGTCCTCGCCGGTGGCCAGGTCGGTGAAGGCGTAGCCCCGTCCGGGGGCCCAAAGAGTCGGCAAAGGGGACGGCAGCCTGACGTCCCCTTGGACAGAAGGAAGCGAGTACGCGATCAGCTGCCCGCGGCTCCGCAGGCAGCACCACCTGGTCGGCGCCGGCGTCGAACCCGACCACCGGATGGCGCCGTCGCCCCCTCGCAGTCCATGAGTACCGGCTTGCTCAGGCGCCGTCCGATCGCCCGATGGACCGGGCCCGCCGATGAGCCATGGTCTCCGCCCCGAAGCCGGCCACGACGAACATGCCCGCCAGCCACAGGAGAGACGTCCGCTGCGACTGCAAGCCACCGAGCAGGGCCACCATCCCGAAGGAAGGCAGAAGGACCGAAACAGCGGTCCACCACCGACCTTGCGGGCTTGAGCGATCGCGGAGGCCGAGGCGAGCACGATGAGCAGCACTGTCACTGCCGCTGGCATCCACACAGCGGCAGTCTGCCGTCTCCCTTGCGGTCCGTGTCCGTCAACGGCTGGAAAGCCAGCCCGCTACAGGGCCCTGTCCAGCAGGTCCAGCAGGGCGCTCCAGTGGCGCTCCGTCGCCTGCGCGTCGTGCATCGCCGTGTCGGCCTGCGTGAAGCCGTGGTGGGCGCCCTCGTAGATCTCCGTGCGGTGGCGGACGCCTGCCGCTGTGAGGGCCTTGGCCAGGCGGTCGATCTGTTCGGCCGGGTTGGTGGAGTCCTGGTCGGCGTGGCCGAAGTACAGCTCCGCCGTGACGTGTTCGGCGAGCAGGTGGGGGCGGGCGGTCGGCGGCGCTGGTGGGGCGGGCGCCGGAAGTCACTGCCGATCATGCCGCTGCCGCACTTCGGCACCAAGGAGGACGCCGTCCTGGCCGCCTTCGACGGTCACGACCGGCGGGTCGCCGACGCGCTGCGCGCCCGCCCCGCCGACGAGGACGACTGGACGGCGCTGCGGCGGGCGCTGGACGCGGTCATCGGGCGCTACCACGAGGACCCGGCGGGTGCCCTGGCGACGACCCGGCTGGTCAGGGAGACGCCGGCGCTGTGCGCCCGGCAACTGGAGAAGCAGCACGGCTGGCGGCCCGCACTGGCCGGGGCGCTCGCGGAGCGCTCGGGCACCCCGGAGTCCGTGGGCCTCGGGCACACCGTCCGAGCCGCCGCCGCGCTCGACTGCCTGAACGTCGCCCTCGACCACTGGACCGCCTCCGACGGCCGCCTCGACCTGGTCACTCTCCTCGACGAGGCGTTCGCGGCCCTGGCGCCGACCCGGGCCCCGGAATCCCGGTAGCCGGCGTTCGCGGCGCCGTCATCGGCCCCGGCCCCGGAATCCCGGCAGCCGAAATTTGCGACCCCGGCCCAGGATCCCGGCAGCCGAGGTTCGCGGCCCTGGCGCCGACCCCGGCCCCGGCCCCGGAATCCCGGTAGCCGGCGACCTCGTCGAACTCGTGTGACCCCGACCACACATCCGCCGCCCATTTGGGCGATAATCGGAAGCATGAGTACCGCGACGTTTGTACTTGCGGCCACGTCGAGCGACGTACTCAACGTGATCGCCGCTTTTGCCGGTGGCCTGTTCATCGCCGGTGCGCTGGTGTGGGCCGTGCAGTTCGGCATGCGGGTCCAGGACCGGGAATCGCCCCGGCCCCGCCCCGAGGAGCAGACCCATCTCCCCGAGACCGGACCGATCCGCGAGATGCGGGAGGTGCGGGAGCCGGACGAGATGCCGATGCCCGGGGACAGCCGGGAACGGCTCATGCCCTATCAGCTCCACCCCGCCGGAACCCGACGGGGCAAGGACCAGCGCCGAAAGCGCTGGCTGCCCGGTTCCAGCGGTTCCTTCGGCGGCGGCGGTCTCGGGCACGTGTGACCGACGGTCGGGTGGGACGACCGACCGCCGGAGTGAGTCACCGACCGCCGGGCGGGACCGGCCGCCGGGCGAAGCGGCCCGGACCAGGACTAGGCGTTGCCTCGCGCCGAGGAGGTCGGCCGGTACACCGCCAGCGACCAGATCACGAAGACGTTGACGGCGATCATGACGATCGACCAGACCGGGGCGTACGGCAGGAACAGGAACTGGGCGATCATGTTCAGGGACGCCAGGAAGATGCCGGTCATGCGGGCCCAGGCGGCGCCCTTGAGGATTCCCGCGCCGGTGAGCGCGGCCACGGCACCGAGGACGATCAGGATCACGCCCCAGCCCGTGAGGTTGATCTTGTAGACGTAGTCGCCGAGGTTGGCCCACACGTCGTCCTTGGCGAGCGCGGAGATGCCCTGGAAGATCGCCAGGATGCCGTTCACCAGCATCAGGACGCCGGCGAAGACTACGCCGCCCGAGGCCCAGCCGCTCTCGGCCGACGTGGGTGTGTAGCCGTAGTCGGACCTGCCGGCGGGCATGTCCGTCGACCGCCGGGTGTCGTCCCAGGCGGGCTGCTGTCCCTGCCCTCCCGTCGGCTGCTGCCCTCCGCCGGTCGGCGGCTGCGTCGCGTGCGGTTGCTGGGTCATGGGCGGGCCCCGTCTCTTCCGAGTCTGCGAGTGCTTCGAGTCCTGCGACTCTTCGACGATCGGGCTGCACGGCGGGCATCGCCACGGGAGTGGGCCATTCGGGTGAGGTGCGGCCCGCGGGTGCTACGGAACCCCGACGGGTCGGCCCTCCGTGGTCACCCGACCGGCCCAGCCCATCCACGCGCCCGCCACGCCGCCCCCGTCCAATGGACACGCGCCGACCGTCAGGACGCCGGGCAGGGCTCCGACCCACAAGGCTCCGACCCACAGGACAGTTGACGCACCCCGCGACGACAGGGCAGGGCGATGAGCGAGACACCGGTTGCCTTCACCGAGCAGGACTACGCAGACCGCATGGTCCGGGCCGCCCGGGACGCGGCCGACGCCGGACTCTCGGGGCTGCTCGTCACGCCCGGCCCCGACCTGGTCCGGCTGTGCGGCTACCTGCCCACCGCGCTCACCGAGCGTCTCACCCTGCTGGTGCTGGTTCCCGAGTCGGAACCCCGGCTGCTGGTCCCGGCGCTGGAACGCCCGGACGCGGAGGCGGCCCCCGGCGCGGGCGTCCTGCGGCTGTCGGAGTGGCACGACGGCCAGGACCCGTACGCGGCGGCGGCCGGACTGCTGCGCCCCCACGGCCACTACGGCGTCTCCGACGCAACCTGGGCCCTGCACCTTCTCGGCCTCCAGGAGGCGCTGCCCCTCACCACGTACCGCGCGCTGAGCATCTCGGTGCCGATGCTGCGGGCGGTCAAGGACGACCACGAGCTGGCGCGGCTCGCGGCGGCGGGTGCGGCGGCGGACGCGGCGTACGAGGAGATCCTCGCCGTACGGTTCGCCGGGCGCCGGGAGACCGACGTGGCCGACGACCTCGCCCGCCTCCTGCTCACGCACGGCCACGGCCGGGTCGACTTCGCCGTGGTCGGCTCGGGGCCCAACGGCGCGAACCCGCACCACGGGGCCGGCGAACGCACCATCGAGGACGGCGACATGGTGGTCCTGGACTTCGGGGGGCTGAAGGACGGGTACGGCTCGGACACCACCCGGACCGTGCACGTGGGCGAGCCCACGGACGAGGAACGCACGGTGCACGACGTCGTGCGCCGGGCCCAACTGGCCGCCTTCGAGGCCGTACGGCCAGGCGTGCCGTGCGCGGAGATCGACAAGGTGGCCCGCAGGGTGATCGAGGACGCCGGGTACGGCGAGTACGTCATCCACCGCACCGGCCACGGCATCGGCGTCACCACGCACGAGCCGCCGTACCTCGTGGAGGGCGAACAACGGCCGCTGGTACCCGGGATGTGCTTCTCCATCGAGCCCGGCATCTACCTGCCCGGCCGCTTCGGTGTCCGTATCGAGGACGTCGTGACGTGCACGGAGACGGGCGGGCGGCGGCTGAACGGCACCTCGCACGAGTTGGCCCTCGTCAGCTGACTTTCGGGGGCTCACGGGGCTCACGCCATCCAGCGGCGGGGCCCCACGGGCGAGGTGTCCTCGACCGGGCCCGCTCGACTCTTCGCGCAGCGCCGGACGCGGAACCGCGCTGCGGCACACTGGACGGCGATGACCTCCGAGGAAAGCCGCCCCGGCATCGGGGCCCTGGGCGACCGCGCCATCGCGGCACAGGCCATACCCGGCATAGCCAGCACCGGCGACCATGCCCGGATCGCCCAGCACGTGCACGTCTGGCCGGAGTCCGCGCTGCGCCTGGACCACGAGACTCCGCACGGCGTCGACAACGTTCCGTGGAGCGAGCCCCGCCCCTTCGTGGGCCGCGAGGGCGCCCTGGCACAGCTGGCCGAGCCGCCACCGCCGGGGGCCGAGGGGCCGACCGTGCAGACGATCTGCGGACTGGCCGGCGTGGGAAAGAGCACGCTCGCCCGGCACTACGCCCGTCACCACCGGGACCGGTACGCGCTGATCTGGTGGATCACCGCCGACTCGCCCGACCATCTGACGTCGGGACTGGCGGACCTCGCCTTCCGACTCAATCCCGCCTTCGGTACGGCCGTCACGAGCGAGGACGCCGCCAAGTGGGCAGTCAACTGGCTGACCGGGCACGGTGGTTGGCTTCTGGTCCTGGACAACGTGGAGGACCTGGCCCACGTACGCCCGGTCCTGCGCCAGTCCATGTCCGGCCACGTCCTCGTCACCACCCGCCGCGACCTCGGCGTCGACCCGCCCGGCGCCCGCCTCCGCCTCGACGTGCTCGACGAGGCGGACGCCCTCGCGGTGCTCACCGGAATCACGGGGTACGGGGAGAGCGCCTCCGAACGGGCGGCCGCCTCGGCGCTGGCGGCGGAACTCGGGCATCTGCCGCTGGCCCTGCAGCAGATCGGCGCCTACATCGTGCAGACGCACGGCACGTTGCCGGACTGTCTGGAGCTGTTGCGGCGGGATCCGGCACGACTGCACGCCGACGTGCCCGAAGGAGGCGATCCCGAACGGACCGTCGCCCGGATCTGGCGCCACACCCTGCGGGCCATCGGGGAACGTGATCCCGGAGCCGTGGAACTCCTGCGTGCGCTGGCCCACTTCGCCGCCGACGACATTCCCCGGGACGTTCTCCGCCACCACCCGTTCACGACCCCCGACGACGTCGACCGGGCGCTGGCACTCCTCAACAGCTACAGCCTCATCACGCTCACGCCCGACGCCGTCGCCATCCACCGGCTCCTGCAGTCCGTCGTCCGCGGCACCCTGTCGGCGGAGCCGAAGGAGATCGTGGCGTTCATGGAACCCACCTCGGGTGGGCGCCCGCGCCGCCGACTGCCTTGGCGGCGCAAGCATGCCGAGACCGTCACCCTGCGCATCGATCCGGGCCTGCTGTCCTCGGGGATCATGCTTCTGAGCGCCTTGCCGAAGTCGGACCCCGGCGACCCCCGGGCCTGGCCCCGCTGGCGCGTCCTGCTTCCCCACGCGGAGGCGGTCCTCTCCCGGTCGGCGGAGGACCACCAGCTGATGCTGGGCGAGTTGTCGAAGTCCACCTGCGGCTATCTGTTGTCCCAGGGCCTCGACGCGCGCGCCCTGCCGCACGCCGAGAGATACCTGGGCGCCGAGGAGAAGCGGCTCGGGCCCACGGAACCGAGCCGGAGTCTGGTCCTGGGGCTGAACCAGCTGACGGTGATCCACCGGAACCTGGGGAACTACCCGCAGGCGTGCGAACTCGCCCGGCGGGCCTTGGAGCTGTGCGAGCGAGCGGGCGGAGAACTGGAGCTGGACGCCACCGTCGCTCTGAACAACCTCGCCACCGTCTACCGCAACCTCGACCGCTTCGACGAGGCGTTACCGCTCGCCCAGAGGTCCGTCGAGATCTGCGAACGCACCATGGGGCGTCACCCGGCGACTTCGAAGTCACTGAGCAACCTCGCGCTCACCCTGTCGGGGCTCGGCAGACACGAGGACGCCCTGGAGCTGGGCGAGCGCGCCCTGCGCCTCAGCCAGGAGACGCTGCCGCCCGATCACCCCACGGTTCTCACGAACCTCAACAACCTGTCGATCACGCACAGTGCCCTCGGACAACACGAGGATGCCGCCCGTGTGCTCCGTGAGGTGGTGGAGATCAGCGAGCGGGTCCTGGGCGAGGACCACGCGGAGCTCTCGGTCCGGCTGAGCAACCTGTCGTCCGTGCACGCGAGGGCGGGCCGACACGAGGAAGCACTGTCCCTGGCCCGACGGGCGGCGGATCTCAGCCATCGCAGTCTCGGGCCCGTGCACCCCACCACGCTCGCCAACGTCCGCAACCTCGCTCACCTGCTCTGCGAGCACGGCCGGTTGGACGAAGGGCTCATCCTGGCGGCGGGCGGACTGAGGGTCAGCTCCGAAGCCTTCGGCACCGAACACCCCATGACGGGACGCTTCCTGCGTCTCCTCGCGTCGCACCAGGAGAAGCTCGAAGAGCTCCTGCGCACCCGCACCGAAGATTTTACCAATTCAAAAGGTTTTTGACGCTCCCGTGTCCGTACCTCTGAGCGTCCGACCCGCTTGCCGGCGGGCCCCTACCGGGCAGGAGACACGGTGCGACTTTCGCGGAACTCGATGGGAACCCTCTTCGTGGGCGGTGCCCTCACGCTGACTCTGGGCGCGCTCGCCTACCCCTCGATGCTCGGCCTTGACACCGTCTCCAGCGCACAGGACCGGGTCATCGCGCAGACGCAGTGGGGGCCGCTGACCGAGCAGGACCGGGACTTCGTGGTGAAGGTCCGGGCGGCGGGACTGTGGGAGTACCCCCTCGGCGTGATCGGCCTGAAGAAGGGGACGGCCCCGGAGGTCAAGACCGCGTCCGAGCACCTCATCGACGGACACGCGGCACTGGACGCCAGTTGCCGCAAGGTCGCCCCGTTGCTGAACATCACCCTGCCGAACGTGGCGAGCCCACAGCAGGTCGCGTTCGTGAACCAGATCGACTCCTCGCAGGCCGGCAACGCGTTCGACTCGAACTTCGCCAACATCCTGCGGATCACGCACGGTTCGATCTTCAACACCATCGCGAAGATCCGCTCCACCACCAAGAACTCGCTGGTACGGCAGCTGGCCGACCAGGCCAACAACACCGTCCTGGACCACATCACGGTCATGGAGAAGACCGGCCTGGTCAACTTCGACCAGGCCCTCTTCCAGCAGACCACCCCACCGAAGCTGCCCCAGAGCGACATGACTCCGCCGGCGCCGCAGCCCGGCGAGCCGATGATCGTCCTGACCCCTCCGCCGACCGCGACCGCGACGCCGACCATCACTCCCTGAGTCCGTCGGCGGGGTGACCGGTCGCTAGGGCCTGTCCGGCGGATCATGCCGCAGACGCGGGGCCTGGCACGCCGATCTGCGGCGATGAGCCGCCGCGAATTTCCTGCGACTTGATCCGCCGGACAGGCCCTAGGTGTATTGATCACGAGCGTTGTTAACGCTGACCGGGCTTGAACATGGCGAAGGCCTCCGTGTGTGGTGGAGGT
>NZ_JBHXSG010000053.1:6785-61992 GCF_042714835.1 Streptomyces sp. NPDC058678 | reverse complement strand
TCGCGGCCACGCGCACAAACTAGCCACACCCGCAAGTAGAGATCAAACCTGCCCGTCAGGGCACTGCGATCCGCCCTGGCGGCAAAGCCCAGCTCCTTGCCCTGCTCCGCAGAGATTTCGTTTCCTCCCCCGGCTAAAGCCGGGGGTATCCACGAAAGGGACTCCGATGACATCAACGGCAGTACCGGCGACGGTCGTCGTGGACGGAGCCTATGAACTCGCCGAGGGCGGCCGCTGGGTCGACGGCCGGTACGTGTACGTCGACATCCTCAGCGGTCGGCTCTTCGAACTGCGCGACGACACCGAACCGGCGGCTCCGCGCGAACTGGCCCGACTGGACGTGCCGTTGGGGGCCGTCGCGCCGGTGGGCGACCAGCCGGGCGCCTGGATCGCCGCCGCGGGCACCGGCATTGCTCTGCTCACCCCCGACGGCGCCCTGGAATGGCTGGACCGCCCCGAGGACCGCACCCCGGTCCGCAGCCGGATGAACGACGGCGTCGCCGACCCCGTCGGCCGCTTCTGGGCCGGCAGCATGGCCTACGACGGCACCCATGGCGCAGGTTCGCTGTACCGAACGGACTCCGACGGCACGGTGGTACGCGTCCTCGACGGCCTGACCATTGCCAACGGCCCGGCGTTCACCGCCGACGGCACCACCATGTACCTCGCCGACACGGCCGTCGGCACCGTCCTGCGCTGCCGGGTCGACACCGTCACGGGCGACCTCACCGGTGTCCCGGAAACCTTCGCCCAACTGCATGACGGCGAAGGCAGCCCCGACGGAATGACCGTCGACGGGGAGGGCTGCCTGTGGGTCGCGATGTGGGGCGCGGGTGCGGTCCGCCGCTACCACCCCGACGGCCGCCTGCTCCACACCGTGACCGTCCCCGCACCGCACCCCACCTCGGTGTGCCTGCACCCTCACGACAACCGCCTCTTCGTCACCACAGCCCGGTACGGGGTGAAGAGTCCGACCGCCACCTCCGGCGCTGTGCTCAGTGTCGCCGTCCCGATCAGGGGAAGCGTGGCCTGCACCTGGCGCGGACGACGCTGAAACCGACCGCCCTCGTCCCTTGAGCGTCACCATGTTTTCAGCGAATGAATCCCGGTAGCGAGTGCGGGCAGCGGTGGGCTCGGATGTCAGAGGGGTCTGGAATCCTCTGGGCATGGATATGACGTGGCAGTTGACCATCGACTGTGCAGACCCGGAAAGGTTGGTTTCCTTTTGGTCGGATGCGCTGGGGTATGTGCCGGAACCTCCGCCGGGTGGGCACTCCACATGGCGTGAGTACTGGGCGGATATGGGAGTGCCCGAGGAAGAGCTGGAGGGCGCGGGGGATACCCCGGAGTCGATCGTCGACCCGACGGGGAAGGGGCCAAGGGTGTGGTTCCAGCACGTTCCCGAGCCCAAGATCACGAAGAACCGGCTGCACTTCGACCTCAAGGTGGGTGGAGGGCGGAGTGTTCCTCTGGCTGCCCGCACGGAGCGGGTAACCGCTACGGTCGAACGGCTCACGAAGGCCGGCGCGACCGTTTCGCGGATCACGGATGAGCCAGACTCGGAGCACTACGCCGTGCTGATGCAGGACCCCGAGGGCAACGAGTTCTGCGTCGTCTAGACACCGTGTCGACCATGCCGGTACGTCGACTCCTACCGGCTCGCCCGGACGCAGTAGCGCCGCCGCCGTTGATTTTGGTCGCACACGGCCTGAGTCGAGGTGAACCACACCCATACATCCCGCCTGCGACGGCGCCGCCCCGCCGACCACGGGGGTCGTCGGGGCCGCGCCGTTGTGTCGTCGGTAGGCGTCAGCTGATGTAGCCGGCCACGTCCGCGAGCACCTGGGTGGTGCTGCTGGCGTAGAAGGCGACCTTGCCGTCGGAGCCGACCGGCACGATCACCTGGTTGGCGATCGTCTTGCCCTGCACCCAGTTCAGGTTGGAGGCCGTCGGACGGCTGCCGCCGTCGGCCCAGGCGGTGAGGTAGCCGCTGCCGGTGGTGCCGGTGACGGTGACGGTCAGCACCACGGCCTTGACGCCGGTGGACGGAATGGCGTCGCGACCAGAGATCTGCAGGGCCAGCGTCTTTCCGGCGCCCAGCGCCGTCGTCGTACGGGTGTCCAGCAGGCGCAGCGGGGTGACCGTGTGGAAGGCCGAGCCGCTGGTGGAGAAGTAGCCGGAGACGTCGGCGATCACATGGCTGGTGCCGTGGACGTAGAGGCTGACGTTGCCGTCGGAGCCGATCGGCACGACGACCAGGTTGGGGATGGTGGTCCCGGTCGCCGACCAGTTGACGTTGGAGGCGGTCGGGCGGGTGGCGCCTTCGGGGTAGGCCTCCAGGTAGCCGGAGCCGACGGTCTGGGTGGCCGTCAGATTGAGCACCACGGAGGAGGCGGCGGTCGGCACGCCCCCGTGGCCGCGGACCTTGAGGCTGACCACGGCGTTGGTGATCTTGGTGGTGGTGGAGATGCCGACCTTGGAGCGGGTGTCCAGCAGGCGGGCCGGTTTCAGTGCCGTGTACCTGGAGCCGGTGGTGTTGTTGGTGTAGTAGCCCTGGACGTCGGCGATCAGGTGGGTGGTGCTGCTGGTGTAGAGGTCCACCACGCCGTCACCGGCCACCGTGACGGTCGACGAGGCGGCGATGGTCTGGCCGGCGCCGGTCCAGTTGAGGTTGCTGGTCGACGGCTTGGCGGTGCCGTCGGCCCAGGCGATCAACGAGCCCGCGCCGGTGGTGCCGGTGACCGTGAGGTTGAGTACGACACCGGTCACGCCGCTGCTGGGGATCCCCCCGGCGCCCTCGATCTTGACGGGGGCGGTGCCGCCCGCGGCCAGGGGTTTGGTGGACGGGATGGAGCTGAGGCCCCACCCGGTGCCGTTGCGGGTGTCCAGTAGGCGCTTGGGACTGCTGAGCGGGTGGAAGGTGGAAGCACCGGTGGCCGCGGTGCCCTTGGCCGCGCACAGGGAGGTGATCAGGCCGGCCTCCTTGGGCGAGCCCAGGCCGGTGACCTCGTCGTAGCCGGCCGCCGCCGTGTAGCCGGTGGCGTATACGGAGTTGTTGCCGCTGGTGACGTCCCAGAAGTTCGTCGGGTAGCTGCTCCGCGCGGCCTTGTAGAGGGCGTTGTTGAGGAAGCCGACCCGGCCGTTCGTCTGGCAGGCCGTGCCGGCGTTGGCCTGGACGATGGCGGCGGCCCACGTCGGGGCCGCGCCGCTGGTGCCGCCGATGATGCCGGGGACGGGGCTGGAGGAGACGCTGTCGTCCTGGTAGTAGATCGGGTATCCGGTGTACGGGTCGGCCAGGGCGGAGACATCCGGAACGGCACGCTTGGCGGTGGTGGCGACACCGCCCTGGTAGACAACGGGAGCCCAGCGCGAGGAGATGCCGCCGCCGGTACCGCCGGTGTCGTTGTTCCACGCCGTCTGCGTCGCGGTGCTGCCCGAGCCGGTCATCGTGGTGCCACCGACGCCGGTGACGTAGGGCTGGCTCGCAGGGTCGTCGACGGCCTTGGCGGTGGAACCGGTGGAGAGGTAGCAGTCGCTGGAGCCGTCGTCGCCCGAGGCGGCGACCACGCTCTGGCCCTGCGCCGCGGCCTCCGCGAAGATGACGTTCTCGGCGCTCGCGGTCGCGCTGATCTCGGCGGCCTCGCACAGACCCCAGCTGGAGGAGATGACCTGCGCCTGGTCGTCGGTGACCATCCGCTGGTAGACGTCGAGCACGTTCTGGTCGGTCGCGGACTGGGCGTCCACGCCTTGGTAGTCGACGATGCTCGCGCCCGGCACCAGACCGATCAGGTCCTCGATGTCGAGCGCCGACTCCACGCCGACCGATCCGTCGGTGGCAGGCGCGCCGGCCCCTGCCGCCGTGTCGACGTACACGGTGGAGACGGGGGTGCTGGTGCCCACGCAGGACTGGTACGCGGCGATGCTGCCGGCGTCGACGTTCTCCAGCTCGAACACGGCCACGGTCTGCCCCGCGCCGGCAGTGCCGGAGCTGCTCATACCGTAGGTGCCGGCCAGCTTGCCGGGGCTGTAGTAGTCGGTGCCGTCGGTGAGGCCCGAGCTGGTGAAGTCGGTGCACAATCCCGGGCTGTAAGCGTGCGGGGCCACGGCGCGCGAGCCGCGTCCGGCGGCAGAGCTGGTCTTGCTCGCCTCACGCACGCGTGAGTGGTGGCTGGTGATCGTGTTGATGTCGCTCAGGCCGACGATCCCGGTCACCGACGCCGCTATGTCCGCGGGCAGCGCGGGGGCCGCGGTGTTCATGTAGTCGGTGGTTCCGTCCTCGAGCCGGACGTTCCGGAAGCCGGTGTCGAAGGCGTCGGACGCCTTTGCGACGGTGGTGGTGACCGGGATGGACAGGCCGTCCGGGCTGACCTTGCCGGGAGTGAGGCCGGCCGCCTTCAGCGCCTGGGATATTCGGGCGATGGTGGCCGGCGTCGGGCCGAAGACCGAGGCGAACTGTCCCTTGGCCAGGTACTGGTGGTACCGGGGGTTGCCCGGGGTGGACACCGCGGTGACGAAGTCGGCCAGCGTCTGCGGGTCACGCGGGGCGAGGTTCACGCCGATGTGCAGCGTGGTTCCCGAAGCTGTCGTGCCGGCCGCGGTCGCGCCGGCCGGGACGCGGGGGGCCGTGCCTATGCGCTTGGGCGGGTGCGATCCCGTCTCGGCCCCGTCGGTGACCGCGCCATAGGCGGCGGTGGCAGCGACGGCGACGGTGAGAGCAACAGCGGCGGTGGTTACCGCCGTGATCCCCCGAGCTCGTCCGCCGTTCTTGCCCGCCGCGTGTCTGGGACGTCCCAGCGCGGCATGGACCTTCTTGGACATGCAGAAACTCCCCTAGAAACTGACACACCGTCATATCTGCAGTTCAGGTAAGAACGGTGGTCGAAGCCCGCACTCTGGCAGCCGGCCCGCGCGCCAGCATGTGCGCACGCAGGAGCAAATCCTCCCTGACCAGATGTGTGTGTTTTTCTTATCAAGTGTTGACAGATGTTGTCTTCAGTCCCAGGGGAACCATGGAGGGATCTTTGCGACACACAGAGACGAGGGTGAGGTTCCCGAGATGCGATAGGGGGTGACCGAGAGTCAGGTGGTTCTCGTGAGCCCATCGGACCTGAGAACTCCGCACGCGTCATGCGTCCGGGCTGGTCTCAACCCGTCTGGTGCTGATGGCGGAAGACCTCCTGGAGCGCTGCTCCAAGAGGCGGCCTGAGCCAGGAATCCCCTGCCCTTCAGGGCGGGGAGGATTCAAAGTGAGCGTTCTTCACCTGAGTTTGAGCAGGTCAGACGGAGGGTGAGGTGGCACGGCCGCCGGACGCCCGCAGGGTCACGGTGGCCGCGACGCCCGCGAGGGCGCCCCAGAGCAGTGCGGCGGGCACCCCCTCACCGAGGCCGGACGCCACGTACAGCAGCCCCGAACCCATCTGCGTTCCATCCTCGCCATGCGCAGCGACTGCTCGGCCAGCAGTCCGAGGACCACCGCGCAGACCCCGCCCGCCGCCATCGCCGGGACGGACACCCGGGTGAGTAGTCCGGGCAGCCACCGCAGGGCGCACCAGACCACGGCGAGGAGCAGGACGTCCCCGAGGCGGTACAGGAGCCAGTCGCCGAGCGGTGTGCCGGCGGGACCGGACCAGGCGCCGAGCAGCAGCCACTGGCGCAGCAGGTCACCCGGCTCGGCGAGCAGCCCGCCGCCCGTGAAGGCCGTCTGCAGGGCGGCCGCGCTGGACTGGTGTGACAGGACGACCAGAGAGACCGCGACCACCGCGGTTCCGACGGTGGCGGCCAGCAGGGCGGCCCGCGCCGGAACGTCCTCGCGCGGCTGGGGTTCGGCGCCCTTCAGCGCCAGCCGCGCCACGAGCACCGTCCACGCGGCCGCGGCCAGCGCTACCGGTACCACGATCTGCCGCCCGGCCGAGGAGAGGGACGCCAGTTGCGGCAGGAACCGGTAACTGCCGTGCCCTTGGGCCGCTATGAGCCAGGGAGCGGACACCGTCACCGCCAGGGCACCCGCCACCAGGCCCCAGGCCCACAGCGCAAGCAGTGTGGCCCAGGTCCGGCTGCGTTCCGCGGGAAGTCGCCGGACCAGGAGGAGCGCCCCGGCCGCGTAGAAGACGAACACGGCGGCGAAGCGGATCTGGATCGCCGTGTGGTGCAGGCCGAGATAACGGGAAGCGTCGGTCCCGTCGAGGTACCCGCCCGCGGTCCCGCCGGAGGGTTCGTACGCCCAGGGCAGCAGCCAGCTCTGGAGACGGGCGACAGCCTCGTAGCCGAGCACGTCGCCGGCGCCGTCCAGTTGCAGCGCGTCGGCACTCGCCCCCGCCCACCACAGGAGCAGCGTCAGCATCATCCCGCCCGCCACCGCCGGTATCACCGCGCGCCGGTATTCCACGTCCTGCCCCCTGGGTGTTCGCGTGCTGTCGCCACATGTCACCGTGGCCCAGGGGACCTTACGGGGCCGCGGTCACATGCGGATCACAGCCCGCTTCGTCTTGCCCGCGCTGCGGGTTCCTTCGCCATCCCCCGGGGCCGAAGCGCGTACCGCCGTGACCGTCGCATCGGACCCGATGACGCAACGGCGTGCCCTGTCTGCCGCACCTGCCTTCAGGGACCCACGGCTTCGGCGCCGGGAGCAGCGCACCGGCTGGCTCACGGCCTCGCGATGGTCTACCTCGTGGCCTACGCGCCTCGTGGCCTACGCGGTGAGTACGCGAGCCGGCGGCTGACCGCTGACCTCGCGCACACCCGGTTCCTCGAGGGCGCGAAACCCTTGTCGAGGGAACGGGCGGGCCTTCGCCGAGCGTTTCGGAACCGGATCCAGCAGCCACGCCGCCTGATGCCGCCGTTGCTCGACGGATGCCTTGCGGGCACCGGCCTGATCACGAACGGCTGACCATTGCTCAGCCCTCCCCGTCGTAGTACCTGTCGTAGAAGGCGGAATGCTCCTCCACCGAGAAGCCCTCGAACGCACCCTCCGCCTGGAGCTCGCGCAGGCGGTCCAGCGCCGCTGCAGCAGAAGGCGAGGGATGGGCCGAGAGGTGGGCCTTCGTCGCCTCGAGTCCGTGCCCGAGCAGAAGCTCGATGTCGATCGAGCACGCCGCGTCGAAGCTGGCTTCCTTCGCATTCCAGACAAGGAGAGCGTCGTCGATGTCGCCGCTGTTGAACAGCTGAACGCAGCAGAGTTTCAGCAGCTCGGTGTCGCCTTCGCCCTGGGCGCGCCGCTCACGCTCCGTGTGTTCTCTGAGCAGTGCCCGGATCTCGTCGAGGTCCGGGCCAACAGGGCGGAGCCCGTAGCGGCGCAGACTCTCCTCGTCATCCATCGGCGGTCTCCCTTGGTCGTCCGGCCAGGACCGTGCCCTATCGTCCCGCAAGCAAGCTTCGGCCGGACGGGCGGTCCCACTGCCGATCGCCCCATGTCCACCGACCCCGGTTTGGGGTCATCGGTCACTGGTGCGGACGACGGCCCGCGGCAGCCGACCTCACCCAAGCAAGTTCAGCAGCGGTTTCCCGCCAACGGTGCGGCGCCGTCCTGCGCTTTCGCAGCCGATGCCATCACCATCTCGGTCCAGTACTCCGGTCGCAGCTGTGGATCTTGGTGGATTGCAGTCGACAAGCAGCCGAGTACGGAAAAGTAAGCGGAGTGAGGACTCACTCATTGACGGAGTGAGTCCTCACTCCGTACTCTCGCAGTCATGACAGCACCCAAGGAGAACCAGACCACCCGCCGCCGCGCCCCCGGCATGTCGCCGGAGCAGCGCCGCCAAATGATCATCCAGACCGCGATCCCGCTGATCGCCGAGTACGGCGCCGCGGTGACGACCGCGAAGATCGCCCGCGCCGCGGGCATCGGCGAGGGCACGATCTTCCGGGTCTTCGCCGACAAGGACGAGCTGCTGCAGGCCTGCGTGGCCGAGGCGCTCTCCCCCGAGCACGCGGTCCGCGAGCTCGACGCGATCGACGTGTCCCAGCCGTTGCCCGACCGGCTCGCGGAGGCGGCCGAGGCGCTGCAGGCGCACATCGCCAGAATGGGCGCCATCGCCGGCTCGCTGGGGCATCGCGGCGGCAAGCACCCCGGCACGGTGCGCGGCGCGGGCCGCCACGAGTCGACGACCCGTATCCGCGCGGCCCTCGCGGAGCTGCTGGAGCCCGACAAGGCTGCCCTGCGCCGACCGCCGGAGCAGATCGCGGCCATCTTCTTCGGGCTGCTCTTCACCCAGCCGCGTACGGAGGACGAGCCCGACCTGACCCCGCAGGAGCTGGTGGAGGTCTTCCTGCACGGGGCGCTCTCAGGGGATGCCAAGTGAGCGCGTGGAAAAGGCGCCTGGGGGTTACGGCCCTGGCCGTCCTGGCCCCCGTCCTGGTGTGGCTGCTCGCGGACCCACTGCTGGGGCACCGGCTGCGGCTCGCCGACGGCGAGCAGACGCTCGACATCGGCGCCGTGCCCGTGGCGGTCGTCGCACTGCTCGCGTCGCTCTCCGGCTGGGGACTGCTGGCCGCCCTGGAGCGGTTCGGGGTGCGGCGCGCCCGCGCCATCTGGACCGGGGTGGCCGGCGCCGTGCTGGCCGTGTCCTTCCTGCCGTTCATCGGTGACGGCATGGACGGCGGCACCCGGGTCTCCCTCGTTCTGATGCACCTGGCGGTGGCGGCGGTGCTGATCCCGGGGCTGGGCGGCAGGCCCCCCGAGGCAGGAGCCGGTGCCGCCGGGGGGTGACCGCCAGCACCGAGTACGCCGCGAGCAGCACCAGATGCACTGGTAGGCAAGGTGCCGCGCACCGCCGGGCAGCGAATTGTCCCGCCGGAGGCGGCGCGAAAGGGCCGCGCCATGACGACTGGGTCGCCATCGGCCTGCTTGCGGAGCCCGTCGCGGGCGTCTACCGGTTGCTCATCCGCCGCCGCCACCGCACCACCGGCGAACTGGCCTACTCCCGCTGCTGCAGCCCCCATCCGGTGCCGATCGGCACGCTGGTAGGCGTCGCCGGGATGCGCTGGAGGATCGAGGAGACCTTCCAGACCGGCAAAGGACTCGCCGACCTGGACGAGCACCAAGTCCGCCGCCGCACCCCCTGGCTGCGCTGGGTCACCCTGGCCATGCTCGCGCATGCCTTCCTCGCCGTCGTCCGCGCCCGCGAGCACCGCGCCCCCCGTGCCCGACGGGCTCATCGCACTCACCTGCAACGAGATCCAGCCAGGCGTCCGCCTCGGGCGGCGGAGCAGGGCACAGTCAAGGTCGACTTCGCTCGGGCCGATGACTGCGACCGCGGGCTTCTCGCCGATCCGCCGCCCGGGACCGACCCGGGGCAGATCGACGCGGCCCGGCGCGCCCTGCGCTGCGGGGCGCTCGCCGCACTGCGCGCCGCGACGCGGGACCCCCTCACGCCGGGACGCTTCCTGCGGAACGTGGCAGGGGCCTGGGAACGCACGGCGTTCCGCTTCCCGAACGATCCGGTGCGGGCCGAACGGCAGTTGTGCGGCAACTGAGTTGGCGGACAGGGCCCGGCGTCGGCGGCCGGGAACAGTGGCTATACGTTGCTTTCCGACCGCCCCCCCCCCCACGGAAGGAAAGCCCGTGCGCCCCCAACGCCTTCGCTCCGTCCTCGTCGCCGTGTGCGCCACTGCGACCGTCGCTCTCACCGGCGCCGCCCCGGCGGTCGCCGCTCCTCCCGTACGGGTGGCGACCGTCGCCCCCGGACTCACCCCGCTCACCGACCTGTTCGCCGAGCGGCTGCTGCTCGCCGACAAGGTGGCCGCCGCCAAGTACGGCACCGACAAGCCGATCGACGATCCCGCGCGCGAGCAGCAGGTCCTCGACGACGTGGCCGCGCGGGCGGCCGGGCTCGGACTGGATCCGGACGCGGTGAGCGCGGTCTTCCGGGACCAGATCGAGGCGAACAAGCTGGTGCAGCGCGGGCTGTACACCCGCTGGGACACGCATCCCGAGCAGCGGCCCAGCGAACGGCCGGACCTGGTGAAGGAGGTCAGGCCGGCGCTGGACCTCATCACCACGCAGGTACTCGCCGCGTTGCAGGAGACGGAAAGGGCGCGGGCCTCGGCTTCGTGCGAACCCAGGCTGTCCGTCGCCGCCGTGCGGTCCGCGTACGGGCATGACCTGGACCTCCTGCATCTGGCGGGACTCGGACGGGCGCTGCCGTCCGTGTGCGGCGGCTAGTCCCCGCTGTGGTGCGGGCGTAGGGGTGGGCCGGGCACCTAGTCCGCGAGGTGCCGCGCCTGGCGGATCGTCTCGGCCAGCTCCCGTACGGACTCGTCCTCGGTGGTGTCCGCCAGGTCGTCGGCGTGGGCGGCCAGTTCCTTCAGTGGCCGGGCGCCCGGCAGTGCGGCCCAGCGGTCGTCGCCCCTGCGCAGGGCATCCGCGAAGTAGGCGGCGACGGCCGTGACCTGAAGGCGGGGGCTCGCACTCCACAGGGAGTCGTCCAGGGAGCTGGACTCCAGCTGGCCGGATTCCTCGTGCGGGGTGCGGGTCTTGGGGTCCTGCCAGCGGACGGTCGCGGTGGCGAGGTGGCCGTCGGCGCCGGGCTTGGTGCGGACGGAGTAGAGGGCGGTCACGGTGTGGCCGGGGCCCACCTCGCCGCCGTCCACGCGGTCATCGCGGAAGTCGTCGTCGGCGACGCGACGGTTGTCGTAGCCGACCAGACGGAACTCGGCGACCGTCTGTGGGTCGAAGGCGACCTGGGCCTTGGCGTCGCGGGCCGTGAGGTCGATGTTCTTCGGGAGCTGCTCGCAGAAAACCGTACGTGCCTCGTCGGGGTCGGAGACGTACGTCGTGTGGCCGTCGCCCTTGTCGGCGAGGCGTTCCATCAGGGCGTCGCCGTAGTCGCTGCCGACGCCGACGCCGAACAGGGTGATGCCGTGTTCGCGGCGGGCGCCGTCGATGCGTTCGAGGATGGAGTCGGGGTCGGTGTCGCCGTCGTTGGCGAGGGCGTCGGAGACGAGGACGACCCGGTTGGTGGCGCCCTCGCGCAAACCCTTGACGGCCGTGGCGTAGCCGGTCTCGACGCCGGCGCCGAGGTTGGTGGAGAAGGTGGGCTCCAGGTTGTCGATCGCGTCGTGGATCTCACCGCGGTTGCCGTCGAGGCGGGTCATCGGCAGGACGGTCTCGGCCTTGTCGCTGAAGGTGACGATGGCGACCGAGTCGTCGTCGCGCAGCCGGTCCGTCATCACGCCCAGGGACTTCTGGGCGAGGTCGAGGCGACCCGGTTCCGCCATGGAGCCGGAGATGTCGATGACGAAGGTGAGGGCGGCGGGCGGGCGTTCGCCGCTCTGCTCGGCCGCACCCCGGGTCGCGAGGCCCACGCGGACCAGGGACCAGTCGTCCTCGTCGGTGCGGGCGCCGTCGACGGTCACCGTGAAGCCGTTGCCGTCGGGGCGGTCGTAGTCCTGACGGAAGCTGTTGACGAACTCCTCGGGGCGGATCGTTGACGGGTCGGGCCGCTGTCCGTCGGCAAGAGTGCGGCGGGCGTAGCCGTAGGAGGCGGTGTCGACGTCGAGGGCGAAGGTGGAGAGGTAGTCGGGCGAGGGGGCGACCTCGCGCGACTCGTCGTCGGGGCTGTCACCGTCCTGTTCGCCGGTGCCCCGGCTGTAGTCGGGAGCGGGAAAGCCGGTCACCCCGTCCGCGCTGCTGTGGTCACCGCTGTCACCCGCGCCGCACCCGGTGAGCAGCAGGCCGCCCGCCGTAGTGAACGCGAGCAGGGCGGCGCGCAGCCGCCGTATTCGATATCGCTCCATCTTCCATGCCCCCTTGGTCTGTTGACGCCTTGTCTGTGACTGTGACGGCGCAGGGGGACGGAACGTGCGCTACGGAGCGTTGCGGATGGATCTCGAAGAGGGCACGGAAGACGGCCACCGAGACCGGTAGGTGATCCTCCGGTGACCTACGACCCCACGTCCTTGCGGGCGAAACCCCGGAAGGCCAGCGCGAACAGCACCACGGCGTACGTTATGAAAACGGCCCTGCCCTGGATCATGCCGGACCACGCCGGACCACTCCGGACCACTCCGGATTTGGGCTGGATGGCGCCCGGACTGGCACTACCTCGGCCAAGCGCCGCTCGCCTGGTAGGGGGTGGGAGAGGAATTCCCCGATCGTGGCGACCAGTTCGCCTTCGGGGAGTTTCACCCCCGTACGGCGACGCCGGCACTTCGGCCCGGGCCGGTCCGGCGACCACGCGGGGCGCCCCGGTCACGGCGAACGAGGGTGCATGCGCGTCGGCTGTTGATGACAGCCGCGCCCACCGCGATCCGCACCGACGGATCCTGCACCGTCCACCAGTGATGCGCCGCTGATGCCCCGAACCGATGCAAGAGCAACAGGGCCACAACCGCCCAGAACAACAGACACGGCACGACGAGTGCGAAGAACTCACGCACCGAAAGCCAGCCGGACACCCGCTGCGTCAGACCTGTGACCATCAGCGTCACCACACGAAGGTATGCACTGCCAAAGCCGATGACTCGCATCGTGGCATGCGCTGCGGATAGGACGAGAACCGCCGAACAACGCGACAGCTCTCGTCGCCCTCGCGGTAGCCACACCGCCGAATGATCTGCGGAATGTGCGGATCCCCCGCAAGAGTCGGATGGGCCGACAAGGGGACCCCGAACGCCAGGACCTCCTGCAGATGCTCTCCGGCCCAGACCCCGCACACTCGTTCACCATCGGCGACGACCACGGCCACCGGCCCGTCATGCGCCTCAAGCTGCTCAAACGCCCACGTCGTCAACGCATGCACCACGACGCTCTCCGGATGTACGACGACGAGACGGTACTCCTCACCACCGCCGTTTCCGGGCGTCGACGCGACGGATGCCGTCCCACCGGGCGGCACTGCCTCCAGCACCGACTGCGCGTCATCGACGATGACACACCACGCGCCGCTGACATCGCCGTTCACCTCGTACGGCTTCCGCACAACCCCCGCGACCAGCGGCATATCCCGGAAACGACTCGGAGCTACCGTCCGCGTCTCAGTTCCCATCCACGCCTCCCCCCGATTTCTCCCGATCGAGCATCTCACCGGTAGGGCCCGACTCACAGCGGTACTCGAACTCCCGGCCCGCGCTGTCCCTCTGCAACCGGGAGCCGTGCATCCCAGCACACGCTGCGCTCCCTCGTGCAACCTCCAGCTCGTGACAGGACCTTGCTGAGGTGCCCCGGTCGGGCGTGACCGTCGTGACGATCCGACGTTCGGCGGGTTGTGACGACTCGGCCGTGGATCATGGACGATGACTTGTGGGCAGGGGTCGAACCGCTGCTGCCGCCCTGGCCGAAGCGGTCGCCGGGGCTGAGGCCAGTAGATGATCGGCCCTGTCTGCAGGGCATCCTGTATGTCCTCCTGCACCAGGACATCGCCTGGCAACTCCTCCCGCCCCACGCGTGCGTGGACGGCTCCCACGTGCGCGCGAAAATGGGGGAGCTGCGACCGGTCCGTCTGCTCCGCCAGTCCAAACGCCTCGCGGTCCGCCCGGAACGACGTGTCGAACTCCACGACCCCCTCCTCTCGTTGGCTTGCGGCCCCATCTGCTGCAGACGCCTCAAGAAGGCCGGATCATGATCGCGCTACGAGCTCATACGAAATGGTTTGAGCGAGGCCGTGCCCCGCTGCTACTTTCGTGGCGGACCGTGAAGCCGTCGTATGGAGGTGAGACCCGTGAACACAGTTACCCATGGGTGCTCCCTCAACCCGTCACGGTCCGGCGGCTGACGTTCGGTGTCGCCAGGAGCGCCTGAGATCGAGGCACTCCTGGAAGGACACTCCGATGAACACGAAGCCCTTCACATCTGGCCTGAGCGAGAACGCGGTGATGATCACGCGCGTCGCGGACAGGCAATGGCATGCACTGGATGACGACCTCGTGGTCGGCCGCGGGCATGCGCAGCACCGGCCCGACGGACGCTTGTTCGTCAGCATCGACGCCTGGCACGACTCCGTCTTCGACCGGCTCGCCAAGGCGATGCTGGCGGAACTGCCGGCCCCGCTGTACACGGTGGTCGACGAAGCCGACGTCGAGCTGACGGCCGGCTGGCGGCGGGCCGGTTTCACGATCCGGCGCCGCGAGTGGGAGTACGCCGTGCCGACCGACCCGCGGGTCACCGGGCTCGAATCCGTCCAGCCGCCTTCGGGCGTGACGATCGTGCCCGCCGGTGAGGTGGACGAGAGTCTGCTGCGGGCGGTGGACCGCGCGATCCGTGACGAAGTCGAGGCGACCGTCGGGTGGCAGTCGATGCCCGCGGAGGTAATTCCCCGCCCCGAAGGCGACACCATCGTCGACCCGTCGAAGTACGCGGTGGCCGCGGCGCCGGACCGCTACCTGGGTCTGATCCGGGTGGTGACGGTGAACCGGCCACGCATCGGGCTGCTCGCGGTCCGGGGCGGCGAGCAGCGCCGCGGCATCGCGCGGGCGTTGCTGGCCCACGCGCTGGGGACGCTGCACCGCTCCGGGTTCGCCGCGGCCTGGACTGAAGTCCATGAGTCCAACCAAGCGGCCTCGGCGCTGTGCGAGGGCATCGGCGCCCGGCCGATGAGCAGCAACCTGGAGCTGGTGCGATGACGAAGAACAAGAACGTCATCGAAGTCGAGGGCAAGGTCGTCGAGTGTCTGCGCAGCGCCATGTTCACCGTGGAGCTCGAGAACGGCCACCACGTGCTCGCGCACATCAGCGGGAAGATCCGCAAGAACTACATCAAGATCATGCTGGAAGACCGGGTGCTGGTGGAGCTCCCGCCGTACGACCTGACGCGCGGCCGGATCGTGTTCCGGTACCGGAACTAGCGGGGGGTCGGCACCTTTCGCGGTAGCTGATCCCGGGGCCCCGGTCACGGCGTTTCCGTGACCGGGGCCCCGATGATGGCTCGCACAGCCGCGGCGGCCACCGCTCCAGCCGCCAGCAGGTCCGGCCCGAACCGAACCCCAGCTTCAGGATCTCCGAACGGCAGAGCCGGTCCCTGATCATCACCAGCAACCGCGCCCAACGACTGGCATCCACGCTTCCCCAACCTGTCGTCGCCGAGTCCCTCCTGGACCGGAATGACCAACGCCAACCACCAGGTGATCACGAACGGCCCAGCCACTGGCCGAAGAGGCGACCCAAGAGCTCCACTGACAAGCCCGGCACCCCTTCGAGGCTGACTAGAGCACGGGCGGCCCCGCCTCGATGCGGCGGAGTACGGGAGGCAGGCGGTCCAGGTCGGGGCCGGTCTGGACCTGCCGCTCGTCCCACCAGGTGGCGCCGGCGTCGCGCAGCGGACCGATCACGTCCTTGGCCTTGGCCGCGTCAGGGGGCGTGGCACCGCCGAGCACGACCTCGAAGGGGTGCTCGGCCCCGGCCGCACGGTGCTTGCGCACATAGCCGACCAGATCCCTTACCTCGGCCGCATCCGGTACATGACCATGCCGGGCCGTCTCGAAGAGCGGCACCGCACCATCCCACCGCGCTGCCCGCCGCATTGGCGGGCGACGCGGCCAGAAACCGCCGATCCACACTGGCGGACCGGGCCGCTGCACAGTGGCAGGCACCAGTGTCACGTCCCGAACCTCGTGGTGCCGGCCGTGGTGGTTCACCGGCTCGCCGGACCAGAAGCGCCTCAACAGCTCCAGTCCCTCGTCCAGCCGCTCGGCAAGGAGGCGTGGCTCGGCATCGTCGCCGAAACTGCGGTACTCGTCCTCGATCGGACCGCCCAGGCCGGCGGCGAAGATCACCCGGCCGCCGCTGAGGTGGTCCAGGGTGGCCACCTGGCGGGCGAGTTGCTGCGGACGGTAACGGGGGACCGGCGTCAGCAGGGTGCCCAGCCGGATCCGGGAGGTCGCCAGCGCGGCCGCGGTCAGCAGCATCCAGGGGTCCCCGAAGGGACGCCCCTGATGTTGTCGGTGCAGAACGTGGTCCCAGACGAAAAGCCCGTCCCAGCCGGCCTGTTCGGCGGCAGCCGCCACGGTCGCGACGTTACGGGCGTCCGCGAAGTCACCGAAGTTGGGGATGTTGATGGAGAAGCGCATCCCAGCAGGATGCGCAGTTGGCCGCGAAGGGGCAATCGGAGTCCTGGCCAGGCGGCTTCACAGCACACGGCCACCTGGTGCATTACGTGACCGCAGCCCTTGGGGAAGCACGGGTTCCGTCCACACCTTCTTGACCTGACGCCGGACTCCTCCCATGCCCTGCAGTCGTTGCGGTTGCCCGCGACCGGTCGGCCGGCAGCGACGACCAGGCTGGTATTCGCGTCGATGACGACCTGGTGGTTGGTGGAGTACCGGTAATTCTTCGACGGGTTCGCGATGCCGTGGTCGCGGGGGCCGAGGTCGTCGATGATCCGCCCGGCCGTGGACTTCGAGACGCCGAAGAGCGGGGCAAGCTGCCGCAGGGGCAGGTTCGTGCGCCAGTAGGCGGCCATCAGCAGCGCGCGGTCCTGAACGGCAGGCTCCAGGGCCTGCCCGGCCTCACCGCATCAACGCCCTCACGGCGCAGTGCGGTCACCAGCTTGCGGAACAACCGGGGGCTCAACCCGGTGAACGGGGCTATCCAGGAAGGCTCCGACGCCGCAATCACACCAGCCACATGGTGATCGTCGGCTTCACATGCACCTCATCGACATGGCCGTAGAGTGATGCGCCATGCGAAGCCTGGCCGGTCTGCCGAAGGCCCATCTCCATCTGCATCTCGAGGGCGCGATGCGCCCTGCCACTCTCGCGGAACTCGCCGACGAGCATGGCGACCAACCGCCGGACCTGCGCGGCGACTTCGCGTCGTTCGAGGACTTCATGCCCTTGTACCGCGTCGCCGCGCGGCTGGTCCGCGAGGGCCCACGGGAGAACCTGCTGCGGCTGGTACGGGAGGTGGTCGAGGACGCCGCCGCTGACGGAGCGGTGTGGATCGAGCCACACGTGAACCCCCTGACCTACGAGGCCGATCCGCATGCCGCGCTCGACGTGCTGGACGCGGTGATCGACGAAGGCCGCCGATCGGCTGCCCGGCTGGGCATCGGCTTCGGCGTCGTGGTGTTCGCCCGGCGAAACGCCGATCCTTCCGAGGCCATCGAGACCGCCCGGCTCGCGGCCCGCCGGGCAGACAACGGGGTGGTCGCCTTCGGCCTGGCCGGGGATGAAGCCCGGTATCCTCCGGAGCCGTTCGCCGGGGCATTCACCATCGCCCGTGACGTCGGCCTGATCTCCGCCCCGCACGCAGGCGAACTCGCGGGCCCGGCCAGCGTACGCGCCGCCCTCGACGTCCTCGGCGCGCGGCGCATCGCCCACGGCGTACGAGCGGTGGAGGACCCTGCACTCCTCACCCGCCTGGCTGGGGAAGGCGTAGTCCTCGACGTCTGCCCCACCTCGAACGTCGCCCTCGGTGTCGTGAAGTCCCTGTCCGCCCACCCCCTCCCGCTGCTGCTGGACGCCGGCATCCGCTGCACCCTCAACGCCGACGATCCCCTCCTGTTCGGCCCCGGCTTGCTGGATGAGTACGAAACGGCCCGCTCAGCCTTCGCCCTCAGCGACCCCCAACTCGCCGCAATAGCCCGCACCTCGATCGAGTCCTCCGGCGCCCCTCCCATGATCGTGGACGAAGCCCTTACACTCATCCGCGACTGGCTGGACACCTCTGACCATGCCAAGACACCGGCAGGTCAAGAGGCACTGCGACTGCACCCCTGAGTCGCCATCGGCAACAAGCAGCTGGACCTTGCGGGACAACCTTGAGGACGAGCTGCCTGCTTGGATTTCCAGGACGGTGGTGGCCGCGCCATGGGACGTCGGACGTGGCCATCAATGACATCGACTACCTGGATCTCGACTACCAATTCGGAGTCCCTTTTACCGCGAGCATCAGTTACCCGTTCCCGGACCCGAAGAGCGGGCCCGAACGCGAGGTGAACCTGCAGGCCGCCGACAACTACCGGCACCAGGAGGAGGAAGCCGCCGACTTCCTCGGAGAAGGAGCAGGAATGCCGCCGAACCGGCACGGCCGAAGTGGCCCCGGCTGACGACGACCCAGGCTTCCGCAACATCGGCTGCCAGATTGTCTGCAGCCCCGACATCGCCGCCGAGATCGCCCAACGGCTGCGCGACGTCGTCAGCGAGATCCTCGGCGACGCCGTCTTCGACTACTGCGTCGAATGACACCCGCCAGCACGGGAAGGATCACCGCATGTGCGTCCCCACCGCCCCGCACCGCGCGTACGGTGACGATACGACCCGCAAGGAGGTGCCGATGAGCGCGCAGCCCGAGGAAGCCCCCGTCCCGCCGGCCCCGGCCGCCGCCGCCCAGCTGCTCGCGCAGCTGCGTGCCGACCGCCGAGCCGACGTGTGGGTGCCCGCGTTCGAGCAGGACTGGGCACGCGCTCTGGACGATGCCCGGCACAGCTACAGCCTCGCCCCGGTCCATGACGTCGTACGAATTTGGCAGGCCCGCCTCGCCTCCGCTCCGGCAGTCGACGCGTTCCTCGCCGGCGGCTGCGACGACTCCGACGGCATCGACCTGGACCAGGTGCTCGGGACCCGTACGTGAGCGATCAGCCGCCCTGGCCCGCACGCCTGTCGCCCCAGGCCGCAGGCACCGCAGGGGAGTTGCCCGACCACGCCCGCGAGATGCTCCGGGACGTCCTGGACATCGCCGGGCGTGACCCGTGGTCCTTCCCGTCCTTCAACGCCCGCGACCCCGAAGGCGAGGACGTCCGCTCCGCCTCGGTCGGACAGCTCACCGCCGTCTACTGGATCAACCGCCCGGCCGGACGCCTGTACGTCGTGGACATCGTCTGGCTCGGCTAGTCACCTCGCGACAACGCCCCGGCCCCGGCTTTGCAGCTGCCGGGTCGGGGTGTTTGCAGGCTAGTGCACTTGATCGGGTGATGTCGGTCAGCCGTCCATGATCAGGCCGGCTTCGGTCAGGCTGAAATCGGCTCTGGCCGCAGTTTGGTGAAGCCCCAGGTCAGCGAGGGGAACAGGGGATCTGTCCAGGCCGCTGGCCGGCGGTCGAATACGAGCGGGCCGCGTGCACAGCAGGTACCAACGCATCCTGGACGAGCGGCCGTTGGGTCCTCGCCGTGTCCTGGTTCGGCTCCGGGTACGCGCCCCTTCTGCGACCGGCAAAGCTGAGACCGCCGGACGTTCGTCGAGCAGATCGGCGGGTTGGCCGAACGGCACCGCCGCTCCAGCATCGGGCCGGCGAACTGGCTGCGGTCGATCGCGGTTGAACCGGGCGGGGCCGTCCGGCCGCACGGCTGTGCCGCCGACTGGGGCTGGCCGCGGGCCGGATCGGGCTGTTGAGACTGCTGATGCACCGACCAGGGCCGCTCGTCACTTCGCTCCGTCCGGCGTTCAACGGGGTGAGGAGCTTGACCGAGAGCTGAGGGCTTTCCGGACAGGGCCGCCCGGCTGGGGTGTGTGGGGGTCCAGTCGGGCGGGCTGAGGAGGCGCCGTCGGCGGCTACCGCAGACGGGGTGCTCAGCTGGCTGGGCTGTCCGATTCGGTTGGGCTGTTGCGCCGCTGGTAATCCCAGTGAGCGAGTATGCGGTGGTCCTCCTGGTGGGGGCCGATCTCGCCGAATCCTGGAGGGAGCTCCCCGACGCGTTTGTAGGCTTGTTCGGTGCGGGGATCGTCGCGGCGAGCGAGAGCGTAGACGATCTCCAAGCGGAGGAGCTGGTGCTCCTCGTCCAGCAGGGCGACGAGGGCGCCCGTGATGGCGGCCGTCCGTTCGTCGGAGGCGCCCAGCGCGATGGCGGCTCGAGCCCGGACGTCGAAGTCGCAGTCCCGGGTGAGGGCCAGCAGGGCATCTCGGAACGCGGGCGTGAGGTGGGCGGCCAGGTCTGCGGCGGTGGAGCGCCGAACCTCGGGGTCGGAATCGCGCGACAGGGCGAGCAAGGTGGTGGCGGCAGCCTCGGTCGGCGGGACTTCCCGCGAGATCAGGCTGGGAACCTGGCTGCGCACGCGCGGGTCAGGGTGGTCGGCGTATCGCAGACCGATGGCCTCTTGGTTGGGGTGCTCCCCGTCGGCATAGACCTCCAAGACCCTGGCGAGCACCATGCCGTCCGGTTCGTCGAGGGCCCAAGCAGCGAGGAACTCAGCGTCCTGCGCGGTGTCCTGGCGTTGGTTCCACCACGTCATGGAGTTGCGGCTCCACACCACGTCGGCGAGGAACCTGCGGTGGACGGGGTCGGGGTGGTGCTGCAGGGCCTTCAGGTCGGACCAGTCCTGCGGGCTCTGGCGCTGACCGACGGCGTATCTGGCGGTGGACCAGTTGATATGGGTCTCGTCCGGGGCCCAGTACGGGACGGCGCGTGCCACCAGCTCCGCCACCGGCGCCAGGATGCCGAACAGCTCTTCCAGTGAGGTGAGGATGGCGCTGTGGCCCGCCCGGACGGTGAGTCATCCGAGGGAGACCTCCTCGACGTCCGTGTACCTGTCGTCGTTGACGAGGCGGCGCGTGGCCGGGCCCGCGGCTCCCGTTCGCCGGTGCAGCTCCTCCTCCTCGCCCGTCTGTACCCAGTGCCGCGCGAGGTCGAGCAGCTGTTTGCGGCAGCCCTCGGGGAGCCGCAGCTGTGGGTCGTTGCCGAGCACGGCACCGACGAGCGTTTGAGCCGAGGTCGACGGCTCGCAGGAGCGGTGTCGTGCCGTCCGGCAACGTGCGGTCGGGGTCGGCGCCGCCGTCCGTCAGGGCCTCGGCAGTCTCGTGGTCGAATGCGGCCACGGCGGCGCAAAGCAGCGGGAGGCCGTCGGGGCCCGGAGCGTTTGGGTCGGCGCCTTCTGTGAGAAGAGCTTTGACCGTGTCGCGGTCCTTGGCGGCTACGGCTGCCACGAGCCGGTCGGTCAGCTCGTGTTGCGGTGCTGGCATCTGCCCCCAGGTTTCCTCGACCAGCACGGTATCCGAGCAGGAGGGGATGCCGATCGTGGGTTTTAGCATGCCCGGGCTGCGTCTACCGTCCCGTCGGGTGCACAGCCGCTACGGACGGCAGTTGGACGGCTGACCTTAAGCGGAGTTCGCCGCCGGTCCTATCGGGAGGGCTGCCCCTGGGTCTCTGACCGGCCCTACTTCTTCCTGAGGACGATGTCGAAGCCTGCCGACGTCCACGACCCTTCCAACCGACGGCTGTCCGGAGTCGGTGTTCCCGCCCGGTGGCGGTCGAAGGGGCGGATGAGGGACTCCTTCACGCCGAACACCGAGTCGCTGTCGAGACCGGGGTCGCCCGCGACGAAGATGTGCGTGATGAGTGAGTGGAAGCCGGGTGCCGTCACCTTGAAGTGGAGGTGCGAGGCCCGCATCGGTGAGCGGCCGGCGTGTTGGAGGAGCAGGCCGACGGGGCCGTCGTCGGGGATCGGGTACGGCGTGGGCGTGAGCGCCCAGAACCGGTAGCCGCCCTCGGAGTCGGCGAACAGGTGCGCGCGCCCGGCGAGGGCACCGTCGTCGTACTGGACGTCGTACATGCCGTCGTCGTCGGCTTCCCACACCTCGATGCGGGCCCCAGGGACCGGGTTGCCGTCCGTGTCCGTGACCGTGCCGTCGACCCACGACGGCTCGCCCTTCGCGCCGCCCGCGATGTCCCCGCCGAGTTCGATCTCGGGGGAGTCCTGGACGAAGAAGGGGCCGAGGACCGTGGACTCCGTCGATTCGCCGAGGCCCGGTTCGTTCACCGCGACGGTGAGCATGGAGATGCCGAGGACATCAGAGAGAAGGACGAACTCCTGGCGGGTGTCGGTCGTGATGTGACCGGACGCGGTCAGGAACTCGATTGCCGCGCCCCATTCGGCTTCGGTGAGCCGGGTCTCGCGCACGAAGGCGTGGGCGTGCCGCACGAGCGCCTGCATGACCTCGCGGAACCGTTCGTCCTTCGCGGTGTCGAAGCTCGCGACGACCTGGTCGGTGAGTTCTTGTTCAGTCGTCCCAGTCATCTCAGGCATCGCAGTCATCAATTTGCTCTTTCGTACTAAGGGCGGTGACCGGCACCGGCATCGGGGTGTCGCCCCGGTACGCGCGGCCCAGCAGTTCGCGTGTCTCGTCGCGGGTGACCCGGCGCGGGTTGGAGTCCGGCACTTGGGCCATGACCAGGTCGGCGGCCCGCTCGAGTTCCTCCTCGGCGAGCCCCAGCTCGCGCAGCGAGGACGGGGGGTCGAGCTGCGCGTAAAGGGCGAGCAACGCGCCGAAGGGGTCGCTGTGTTCGTCGAGCGCCGCTCCGAGGTAGCGGGCCGCTTCGGGTGCCGCGGGGAGGTTGAGGCCGACGACGTGCGGCAGGACCACCGAGTGGAGGGCTGCGTGTTCGAGGTCGTACGCGCCGCCGAGGACGTGACACACCTTGTGGTGCAGCCCGGATCCGGCTCCCGCGAAAGCGACCGCGCCGAGGTAGGTGCCGAAGAGGATCTCTCGGCGGGCCGCGACGTCCTGGCCGTCGGCGACGATGTGGGGCAGTGCGGATGCCAGGGAACGGACGCCCCCGACGGCCAGCGCGGAGCTGATCGGATTGTGCCGGGGCGCCCACCACGCGTCGACGCAGTGGGCGAGGGCGTTGAGGCCGGACGTCACCGACAGCCTCGTCGGCAGCGACAGCATGAGTGTGGCGTCGTAGACGACGACCCGGGGGAGCACCTTCGGGTCTACGCCGGTGCGCTTGTGGCCGTCCTCGGTGAGGCCCCAGACGGGGGTGGCCTCAGAACCGGCGTATGTCGTGGGGACGGCGAGGATCGGCAGCCCGGTGGTGAGCGCCGCCGCCTTGGCGGTGCCCGTTGTCGACCCTCCGCCGACGCTCAGCAGCAGGTCGGCCGTGTGCTGGTGGGCCGCGGCCCGCACGGCCCGCGCCACCTCGGCCGGCACGTGCGGCCGGACGCCGCCGAAGACCGCCACGACCGGGATGTCCTTGCAGATGTCCTCGGCCAGGGCCCGCTCCCCGTCGGCCGCGATCACCAGGACCCGGCTCGCGCCGAGCCCCGCGACCGCGGCCGCCACGTCCTTGCGAACCGTGCCCGAGCCGAAGACGACCCGCTGGCCCCAGGACTCGTAGACGACCGGCGAAGGGGCGAGGGTCATGCCTTCACCGCCCGCGCCCGGGGCACGGCGCCCGCCGCGAACGCCCCGACGAGCGCGGGGACGGCGAAGGCGTAGAAGGCCCACTTGACGTCGGCGCCCGAGGTGAGGACGAACGCGCCCAGGGACGGGCCGGCGATCGCACCGAAGCGGCCGATGGACAGGGCCCAGGCGAGGCCGTTGCCGCGCACGGCGTCCGGATACCTGGTCACGATGAACGCGTTGCCGAGGATCTGCGAACCGATGAACCCGAACCCGCTGATGAACATGAGCACGAACATGACGGGCGTCGGCGGGCGGGTGCTCATCGCGATCAGGCTCACCGTGCCGACCAGGAACGCGACGACCACCACACGCTTGGCGCCGAGCGCGTCCGCGACCCGGCCGCCGACGATGGCACCGACACCGACGCCCAGCCACATCGCCGCCGTCTGCAGCAGCGCCGAGCCGAGGGAGAAGCCGGCGGCCTGCATGATGCTGGGCAGCCAGGTGCTGATGCCGAAGACGAGCAGGAGGCCGCAGAACGACATGGCCCAGAAGAGCAGGGTCGACACCGCGAGGCCGCCCGTGAGCAGCGATCCGAGGCCGAGCATGCGGCCCGGGTCCGACGTCGGCGCGGCGTCCGACGGGGCGAGGCCGAGCTGCTCCTCCACCGCTCTCGCCTCGGCCGTGCGGCCTGTGCGGTTGAGGTGGAACGGGCTCTCCGGGAGCCGGAGCACGAGCGGTATGGCCAGGAACACGGGGAGCACGCCGATCACGTACAGCCAGCGGTACGAGACGTCGGGGAGCAGGGCGGTGCCGAGCAGCGGGGAGAGCAGGGCGCCGGCCGCGTAGCCGCTCATGACCAGGGTGACGTTGCGGCTGCGGCGGCCCGGCTCGCTGAGGTCGGCGACGTAGGCGTTGATCGTCGGCAGTACGACGCCGAGGCCGAGGCCGACGACAAGGCGTCCGGCGCCGAACGACGGGACGCCACCGGCGAACGTGCAGACCGCCATCCCGAGCGAGAACACGGTGGTGCCGACGAGCAGGAGCCGGCGTGGGCCGGTGCGGTGGAGCAGGGCTCCGGCGAGGGCGGCGCCGACCAGCATCCCGATCCCGACGAGGGAGCCGATGGTGCCGGCCTCGGCCTTGTCGATGCCGAGCGAGGGGTCGCCGAGGATCGCGGGGACGCTGACGCCGTACACGGCGAGGTCGTAGCCCTCGAGGGACGCGACCACCCAGGCGGCGATCAGCATGAACGTGCTCGCGGACACTCCGCGGACCTGCGGACGGACGGCGGACTGTGTCGTCATGGCCGGATCCCTTCTCCAGCTGTGGCAGGAGCCTGTGCCGGCTCGACTGCTGAGGCGAGTGTGGTCAGAAGTGCCGGGACGTCCGAGATGACGCCCGCGGTGCCGAAGATGTAGAAGTCGGGCCGCCACAGCACGGCTGCGCGGCCGGTCTCGTCGAACCAGCGTCCGTAGACGCCGCCGACATCGGTGATCCCC
The DNA here is from genome assembly GCF_042714835.1 of Streptomyces sp. NPDC058678. Lineage (NCBI taxonomy): Bacteria > Bacillati > Actinomycetota > Actinomycetes > Kitasatosporales > Streptomycetaceae > Streptomyces > Streptomyces sp. NPDC058678. The sequence goes on along the minus strand of NZ_JBHXSG010000053.1, from coordinate 37,501 downwards.
TCCGTGGTGAGGCGGCGCTCGGTGAGGTGGTGGACAGCCACGCCGAGACGGGCGGCCACCTCCGTGGTCGAGGCGTCCAGCGAGGCGCCGGCCCGGCCGTCCACGAGGAGCACGAATCCGCGTCCGAGGACCTCGTCGAAGAGCCCTTCGGCGCCGCGCGACTCCACCCGGCCCTGCGGCATCAGGTGCCCGGCCTGCGGGGACTCGTCGCGCAGGCCGGGGCCGAGGCCCGGGAAGCGCATCTTCTCGGGGCGCCCGTCGGCCTCGCGCAGTGCGATCAGGCGGGCGTCCCGCTCCGCGGCGGCCACCGGATCGCGCATGGTCTGTACCCGGCCCAGCTCGATGCCCTTGGCGATGATGGCCCGCACATGCGGCTCGCGTTCGCTCTGATAGGTGTCGAGGAGGGCGTCGTCGGCGCCGCGCAGTACGGCGTCGAGCTTGAAGGCGATGTTCTGGGCGTCGCGGATGCCCGAGCACATGCCCTGTCCGAGGAACGGCGGCATCTGATGGGCCGCGTCCCCGGCGAGCAGGACCCGGCCGCTGCGCCAGCGCTCCGCGACGAGCGAGCGGAACGTGTACGTGGCGACGCGGACGAGTTCGGCCTGCGAGCGGCCGACGTAGTCGGCGACCCGTGCCCACACCCGGTCGGGCTCCCGCTCGACGGGGAAGGAGTCCGCCGAGTCGAGCATGAAGCTGAACCGGTGGTGCCGGGGGCCCAGCGAGATGATCGACACGGGCTGCTTCGGGTCGCACACCTGACGGGCCTTGGGAATGTCCGTGGGGCCGGTCAGGCGGAAGTCGCAGACCATCCACGGCTCGGAGAACCCGTAGTCCTCCTGCCCGGTGCCGAGCCAGGTGCGGGTGAAGCTGTTGCCGCCGTCGCAGGCGACGACGTACCGGGCCGAGACGGCCGTGTCGCTTCCCTCGACCTGGATGTCCACGCCTTGGTGCGTGTTCCGCAGGCCGTTGACCCGGGCGTCCATGCGAATCTCGACGTTCTCGAGGCCGCGGACCAGGCTGTCGAGGGTGTCCTCCAGGTAGGGCTGGTACATCATGTACCACTCCGCCCAGCCCTGGCCGCCGACGGCGGCGAAGTCGTGCTCGATGAGGAGCTCGCCCGCGCCGTTGCGCCACTCGTAGTTCCGCTGGACGTGCAGGGTGGGCAGCAGATCGCGGGAGATGCCGAGGCGGTCGAAGGTCCGCATCGTCTCGTCGTCGAAGATGGCGGCGCGCGGAAGGTTGTAGAGGGTCGGGTAGCGCTCCAGCACGACCACGTCGTGGCCTGCCTGACCGAGCAGCGCCGCGGTGGCCATGCCGACGGGCCCGTACCCGATGACGGCGACGTCGTACACGTGCGTTCCCTTCCGCTCAGACACCCGCGAGCGCGGGCGTGGTGGTGAGGCCGAGGAGCTTCTCGGCGTTCTGGTGGCCGATCTTGAGCCGGTCGGCGTCGCTGATCGGGGCGTTCCGCAGGAACGTCGTGGCCGTCTCGATGTCCTCGAAGGGGTAGTCGGTGCCGAAGAGTATGTGGTCGGCGCCCATCGAGAGCAGGGCGGTGAGCAGCGGGGCGGGGGAGCAGACTCCGCTGGTCGTGATGTAGAGGTTGTGCCGGATGTACTCCGAGGGGCGCCCGCGCTTGAGTTCGATGCCGTGGTGCGCGTGGAACTCCCAGCGGGAGTCCATGCGCCACATCACGTACGGCAGCCCTTCTCCCATGTGGCCGAGGAGCAGCTTGGCGTTCGGGAAGTCGTCGAAGACCCCGCCGAAGATGAGTCGCAGGGCGTGGGTGGCGGTGTCGATTCCCCAGCTCCACATCGGGCCGACGAGTTCGGGGTGACCGGAGAGCACGTGCGCGGTGTCGACGCCGTTGGCCGGGTGCAGATAGAGCGGTACGTCGAGGTGCTCGGCGCGCTCCCAGACGACGCGCAGGGCGGGGTCGTCCAGGTACCTGCCGTGGGTGTGCGCGTTGACGAGGGCGCCGCGCAGGCCGAGCTGGGTGACCGCGCGTTCCAGTTCGTCGGCGGCGGCCTCGGGGTCCTGCAGGGGCAGGGCGGCGAAGCCCGAGAAGCGGTCGGGGTGCCCGGCGATGACGCCGGTGAGGAAGTCGTTGACGGTGATCGCCTGGCGTACGGCGGCCTGCGGGTCCTTCTCCGCCTGGAGGCCGGGGGAGTTGAGTGAGAGCACCTGCATGTTCAGGCCGGCGGCGTCCATGCCGTCGAGGCGTTCCTCGGTGAGGTCGAGGAGCCGCCGGGAGGCCTCGGCCCAGGCATGGGGCTGGGCGATGGAGGCGGTGGAGGTGCCGTGACCCACCAGGTCGGGGGTCACGAAGTGTTCTTCCAGGCCGATCAGCTTCATTCGGAGTTCTCCTCGGGGGATGTCGTACGCGGGATCTCGTACGCGGGCTTCGTTCTGCGTTCGAGGTCCCGTATGCAGGCGGGGTGCGGCGGCGCCCGGCTCGGTGTGAGGGGCCGGGGCGGATGAGAAGCGCGGGTGTGTGCGCCGAAGCAGGAGTGGCTTCGGGCGGCTGCGAAACGGGCCGCCGGTGTGCCGGGAGCAGTCGGGGAAGGGCGACCCCGTCACCGCTCCCGCAGTTCACCAGAACGTAACGCGTTCCGCAATAGTGAATGTAAGATCTGTTGTATCGGCCGCCTCGATAGGCTGACGGCGTTCATGCACCGGCAGGGGAGAAGGCTGCGCTGTGACCACGACTGACCCCAGGGAGAACGGGGAGCGGCAGGGCATCCAGTCCGTCGAGATGGCGATGAAAGTCCTGTTGGCGCTGGAGAGCGGCGGCGGTGCGCTGAGTCTGTCGGCGATCGCGCAGGCGAGCGGCATGCAGCCCAGCAAGGTGCACCGCTACCTCGTCAGCCTCGGCCGCATCGGTCTGACCTCACAGGATCCCGCCTCGGGCCTGTACGACTTCGGGGCCGCCATGCGCCGTATGGGCGCCGAGTCGCTGCGCCGAACCAACGAGGTGGCGGTGGTGAGCGGCCATGCGACGCAGCTCCGCGACCGCACGGGCCACTCCGTGAACCTCGCGGTGTGGGGGGACCGCGGCCCCATCGTGGTGAGCTGGGCGTACGGCACCCGTCCGCTGCCCCTGACGGTGCGCGTCGGCGCCACGCTTCCCCTGCTCACGTCGTCCGTGGGGCAGGTCTTCCTGGCCCACCTGCCCGAGAGCCTCACGGAGGAGGTGCTGGGCGAAGAGCTCCGCGGCAAGGAGGGGGAGTGGACGAGCGAGCGCCTCGCCGCCACCCGGGCGCGGATCCGCGACGACGGACACGTCGTGACGCACAGCGGCGTCATCCCGGGCATCATCTCGGTCGCCGCGCCCGTCTTCGCGGCAGGCGACCCGCTGCCGCTCGCCGTCTCCGTCGTCCTGCCCGAGAGCCTGGGCACACCGGACCACCTCGCCGAGGTGACCCAGGAGCTGCGCGACACCGTGGCCGCCGCCTCGCACGAGCTGGGACACCTGGCGTAGAGCCCCAGGGCCTGTCCGGCGGATCATGCCGGAGACGCGGGGCATTCCACGCCCACCTGCGGCGTTGTCGTCGGTTGCCGACTCCCCCCACGCTCGAACAACCTCGCGCGGGGGGCCCCCATCGCGTCGACGCCCTCCTCCGCCTTGCCGTTGGACGCACCATGCCCCGCTCACGTGCGCCGATAAGGCGCCGCTGCTTTCCTCCGACCTGATCCGCCGGACAGGCCCTACGCGACAGGACGCGGGCCGGCCACCTCGTCGTAGTAGGACTCGGCGGAGGGGCCGAGGATCTCGTGGGCCTCCAGGAACATCTCGTGCGCCTCGTGGCCCACCCAGCCCGCGGGAAGGAGATCGGTCGGCAGGTCCGGGTCGCGGAAGGGGAACTTGCGGTAGTCGTAGGTCAGCCGCATGCGCTCGACCATCGCCTCCTCGGGGCTGAGGTGCCCGGCCCGGTACGACGGCATCCGGCTGCGGTAGGTGCGCAGCAGCTCCCGGTAGTCCTCGTTGAGGGCGGCGAGGTCCCAGCCGCGCGCCGCCATCTCACGGTCGACAGGCAGACCGCCCGACTGGCAGCGCAGGGTGTCCAGGCGTACGGCCGGCTCGTCCGCGAATTTCTCCCGGACCTGCTGGAGCCGGTCGTGCGGGGAGACGTAGGTGGACGGGGCCAGGGGGCCGAAGCCCAGCCAGGCCAGCTCCTTGCGGATGCGGTCGCGTACACCGCGCTCGGTCTCGGGGACCGAGTAGATGACCATGTGCCAGTGCCGGTCCCAGTCGGACGGGGCCCGGTCGAAGATGCGTGAGCGGCCCTCGTCGAGCAGCTGGAGGCTGCGTTTGTTGAGCGTGTAGACCGTCTCCCTGCCCTCGCGCCGGACGTCGAACCAGTCCTCCTTGCGCAGGCGCGCGAGGACCACCCGCACGGTGCTCTCGCCGACACCGAAGCAGCCCATCAGTGCGCTGAGGGTACGCAGCCGGGCGGCGCCGCCGCGATAGCGGACGTAGTCGCCGAACAGGTCGAAGACGATCGATCGAGGCTTCACGAAACCGACTATGCCACAGGGACGGCCGTCGTGACGACGAGTCGCCCGACCGGGAAAATGCCTGCCTCCGCTGGAGAAGCGGCTTCGACGAAGCGCGACAAATTATTCACGCCCGTGTATCCATTGACACGAGATGCGTCCGGGCCTGAGTCTGGGCTCGTACTCGACGTGGAGGCAGGAGCCATGGTTAATCGGATCGCTTGCGTGGGAGGCGGCCCCGGCGGGCTGTTCTTCGCAGCGCTCGTCAAGCAGGCCGATCCGTCGGTCGAGGTGACGGTCTTCGAACGCAACCGCGCGCAGGACACCTTCGGCTTCGGTGTGGTGTTCTCGGACGCGACCCTTGCCGCCATCCACGCGGCGGACCCGGTGCTGCGCACGGCGCTCGCGGACCACGGCCGGCACTGGGACGACATCGAGGTGCGGCTGAAGGGGCAGCGGATACGGTGCGGTGGCAACGGCATGGCCGCCATCACCCGCAAAACCCTGCTCCAGTTGCTGCACCAGAGGGCCGAGGAGGTCGGGGTCGAGCTCCGGTTCAGTCACGAGATCCCCGCGGATCCGGCCGAGCTGGCCGACTATGACCTGATCGTGGCCGCCGACGGGGCGAACTCCGGGTTGCGCGACCGGCTCGCCGACGTGCTGGTGCCGGAGGTGGAGGTCGCGACCGCGAAGTTCATCTGGTTCGGCACGGACTATCTCTTCAACGGCCTGACCTTCGTGCACGAGCACGGCCCGCACGGCACGTTCGCCGTGCACGGCTACCCGATCAGCGACAGCGTGAGCACCTTCATCGTCGAGACGAACGAGGAGTCCTGGCGCAGGGCGGGCCTCGACGAGTTCGACACCGCGCAGCCGCCCGGCCCGAGCGACGAGAAGAGCAAGGCGTACCTGGAGAAGCTCTTCGCCGAGCAGATCGACGGGCACGAACTGCTGGTCAACAACTCCCGCTGGGGCAACTTCCGCACCCGGCGCACCCAGCGCTGGCACAGCGGCAACGTCGTCCTGCTCGGCGACGCCGCGCACACCGCGCACTTCTCCGTCGGCTCCGGCACCAAGATGGCCCTGGAGGACGCCGTCGCCCTCGCCGGCAGCCTCCTCGCCCACCGCGACGACCTGCCGAGCGCCCTGGAGGCGTACGAGGCGGCCCGGCGCCCCTCGGTGGACAAGATCCAGGGCTCCGCCCGGCCGAGCCTGTCCTGGTGGGAGCACTTCGGGCGCTACCACGACGCGTTCGAACCGACGCAGTTCGCCTTCCATTTCATGTCCCGCAGCATCGGCAAGGAACGGATCGGGCGCCGCGACCCCGAGTTCGTCGACCAGGTCGTACGGGACTGGCGGGCGGCACACGACGGACGCGATCCCCTGGACACCCCCTTCAGGGAGTTCAGCGGGCGACGGCTGACCGCACAGGAGCTCACGGCGTTCCGCTCCGAGGGATGCCTGTGGCTCACCGCACCCGAGGTTGAGTCTCGACTACCGCAGATCTACGACGAGTTGGCCGACGCCCTGAGTGGTGACACGCCCCCGGACCTGGTCGCCGTACAGGGCGGAACCCCGCTCACCCGGTCGTTGCTCGCCGAACAGGCCCGGCTGGTGCACGGCATCCCCGCACTGATCGTGGAGGACACGATGGACGACGACCGTGCAGAAACGTTGTTGCTGTCCGGGCGCGCCGACCTGGTGGCGGGGGAGCAGGCATGAGCACCGACCTGACGCCGCTCTTCGCGCCCGAGGGCGTGGTGGTGATCGGCGCCTCCCGGCAGAGCGGAAAGCTGGGCGCCGCCATGGCCCGCTCGCTGGCCCCCTTCCCCGGCGCCCGCGCCCTGGTCAACGCGCGGCGCCCGGAGCCCGGCGAGGGCGTGTACGCCTCGGTCGCCGAAGCGGCCGCGCACACCGCCGGACGGCTCGACCTGGCGGTCCTGTGCGTGCCCGCGGTCGGCTGCGCGGACGCACTGGCCGAAGCGGCCGCCGCAGGCTGCCGTGCCGCGCTGGTCTGCGCCGGCGGTTTCGGTGAGGCGGGCCCGGAGGGCGAGGCGCACGCGGACGCCCTGCGCCTCGTCGCCCAGGAGACCGGGATCCGGCTGCTCGGACCGAACACCTCCGGATTCTTCGCCCCCCACCTCGGACTCACGGCCAGCTTCGTGCCCGCGGCAGGACAGCTCCCGGCCGGGGACATCGCGGTGGTCGCGGCCAGCGGCGGCGTCAACCACGCGCTCTCCTTCGACCTGGTCGCCGCCGGCAACGGCATCAGCCTCGGCGTCGGCATCGGGGCAGGCCTCGGCGTCACCGCCGCGGACGTCCTGGCCCACCTCGCGGGGGACGGTCGTACGACGGCCGTGGCGCTGCATCTGGAGACGGTGCCCAACGGGCCACAACTGGTCGAGGCCGTAAGGCTGGCGGCCTCCGTCAAGCCGGTCGTGGCCCTGGTCGTCGGCCGCAGCGACGTCGGTGACTTCGCCCGGTCGCACACCGGAGCGCTCGCCACCTCCTGGCGTACGACGCGGGCCGCGCTGCGGCAGGCCGGGGCAGTGGTCGTGGACGACGAACGGGAGATGGTGGACGCGCTCACCGCCCTGTCCCGCATCCAACTGCCTCCCCTCCCGGACCCCGGGCTCGCCATCGTGACCGCCCAGGCCGGGCCGGGGCTGCTGCTGGCGGACCGGGCGGGCGCCGACGGCATCCGGATGCCGGAGCTGGCCGAGAGCACGCAGCGGGCGCTCGGTGAACTGCTGCCCCCGCTCACCTACCAGCGCAACCCGGTCGACACAGGCAGGCCCGCCGAGACCTTCGCGCGCGTGCTGGCCACGACGGCCACGGATCCGGCGGTGGACCTGCTCGCCGTCTACGCCCTCACCGAACCCGACAGCGTCGACCTCGCCTCGGCCGCCCAGGGCGCCGGCCTCGGTACGGACTCCCCGGCCGTGGTGGTCGTCGGCGGCCTGCCCGAGGATGTCGCCGAACAGCGGGCGCGGCTGCACAAGGCGGGGATTCCGGCGCTGACCGGGCCCGCTTCCGCCGCCAATGCCGTACGGGCCCTGGTGACGCATGCCCGACAGCGGGCCGTGCGCACCGACGGGTCGCTGCGGGAGACGACCGCTGGCGTGCCGTCCATGCCGCCGGGCGGCGTGTCCATGCACAAGGCGGGGATCCCGGCACCGGCCGGACCGACTTCCGCCGCGAATGCAGTCCCGGCCCCGGTGACGCATGCCCGACCGCAGGCCATGCGCACCGACGGGTCGCTGCAACAGACGGCCGCCGCCGTGCCGTCCGGTCCGCTGGACGAGGACGCCGCCAAGACGTTCCTCGCCTCGCTCGGCATCCGCACCCCGAACCGTCTCGCCTGCGACACGCGCGCCGATGCCCACCACGCCCTGCGTCTGCTGGGCGGGCCCGTCGCGGTCAAGGTGCTCGACGCCGCGATCCTCCACAAGACGGAGATCGGCGGAGTCCACCTGGGTGTGCGCACCCCCGACGAACTCGACGCGGCCCTGGACGCCATCGGCTCCGACCGCCGCTACCTGGTCGAGGCCATGGCCCCGGCCGGCGTCGACCTCGTGCTCGGCGCGCGACGGGACCCCGTGTTCGGGCCGGTCGTCCTCGCCGGGCTGGGCGGCACGGCCGCCGAGGCGCTCGCCGACGTGGCGATCCGGCTCGCCCCGCTCTCCGTCCCCGAGGCCGCCGGGATGCCCGACGACCTGGCTGCCCGCGCCCTGCTCGACGGCTGGCGCGGTGGGCCCGTGCTGGACCGCGCCGAGTTCGGGCGGGTCGTTTCGGCACTCGGCGCCTGCCTCGCTGCGAGCCCCGACACCGCCGAGATCGAGATCAACCCGCTGCGGCTCACCGCCGACGGACTGATCGCACTGGACGCCGTGATCGTCCCCGCCGCTTCACCCGCACAGCACCGCTAAGGAGAACGACCATGCCCAGGCCGAGCAGCAAAGGCGCTGTGCCCTGGCCCGCGGAGTACGCCAGGCGCTACGCCGACAAGGGCTACTGGCAGGGCCACGCGATCGGCGACCGGCTCCACGCCGTCGCCGACGCCGCTCCCGACACGGTCGCGCTCGTCGACGGCGACCGGCGGCTGACGTACCGGCAACTCGCCGAGCACGCGGACGCCGTGGCACTGCGGCTGGCCGCGCTCGGGCTCCGCCCGGACGACCGGCTCGTGGTGCAACTGCCCAACACCGCCGAGTTCGTGATCCTCGCCTACGCCTGTCTCCGGCTCGGCGTCATCCCGGTGATGGCACTGCCGGGACACCGCAGACACGAGATCGGCTACCTGGTCGAGCACAGCGAGGCCGTGGCCATCGCGGTGCCGGACGTTCTCAAGGACCACGACCACCAGGCGATGGCCTTCGAGGTCGCCGACGGCTCACCGACCCTTCGGCACGTCCTCGTACTCGGCGACAAGGTCGGCGACGACGCCGTGGACCTGCGGGAGCTGTGCGCCGCTCCCGGCACGCCGGCGGACCGGGCCGCCGTGGACGCGTACCGGTCGGACAGCCGCTCGATCGCCGTCTTCCTGCTCTCCGGCGGCACGACCGGACTGCCCAAGCTGATCACCCGCACGCACGACGACTACCTCTACAACGCCCGCCGCAGCGCCGAGGTCTGTGCATTCGGCGCCGACACGGTCTACTTCGCCGCGCTGCCCCTCGGGCACAACTTCCCGCTCGCCTGCCCCGGCCTGCTGGGCGTGCTGCTGAACGGCGGCCGGGTGGTGCTGGGTTCCCCCAACCCGGAGAAGGCGTTCCCCATCATCGAGCGAGAAGGCGTCACCGCCAGCGCCCTGGTCCCGGCCATCGCCCTGCGCTGGCTCGACCACCACCGCGAACACCCCGGAACCGACCTGAGCTCGCTGCGCATCCTCCAGGTCGGCGGCTCCCGGCTCGCCGACCACGTGGCCCGCCGTGTCCGCCCCGAACTCGGCTGCACACTCCAGCAGGTGTTCGGGATGGCCGAAGGCCTGCTCAACTACACGCGCCTGGACGATCCGGAAGACGTCATCTGTACGACGCAGGGGCGCCCCATGTGCGAGGACGACGAGCTCCTCGTCGTCGACGAACTGGGCAACCCGGTCTCCGACGGGATCCCGGGGGTGCTGCTCACCCGCGGGCCGTACACCCCGCGCGGCTACTACCGCGCCCAGGAGCAGAACGCCCGCGCCTTCACCGAGGACGGCTGGTACCGCACCGGCGACATCGTGCGGCTGCTTCCCGACGGCAACCTCGTTGTCGAGGGCCGCGACAAGGACATGATCATCCGGGGCGGGGAGAACATCTCCGCCGAGGAGATCGAGAACTTCGCCTACCAGACCCCCGGCGTCGCCCGCGCCGCCGCCGTGGCGATGCCCGACGCACAACTGGGCGAGCGCGTCTGCCTCTACGTCGTACCGGAACCGGGACACACGGTCGCCCTCGACGACATCCACCTCGTCATGGAGAACGCGGGCACCGCCCGCTTCAAGTTCCCGGACCGGCTGGTGACGGTGCCCGAACTCGCCGCCACCAAGGTCGGAAAGATCGACAAGAAGGCCCTGCGCGCCGACATCACGCGCCGCCTCGACGCCGAAGGAACCCCAGATGACCAGTGACTCCGTCATAGCCCCGGAGGAGACGGACCCCGAACTCCGCAAGCTGTACGACGGCTTCGCAACCGCCGGACTCATCCCCCTGTGGACCGAGATCGGCAACCTCATGCCGCTCACCCCGCAGCCCGAGGCCGTCCCGCACGTCTGGTCGTGGGACACGCTCCTCCCGCTCGCCCGCAGGGCCGGCGACCTCGTGCCGGTCGGGCGCGGCGGTGAGCGCCGCGCGATAGCGCTCGCCAACCCGGGCCTGCCCGGCCGACCGTACGCGACTCCCAACCTGTGGGCGGCGGTCCAGTACCTCGGCCCGCGCGAGGTCGCCCCCGCGCACCGGCACTCACAGGGCGCCTTCCGGTTCATCCTGGAGGGCGAGGGTGTGTGGACGGTCGTCAACGGCGACGCGGTCGAGATGCGCCCCGGTGATCTGCTCCTCACCCCGTCGATGCACTGGCACGGTCACCACCACGTCGGCGACGCGCCGATGGTCTGGCTGGACGGCCTGGACATCCCGCTCGTGCACCGCCTGGACGCCGGGTTCTTCGAGTTCGGCGAGGACGGGGTGTCGGACCGCTCGACCCCGTCCCGCTCGCGCAACGAACGCCTCTGGGGCCACCCGGGACTGCGCCCGATCGCAGCCCCCAGCACCCCCGACTCCCCGCTCATGGCCTACCGCTGGGCCGACACCGACGACGCCCTCACCGCCCAGCTGGAGCTGGAGGACGAGGGGTACACCGGCGTCATCGAGCCCGGCCATGCCGGCATCCGCTTCACCAACCCCGCCACCGGCCGCGACGCCCTCGCCAGCCTGCGCACCGAGATGCACCGCCTGCGCCCGGGCACCACCACCGCCACCCGCCGCACCGTCGGCTCGTCCGTCTGGCAGGTCTTCCGCGGCAGCGGCACCGTCACGCTCGACGACCGCGAGATCGAGGTGTCCGTCGGTGACCTGATCGCGGTCCCCTCCTGGTGCGCCCTGACCATCGCCGCCGACACCCAGCTCGACCTGTTCACCTTCAACGACGCGCCGCTCTACGAGGCACTGAACCTCGCCCGCACCGAAACGACCGGGAGCACCTCCTCATGAAGCTCGCCACCATCCGCACCGCCGACGGCACGGTCGCCGTCCGCCTCGACGGCGACCGTGCCGTGGAGACCGGCACCCCCGACGTCGCCGCCCTGTTGCGCCGCCCCGACTGGCGTGCGTACGCGGCTGCCGCCGAAGGGCCGGCGCACGACGTGGCGGTTCTCGACTTCGCCCCGGTCGTCACGACGCCCGCCAAGATCTTCTGCGTGGGCCACAACTACCGCGCCCACATCGCGGAGATGGGCCGCGAGATGCCGTCGTACCCCGCTCTCTTCGGCAAGTTCGCCAACGTCCTGCTCGGCGCCCGCGACGACATCGTCCACCCGGGTGAGACGGAGGAACTGGACTGGGAAGCCGAACTCGGTTTCGTCATCGGTTCGCAGCTGCGCCGCCGGGCGACCAAGGAGGAGGCGGCGGCCGCGATCGCCGGCTACACCGTCGTCAACGACATCTCCATGCGGGACTGGCAGTGGCGTACCCCGCAGTGGCTGCAGGGCAAGGCGTGGGAGGCCAGCACGCCGGCCGGGCCCTGGCTGGTGACCGGCGACGAGATCGACGACGCGGCCGACCTCGAGATCCGCCTGGAGGTGGACGGGCAGATCATGCAGCGCTCGCGCACGTCCGACCTGCTGTTCACCCCGGCGGACATCGCCACGTACCTCAGCACGTTCACGACGCTGGAGCCGGGCGATCTCGTCCTCACCGGTACCCCGGGCGGGGTCGGCGCGGCCCGCGACCCCAAGGTGTTCCTGAAGCCGGGCCAGGTCGTACGGACCGTGGTCGAGGGTGTCGGGGAGTGCGTGAACACGGTCGTCGAGGACAAGCCGTGAGCAAGCCGGAACGGGTTCTCGGGTGGGTCGAGGACGGACAGTACCGGCTGCGACAGGCGGTCGACGCGTTGCCGGAGAACGCGGCCACCGAACCGTCCGCGCTGCCCGGCTGGACCCGTGGCCATCTGCTCACCCACCTCGCCCGCAACGCCGACGCCCTGGTCAACCTGCTGACCTGGGCCCGGACAGGCATCCCGACACCCATGTACACCTCGCCGGACCAGCGCGTCACGGACATCGAGGCGGGCGCCGGACGGCCTCTCGCCGACCAGCGGGCGGACGTACGGGAGTCCGCCGCCCGCTTCCGGAAGGCCGCCGACGCACTCTCGGCCGACGCCTGGTCGGCCACCGTCGTCAGCGCGCAGGGCCGGGAGATCCCGGCGTCGGAGGTGCCGTGGCTGCGGGCCCGCGAGGTGTGGATCCACCTGGTCGACCTGCGGGTCGGCGTCGACATGGACGCGCTGCCGCCCGACTTCGCCTGGGCCCTGGTACGCGATGTGGCCGGGTGGCTGTCGGCTCGCGTCGAGCCGGGCATCGGCGCCGAACTGGCGGCGCAGGGCCACGGCACCGTCGTACTCGGCACGCCCGCCCCGGGCGTCACGGTCACCGGACCGCCGTACGCCCTCGCCGCCTGGCTCACCGGCCGGGGCAGCACCCAAGAGCTGCGTGAGCTGCGTGTCACGGGTGGACTCCCGGACCTTCCACGCTGGTTGTGAACCCAGCTTTCGTCACCCGATCACTGATTCACCCGATCACTCGACCACTCGATCAAAGGAGACCGACATGAGCGAGACCTTCGTACTGGTGACCGGAGCCTGTCACGGCGGATGGGCCTGGCGCCCGGTCGCGACAGAGCTGAGAGCCGCCGGGCACCTGGTGCACACCCCCACCCTGGCCGGGCTGGGCGCCGACGACGACCCGCGCGGCGTGACCCTCACCGACTGCGTGAACAGCCTCGTGGACTATGTCGAACGCGCCGGGCTGACCGACATCACCCTGGTCGGCCACAGCTGGGGCGGCTACGTCATGACCGGCGCGGCGCCGAAGCTCGCTGCCCGGCTGCGGCGCCTGGTCTTCTGGAACGCGTTCGTGCCGCAGGACGGCGAGTCCCTGATCGACGCGTGCCCGCCGCACTACGGCGAGATGTTCCACGCCGTGGCGTCCGCCTCCGGCAACGACACAGTGACGTTTCCCTTCGAGGTCTTCCAGCAGGCGTTCATGCAGGACGCCAGCGAGGAGACCCAGCGCCTGATCCACTCCCTGCTCGTCCCGCAGCCCCTCGGCACCTTCACCGAGAAGCCGGACACGACGGCGTTCGCCGCACTCGACATCCCCACCGCCTACATCCTGGCCACCGAAGACCTCGCCCTTCCCGGCGAGTGGGCCTGGGCCGACCGCTTCCTGCCACGGCTCAAGAACCCCCTGGTCATCGAGACCCCGGGCAGCCACGAGGCCCTCTTCACCCGCCCCGCCGAACTGGCCGACGCGTTCGTCCGGGCCTGTGCGGCATAGGCGGCCACCCACATCACGCGTTGGGCCGCGACCGACCGCCGACATACCCCACTCTCTCGAGCCGCCATCGCCCAGGCGGAAGCCTGGCCGATGCGGCGCATGGGAGGTCGATCAGGTTCCGGACCGGGGAGGGAGCGCCGGTGGACGCCGCGCTGCGGCGACGTGCGGGTCCCGACGCTCACGGGCGGTGTACCAGCCGATCCCGAGTACGACGGCCAGCCCCACTTCGTCCACGTCGCCGCCGTAGTACATCAGGCGGGCCGCGCTGTGCAGGTCGCCGGCGGTGAAGGCGGTGCCGGGCGGCGGTGAGCTGTAGAGGGTCTTGGCCAGCACGGCGTGTACCGCACCGGCGGCCAGCAGGGTGCCTCCGCGGACGGCGGGGCTCCAGCGGCGGCGCAGCGGATCGAGCTGGCACACGGCGAAGGCAAACAGCAGCCCGGCGGCCACCACATGCGCGTGCACCACGGCGTGCAGGAGGGCGCTGTGCTCCGTGGCGGCGAACAGCCGGGTGCGGTACAGCAGGCACAGGCCGCCGACGTCCAGTAGCGCCGCCAGCGGCGGGAAGATGAGCCGGCTCACGGGCCGGGAGTGCGCGAGTGCGAGCAGGCCCCGGCGGGCCGGGCCGGCGGGAAGCGCGCGCAGGGCCAGGGTGAGGGGACGGGCCAGGGCGATCAGGAGGGGGCCCGCCATGCCGGCGAGGAGATGCTCGGCCATGTGCCTGGTGAAGGACCCTCCCTGTGTTGGCCCCCCCGCCGCCCAGGTGATGGCGAGGACGCCCGCGGCGAAGGACGCGTCCCGTCGGCGGGTCCAGGCGTCTCCCCGGCGCCGCAGCCGCGCGGCCCCCGTCCCATAGGCGGCGGCCACCAGCAGCCCCGCCACGACCATGCACAGCCCGGCCGCACCGAGACCGGTGGCCGCGTCCGGGTGGACGTGCGCGAGCCTCACGCCGCCGTACCGGCCCTGTCGCGGCGGACCGCACGCAGGCCGAGGACCACACCGACGAGCAGCAGGGCCAGGCCGGCGAGGTTACCCGCCCAGTCGTACGGGGTGACGTCCACGCCGTAGCGGATCTGGTGGACTCGCAGCAGCTTGTGGTCCACGATCCCGTCGAGCAGCTGGAACGCCCCCAGCCCGAGGAAGAATCCGGCCCGTGCGTTGGCCGGCGCCAGCGTCCGGCGGCGGCGCAGGTCGGCGTAGAGGAAGGACCCGGCGACGAGCCCGAGCAACTCGGCCGTGTGCAGCAGCCCGTCGGACAGCAGGCCGACGCCGGTGGTGGACCGGTCGTAGAAGTGGTGCCAGCCCAGGAGCTGGTGGAAGACGATGTCGTCGAGCGCCGCCATCACCGCCTCCCGGCCGGTACGCCGGGCAGGCGTACGTCTGCCATCACGAACGGCGTGAGCCTCACCCGGCCCCCGCCCTCGTACTCGTCCACGACGGAGGCCGGAGCACCAGCGCCCGGACCGCTTCCACCCAAAGCGACCAGTGGACGAACGTCTGCGTAAGCCGGCGCACCCACAGCGCCGGCAGCCGCACCCACTGATTCGCACCGTTCGCCACCACGCACCGTCACTCGCCTCGCCCAGCCGGTGGAAACGCAGCGTGCGAGCACGGGGTCCACATGATCCGCCCCGCGAGCGGGTGCGTGCTTCAGCGCCCGCGGGGCGGCTCGGAATGCGGCCTTGCGCCCGAACGGCGTGCATGTGCGGCCGTCCGGGCGTGTGCGGTGGCCGGGACCTCTGGATGGCTAAAGCCTGACTGCGGTGCCCTGGCACCGACATGCAGTACGGCGTCGGGGGTACTGCACTCGCCCGTCCTGACAAGGAGCACCCCCATGACCTTCAATCCCCTGGAACAGCGGGGCATCCCGCTGGACCGCCAGCTGCGCAGCTGGCGCGAGCTGAACGTGCAGCCGATCGACCCCGACCGGTGCGACCCGTACACGCGGTGCCGAATCATCACGATGAACGGCATCGAGGTCGAGGCGATCATGTTCAGCCACACGCTGGCCCGGAACACCGTCGATCCCGAGGTGAAACGTCAGCTGGCCCGGACGCGTTACATCGAGGCGCAGCAGCAGAAGGTCGTCAACTGGCTGCTGCCCGGCGTGTCCTCTGTGCTGGAGACGACGATCGCGTACGAGCAGGTCGCGGTAGACCTCACCGCTTGGGTGGCGCGGATGGAGCCGGACCCGTATCTCAAGCAGGCATACCAGTTCGGCGTGCTGGAGGACTTCGACCACCTGTACCGGTACGCCAACCTGTACGAGATGATCGAGCACCGCAAGGCGGAGTCGATCGTCGACGGGTTGACGGAGGTCATGCCGGGCCGGCCGACGAAGTACCACCACCGCGACCCGTACGACAACGTTCGCGACGCGTACGCCAAGGGCGAGACGGACCCGTTGTCGAAGCTGCACGCGCTGACGATCATGTCGGCGGAGCAGCAGACCATGAACTTCTACATGAACACCGGCCCCACCTACATGGAGCCGATCGCCCGGCAGCTCTACCAGGAGATCGGGCTGATCGAGGAGGAGCACGTCACGCACTACGAGTCCCTGGTGGACCCGGGTGAGACGTGGTGGGAGCAACTGGTCAACCACGAGTACAACGAGTGCTACCTGTACTACTCCTTCATGGAGCAGGAGAGCGACCCCAGGGTCAAGGCGATCTGGGAGCTGCACCTGAACATGGAGCTGGAGCACCTGCACACGGCCTGCGACCTGATGCGCCGCCACGACGGCCGGGAGCCGCAGGAGGTCCTGGCGCCGGAGCTGCCGAACGTGCTCACCTTCGAGCCGAACAAGCAGTACGTGCGGGAGCTGCTCGACACCCAGATGGACCTGACGACGCTCGGTGCCGGCTATGTGCGCGAGGCGCACGAGCGGTTCGAGCGGATGCAGGAGCAGATCCACGGCGGCGAGGAGCCGCCGAGCGAGCAGGTCATGGTGGAGCACGGCGAGATGTTCGGCCGTGAGTACCGCGTCCAGTCCGAGGGCGAGCACCCCGACCCCGCCATGCGCGAGAAGTGAGGGAAGCAGGGATGACCGAGCTGCACACCCCGCAGGCCGGGGACGACCAGGCCAAGGACACGGATGTGGTGGCACTGCTGATGCGCCAGCACGGTGACATCCGCAACCTCTTCGACGAGGTCGAGCAGAGCGAGGGGGAGGAGCGCCGCGATGCCTTCCGCCGTCTCGTACGCCTGCTGGCCGTGCACGAGACCGCCGAGGAGGAGGTCGTGCACCCCTTCGTGCGCCGGGCGGTGGACGGTGGCCGGCAGGTCGTCGAAGACCGCCTCGCCGAGGAGAAGGCCGCCAAGGAATCACTGTTGGCCCTGGACGAAATGGACCCCGACGATCCCCAGTTCCTGCCGCGGCTGAGGCAGTTGCGCACGGACGTGCAGGAGCACGCGCGGGCGGAGGAACGCTACGAGTTCTCCCACATCCGCCGCAGCACCGACGTGACCGAACTCGCCGCCATGGCCAAGGCCGTCAAGGCCGCCGAGGCCATGGCCCCCACCCGGCCCCACCCCGGGGTCGAGTCCGGCGCGGCCAACGTGGCCCTCGGCCCGGTGGCCGCCCTTATGGACCGCACCAAGGACACCGTCCGCAAGGCCATGGGCAACGGCTGACAAACGGCGGTACACACCGCATCCACGCCTGCGGGAGCACCGTCCTCGTGCGGTGCACCCCCAGGCGAACGTCCTCGAGGTCACCCAGCCGGTTCGGGAGAAGCCAAGCCATGCCGAAGTCCCTCAAGGATCAGACGCCGCAGGAACTGGGCGGCCAGAGCAGTGTGCTGGCGCGACAGCGCCGTGATCACGCGGAGATCGACCGCCTCATGGAGCTGTACCGGCGCAGTGCCGGCCAGGAACGGGAACAGGCGCTGAAGAACCTCGTCCAGCTGGTCTTCAGCCACGCCTTCGCGGAGGAGACCGTGCTGTGGCCGGCGGTGCGGCGCTCGGTCCCGAACGGAGAGGAGCTGACCGCCCGGGTCGAGGAAGAACACCAGCAGATCAACGATCTCGTGGCCGACATCGAACGGCTGCCTCCCGGCGACCCGGAACGCGAGGACAAGGTGGAGCGTGCGTTCGCGCTGATCCGGCAGGACATCAGAGACGAGGAGGACCTCCTGCTCCCACGGCTGCAGGACGCGGTGGGCACGGCCCGACTACGGCGCCTGGGCTCCCTCTGGGAGACGGTACGCCGCACCGCGCCCACGCATCCCCACCCGGTCGTCCCCCGCCGCCCACCCGGCAACGCCCTGCTGGGCGTGCCGCTGAGCCTCTACGACCGCATGCGGGACGCGCTTGGACCCACGAACTCGAACCGGGGAGGCAGCGGGGCGTCCGGCCGGTGATGCCCCGTGCCGTCAGCCGCTTCACCCACGCATCCGCGCGCAGCGCGTCGGAGATGACCGGTTTGGACAAAGGGCACCATGATCGGCTCGTCACGATGGACGACGTCCTGTCCTTCGTCGGCCCGACACCCGCATGATCGCTCCGACTCGGAAGCGGGGAGGCCGACATCGGCAGCCACCAGACGTAAAAGCGCCGGTGCCGGCGGGCTTGCGATGCGTGAACCTGTGTCGTCAGCCGGGTGGAGGCCGTGTTCCGGGGTAGAACGGCTGTTGGCTCCTGCGATTGCTGAGAGCCGGAGCACGCCCCGAAGAAGGGGCTGCTCCCGGGCATGAACGAAGGAACGACCAGTATGGCCAGCGGCATCGTGAAGTGGTTCAACGCCGAGAAGGGCTTCGGCTTCATCGAGCAGGACGGCGGAGGCCCGGACGTCTTCGCGCACTACTCCGAGATCAAGGGCAGCGGATACCGCGAGCTCACCGAGGGCGAGCACGTCACGTTCGACATCGGCCAGGGCCAGAAGGGCCCGCAGGCCCAGAACATCATCCGAGGCTGACCGCGCGCAGAGTGTCGCGCAGAGTGTAGAGCGAGGCGGCTGCCGGTCCGCCCGCCGCCTCGCTGATCGTCTGTGCTGGTTCCGTACAGGCGCGAGGCTGCCACTTGCGACGCCCGGTGCGCCTTGAGCGGTAGGGCCGTGACCACCGCCCTCGCGTGGCCCGCTGACCGGCGAACCTGCGAGGTCGGCGCACAGGTGCGTCAAGTGGACCGGATGTGGCACGTCAGGTCATCGGTTCGGGTGCAGGACGACCTTGGTGTAGCCCTCGACGCGCTTGTCGAACTTCTCGTACGCCTGTGGCGCCTCCTCCAGCGACAGCTCGTGCGAGACGACGAAGCCGGGCCGTGCGCGGCCCTCGATGATCATGTCGCGCAGATGCCGGTTGTAACGCTTCACGTTGCACTGGCCGGTGCCCAGGCGCAGTCCCTTCTCGAAGAGCCTGCCGATGGCCACCAGCAGCATGCCCTGTTTGGCCTGATCGTCCGGCCCGCCGGGGTCGGAGGGAACGTACAGGCCCGGAATGCCCAGCGCTCCGGTCGGCCGCACCGTCTCGACGAGCGAGTTCAGGACGGTTGCCGGCTCCTCCCGGTCCTCGCCGCGTGCCTGGGCCTGGTAGCCCACCGCGTCGATGCCCTTGTCGGTGCCTTCTCCCTCCGTCTGGTCCTTGATCTGCTCCACCGGATTGCCCTCGGCGAAGTTGACCGGGATCGCGCCGATCTCCTCGGCCTTCTGCAGCCGCTCGGCCACCCGGTCGACGACGAACACCTTCCTGGCGCCGCGCAGCAGGGCGGAGTAGGCGGCCATCAGGCCGACCGGCCCGCCGCCGTACACCGCGACGCTCTCGCCGGGACGGACGTCGGCCAGCTCGTTCCCGTGGTAGCCCGTCGGGAAGATGTCGGCGAGCAGGACGAAGTCGCTCTCGTTGGCATCGCCCTCGGGGAGCTTCAGACAGTTGAAGTCGGCGTACGGCACCCGTACGTACTCGGCCTGACCTCCGCTGAACGGTCCCATCGCGACGTAGCCGTACGCACCGCCCGCGAACCCGGGGTTCACGGTCACGCAGAAGCCCGTGAAGCCGGCCGTGCAGTTCTTGCAGAATCCGCAGGCGACGTTGAAGGGCATGACCACCCGGTCACCCCGCTTGAGGGACGAGACTCCGTCCCCGGTCTCCTCGATGATCCCGAGGTTCTCGTGGCCGAAGACAATGCCCGGCTCGGCCGCGGTGCGGCCCTCGTACATGTGCAGGTCGGAGCCGCAGATCGCCGTGGACGTCACGCGGACGATCACGTCGTTCGGGTGCTGGAGTCCAGGCTTCTCCACTTGCTCGACGGCAACTTCGAACGGTCCCTTGTAGACGACGGCCTTCATGCTTACGCACCTCCACGCGGTAGTGCTGCTGTCGTGCCCTCGTGTTTTTGTGCCCTATCTCATGGTCCGTCCGTTGTGCGCCATCCGACAAGTTGTCTACTGTCGTCACATAGTCATCTCTGTAGAAGTGAGAGAGCCCGAACAGTGATACGACGCCTCGGCACCCTGCTCGTCTCCGTGTCCGGACTGTCCGGCACCACCTATCCGCCCGGCACCGCCGTGTCGATCAGCGGTCGGGGGTCGGCGGTCGACGGTTTCGTCGACGGAGACTGGCTGCCCCTCGCCTGGTGGGAGTTCTCCGAGGGCCGCACCGAGGACGCCGTCCCCGAAGCCTGAGAGGCAAAGTTTCACCTCCTGGGCCCCGGGCGCCAGGCGCCGGTTCACCTGATCGGCCCGCCTGCGGATGCCGCCCGCGGCCGCACCGCCGACGATCAAAACATGCCGGAACCCACATCGAAGGCACGTCTGGTCGGCGAACTCACAGCCGAGTTCGTCGGCACCATGATCCTCATTCTGTTCGGCTGCGGTGTCGTCGCACAGGTCGTCGCCGGTGGCGCGCTGACCGACGGTGGCCTGGGCGACCACGACAGCATCGCGTGGGCCTGGGGCCTCGGCGTCGTCCTAGCCGTCTACGTGGCGGCGCGGATCAGCGGCGCCCACATCAACCCCGCGGTCACCCTTGCGCTCGCGGCCTTCAAGGGCTTCCCGTGGAGCAAGGTCCTGCCGTATGCGCTGGCCCAGACGGCGGGCGCGTTCGTCGCTGCCCTGCTGGTGCGCTGGAACTACAGCGAGGTGCTGGCGAGGGCCGACCCCGGGCACACCGACAAGACGGAGATCGTCTTCTCCACCCTGCCGGGCAACGGCGGGCTCCCGATCAGCCAGCTCGGGGCCTTCCGCGACCAGATCATCGGTACGGCCCTGCTGGTGCTGCTGGTCTTCGCGGTCACCGACCTGCTGAGCACGCCGCCGGGCGCGAACATGGCCCCGTTCATCATCGGCCTGATCGTCGTCGCCATCGGCATGGCCTGGGGAACCAACGCGGGCTACGCGATCAACCCGGCCCGTGACCTGGGACCACGGCTGGCGGCGTTCCTCACGGGCTACGGAGGCGCTTGGCGTGATCAGAACGGCGACCTCTACTTCTGGGTGCCGATCGTCGGCCCTCTGGTCGGCGGCCTGGTCGGTGCGCTGCTCTACCGCCTGCTGATCACCCCCTTCCTGCCGGCTCCCGGGGCCGAGCAGGAAACCGGCCGGGTGCCCGCACCGGAAAAGTGAGAGGGACGACCATGCCCGAATTCGTCGGGGCGGTGGACCAAGGCACCACCAGCACCCGCTTCATGATCTTCGACCACGACGGCAACGAGGTCGCACGCCACCAGCTCGAACACGAGCAGATCTTCCCCCGCTCCGGCTGGGTGGAGCACGACCCCGTGGAGATCTGGGAACGCACGAACTCCACGATGCAGAACGCCGTCCGCCAAAGCGACCTGTCCGCCGCCGATCTGGCGGCCATCGGAATCACCAACCAGCGGGAGACCACGGTCATCTGGGATCCCCGCACCGGTCAGCCGTACTACAACGCGATCGTCTGGCAGGACACCCGCACCGACTCGATCGCAGCGGCGCTGGAGCGGGAGCACGGCGATCTCATCCGGCGCAAGACGGGGCTGCCACCGGCAACGTACTTCTCCGGCGGCAAGATCAAGTGGATCCTGGAGAACGTCGACGGCGTCCGAGAGGCGGCCGAGGACGGCCGGGCCGTCTTCGGGAACACGGACGCCTGGGTGCTGTGGAACCTCACCGGCGGTCCGAACGGCGGCATCCACGCCACGGACGTCACCAACGCCAGCCGCACCATGCTGATGAACCTGGAGACCCTCGACTGGGACGACGAGCTCCTCGACATCTTCGGCATCCCGCGGGCCATGCTCCCGACCATCAACCCCTCCTCGCACCCGGAGGCGTTCGGGTCCACCCGCACCACCCGTCCGCTACGGACCGCCGTACCCATCACCGGCGTCCTCGGGGACCAGCAGGCGGCCACCGTCGGCCAGGTCTGCTTCCGCCCGGGCGAGGCGAAGAACACCTACGGCACCGGCAACTTCCTGGTCCTCAACACGGGCACGGAGATCGTCCGGTCCAGCAAGGGTCTGCTGACCACACTGGCGTACCAGTTCGGGGACGCGCCGGCGGTGTACGCGCTGGAGGGGTCCATGGCGGTCACCGGGTCCGCCGTGCAGTGGCTCCGCGACCAGATGCGGATCATCTCCTCTTCCGCCGAGGTCGAGACACTGGCCCGGCAGGTGGAGGACAGCGGCGGCATCTACTTCGTACCGGCCTTCTCCGGCCTGTTCGCGCCTTACTGGCGCTCCGACGCCCGGGGGGCGATCGTCGGTCTCGCCAGGTTCCACACCAACGCACACCTCGCCAGGGCGACCCTGGAGGCCATCTGCTACCAGAGCCGCGACGTGGCCGAGGCGATGGAGCAGGACTCCGGGGTGGCACTGGACGTGCTGCGGGTCGACGGCGGCGTCACCGCCAACGACCTGTGCATGCAACTCCAGGCCGACATCCTCGGCGTACCCGTCAGCCGCCCTGTCGTCGCCGAGACCACCGCGCTCGGCGCCGCCTACGCCGCGGGGCTCGCCACCGGCTTCTGGGAGAGCACCGACGAGCTCCGCCTGCACTGGCACGAGTCGAAGCGGTGGGAGCCGCAGTGGAGCGACGAGCAGCGGGAAAAGGGCTACGCAGGCTGGAAGAAGGCCGTGGAACGCAGCCTCGACTGGGTCGAGGTTGAATAACCGGGACTCGGGCGCACGGCCAGAAGTTCGCAGTGACCGTCGGCAAGATCACCTGGGCGCTCGGCGGGAAGCTGCGCGGCTTGTGCAGGCGCATGTCGACCGTGGTGCGGGAAGGTGCTCTGCAAGGGCGCCTTCCCGCACGGGAGTTGGCGCGGGCCTGCGTCACTGCTTCTGGGTGAGGAAGCGGGCGGCGGCGCGGGATCACCGCTACGGCGTCCCGGGCACCGCGATGACGCAGCCCTCGCGTTCCTGGTAGGGCCCCGCCCGCCGGGCCGGGGAACGCGACGGGCGCAACCCGACCGCCGTCGGCGCGGATTGCGTGGCCTGGGCGTTCTTGGCCTTGTCCACCCAGCCGCGCACGCTCTCGTAGCTGATGCCGAGTTCCCGGGCGACTGAGCTCGCATGTCCCCATCTCCGGGTGCTCATCAAGGTCCGGGGATGCTTCAATCGGCTACCGGTCACCCTCGACCCCGTGGAGGGCACCGGATGAACCCACCGGAACGAAACCCACCGGAACGAAACCCAGCGGGCACGGACCCGCTGGGCGCACCATCGTGCCCGACACCACCCACCTATGGTCATCAGCGCGTCAGAGTCGAGCTCAGCGAGGCACCGGATCTTTCGAGGCGGGCAGCGGTTCTGCGGTCTTCGGGACCAGCGCGCGGATGGAGGGGGTGGCGACCATGGCGAGGGTGGCGAGGAGGATGAGCGCGGCGGCCGCGTAGAGGGTGGCATGGAGGCCGAGGAAGAGCACGGCGGGTCCGGCGGCGAACTGGGCGAGCGGGAGCGCGAGGTAGGAGCCGAGGTCGTCGTAGGCGTAGACGCGGGCCAGGCCCCTCGGGAATCTGCTCGTTGAGGGTCGAGTACCAGGCGACGCCGGCCTGCTCGACACCCACGCCCGCCAAGAAGTTGGCCACGACCAGCACCCAGGTACACGGGGCGAGCGCGAGCAGCAGCGGGGTCATCGCCGTCAGACCCATCAGCGCGCAGCCGATCAGGATCGCGCGCCGGGGCCGCCAGCTCAGCGACAGTACTGCGCCGGCGATCGCGCCGAGCGAGGACGCGGCGACGGCCAGGCCCCAGCCGGTGCGGCCGATCCCGGTGGTGTCTGCGACGGCCGGGCCGAGGACCGGTGAACGAGGCGGTGTGGCCGGCGTTGAGGAAGCAGAAGGCCACCACGATCACCCACACCCAGCTGCGGGAGGTGAACTCCTGCCAGCCGACGCGCAGTTCGTGCACCAGGCCGGGGCTGGGCTCGGGCGGCGCGACCTGGACGCGGACCAACGCGAAGGACGCGGCGGCGAGCGCGAAGCTGAGCGCGTCGACGGCCAGGCCCCAGCCGGGGCCGACCGCGGCGACCAGTACGCCGCCGCACGCCGTCCCCAGCGACCAGCCGGCACTGCTCGTCTCCTGCGCACGCGACAACACCATCCGCACATGGACCGAAGACACCGTGCGCAGCGCTCTGGACGGCGCCGCCCCCCCACCAGCCGCGCTCGCCGCAGCCTCCCGGCACACCGACACCGGCGTGGAAGTAGCCGTCAGCTACGCAGCAGCCCACGTGCAGATCTGGAACGCCCACACCGGCCAGCCGGGCCCGACCCTGCCCCTTCCCGCCCACCGTCCCGCAACCGTCCTCGCCTTCAGCACCCCAGCCGACGAACAACCCCAACTGCTCTACACCTCAGGCGATCACACAATCGCCCTCTGGGACCCCACCACCTCAGAGCGACGACCAGCCGACCCTGACCGGACACATCCTTCCCGTCCGCTCCATCGCCACCTGCCGCACCACCAGCGGGCAAAGCCTCGCCATCAGCGGCAGCGACGACCACACCGTCCGCCTCTGGGACCTCCACACACGCCAGCAGACCGACATCTGGAAACACGACTTCGCCGTCCTCACCGTCGCCGCAGCCACCCACCCACGCGGCGCCCTCTGCCTCGCCTCCGGCAGCGCCGACGGCACCGCCCGCCTCTGGCACCCCGGGACTCCCACCGCACTGCACACCTTCCGCTGCGACCAAGGCTTCATCAACGCCCTCGCCCTCGACCTGCACGCACCCGACGGCCCGCTCCTGGCCACAGCGGGCGACGACACCCTGCGTCTGTGGGACCTCGACACCTGCCAGCCCCGCAGCGACCACCTGCGCGGCCACACCGACACCATCGAGGCCCTCACCGCCTGGAGCACCCTCATCCCCACCCCCCGCTCCTACATCGCCAGCGCATCCCGCGACGGCACACTGCGCATCTGGCAGACCACCACCAGCCGCTGCATCCTCCAACTGGCCACCGGCACCCGCGTCCACACACTCAGCGCCCGCCCCCACAGCGACAAGCCGGCCGTCACCCTCACCATCACGGGCGAAGCCGGCGTCGCCGTCTTCAACCTCCGCCTCGACGGGTAGCGCAACCGGCCACACGCGCCCCCTTCGCGCCCCCCGTCATATGCCAAAATCCGCACAGAGCCCCCCACAGCAGCCACACGATGATCGTCCGGCACAGGCCCGCAGGGGGAAACGAGCCAGCCGGCCCGCCAGCGCCCCCGAACGAGCCGACACCGGGCACCCGGAACCACACGCAGGCCTGCACCCGCACACCGCACAGGCCCGCCGACCGGCAGGCGCAGCACGCACCCGCGCCCGCCGACGTAAGGAGCGGCGCATGACCGAGGAGACGTACTTAGGAGTACGGCTCGTTACAGCACCGGACCACGGCGTCTGGCGCCTGGGCAAAGCAAAAAAGCCGCTCAAGTACAACAAGATCGCAGCCGGCGACACCGACCGCTCCAGCGGCAACCGATGGAGCCTGGTCGGCCACGGGACCCTCTACTGCGCATCCGACATCGAAGGATGCTTCGCAGAAGCCCTGGAACACTTCCGCGTCGATCCCGAACTCCGCGCCGTCATCAAGGAAGACTGGCGCGAACCGTACTTCATGCCGCCCGGCACCCTGCCCCTGGACTGGCGCACCCGCCACACGCTCGTCAGGCTCCAGCCGGACAAGAAAGCGCGGTTCCTCGACGTCGACGACGGCGCGACCCTGGCCAGCCTGAGCGAGAACCTGCAGCCCGAACTCAAAGCCCTCGACGTCGACAAACTCACCCACGAGCACATCCAAGGAGCCGACCGCCGCGTCACACGGCGCATCGCGGCCTGGGCCATCGCCCAACGCACCCCGCAGCAGGCCCAGCTGATTCACGGCGTCGCCTACGGCTCACGCTTCGCCTCCCGGCGATGCTGGGCCATCTTCAGCGGCTGCGATCTCCAGCAGGTCGAGACCCAACCGGTCTGGCCCGAAACAGAAGGCCTCAGCACCGTGGCCGCCCACTACGGACTCACCATCCGGTAGACGACCCGCCCCGGGGGAGGGGGGAGAAAAAACCTCCTCCAAACGCCATAGCCCAAACGAACGATCCTCGCATCCCAGCCGGGCGCCGGTCCAGACACCGGCACCCGGCAAATCTGCACCTCAGAGGCCAAAACGCCGGTCAAGCATCCCAGTTGGCCCAGAAGAGAGGAGCGGAGGAAAGAGCGGAACCGGTAGGGAAGCCGGTGGGATTTGGGTACCTTAACGGTGTGTCAAGAAGGAAGGCCCCGCAGTGATCAGACAACGCCACGGCTTATCCCTCACAGCAACCCGTTCCTCCCGCCTGCGCAACCGGCAGCTCCTGTACCGCCAGCACCCCTTCGAACAGCCCAGCACCCGATCGTCCCGAACGACCGGAGTGCACCGCTGACACACCGGCACACCATGCCGAGGCGTCCGTCGAGGTCACGCTTCCCCACGGACACACACGCCAAGAAGCACCGCCGTCACCTGGCCATCACCAGCCGCTCGCACAGCCCGTTGTCTGACCAGCGATCGCGCAATCCCCAGCCGGCGCCCAGTCATGACACGAGGGAGACAAACCATGCCCGCAGCCAACGACTCCGCAGCCACCAAAAGCGGAGAAGCCGCCCGCACCGCGCACCGCCACACCGTGCGCATGTCCATCGCAGACATCGCCCGATTCTTGCAGGACAACCTCGGCCAGCGCCTCACCGCACGGATCACCAACCTCAGCGACCACCGCCAGGTCGGCAAATGGGCATCCGGCGAAAACGCCCCCCGCCCCGAAGCCGAAGAGCGCCTCCGGGCCGCACTCCAGGTGTTCCACCTCATCCAGGACGCGGAAAGCCTGTCCACCGCACGCGCATGGCTCATCGGCATGAACCCTCAACTCAACGACGAAGCCCCGCTCACCGTTATCGCCGAAGGCCGCTACCGCGACGTCATGGTCGCAGCCCGCGCCTACGTCGACGGCGGATGACCAGGCCGGTAACCCGCTGGGCACAGCGAGAACTTTGAGTCGACGCTTAGCTGAGGTCCCAAGGCCTGGAAGAGATCTGGTGCATGCCAGCGCGGGCAACCAGAATGCGCGCGAGTCGGTCGGCGAGGGCTGGGGCCTCGGTGAGTTTGCCGGGGAGAACCATAAAGGTATCGTCGGCGAGTTCGCTAATCTTCATTTCGACCGAGCGTGTCTCATCGCTGCGGCCCAAATCTACTTTGACGCAGGCGACTGCAGAGTAGGCGGAGGGTTCGGCGCCAGGTGCGAGCCTGGCGAGGGCCTTGCGGACGGCATCAGCGCGGGCTTCGTCCACGTCGAGGTCCACATCGGGGATCCGGTACGCGTCCTCGTTGAGGCCAACCACGCTGACGTCGCCTGAGTGGTTCATCAAGGTGGCCTCGTCAGGGTCGAGCCAGAAGACCGGACAGCGGGTTAGCCGGGGTCCATGCAGAATATGGCTCTTCCACATACGTAAAGCGGATGTGAAACCCAGAGATTCTAAAAGGTCGCCAGTCCGGTAGCCGGTGGCCAGCAGAGTAAAGTCCGCGCGCAGTGGCCTACTCGCGCCGTATGCATCTAAGAGGACAGGGGCACCGCCAGCGGTGTAACTAAGAGTATGCCGGAGGAACAGGCGGGCACCACGTAGGGCGGCCTCGGTAAGGAGCACGCGGTGGAGGATGCGGGTGTCGATTCCCACGTCGTCAACCAGATAGCTGCGGTGCACTTCGGAGAAGTCCACCTCCGGGAGACGTGTGCGGGCGTCGTCTGGCCTAAGAGTGGTGAACTGTACGGCTGCTTCCAACCACCGGCTCTCGGTCTCCTCGGCCCGATCAGGGTCACGGACGAGAGCCACAGAGCCGCTACTCACGGGGTCGAGCGATTCAGGAACGAGCATACGTATCTGCTCATGACCGTATGCGCAGTTGCGGGCCACTCGAAGGGCGGTGGCCCGGTCAGTGATGGCGCTAGCGTGGTAAGTCCCGCTGTGCAACCAGCCTTCATTGTGTGAAGAACTACCCGCGCCTACTCGGCCAGCCGCTTCGATGACCAGGACATCGAACCCGAGTCGCGCCAACTTGTAGGCGATGAAGAGCCCGCAGATACCCGCGCCCACAACTGCAACTTCCGTATTCACGGTTGCGCAATCCCTGGTCACGCGCCTCCCAAATTTACTGGCGCGCATGCGCGCCAGCGAATCGTGACGATCACAGAGTCCTCAAGGGCCTCCCATAGGTGCTGGACTCCTGGCCCGAACAGCACGTAGTCGCCGCACTCCTCAAGGACAACCTGCATAGGAAACTCGCCAGGGAAACGAAGTTGAAAAACACCAGACACAAGGAGGGCCAAACTATTCTCGCTCGCCGATGCGCTGGGCTCGCTCCGCGTGTCGCCCGCCTTGTGGACACCCCACTTCACCGCTAGAGGACTGTCCCTGCGCAGGCCGGACCGATTATCAAGGAAGTCACCCACGAACCAGCCCCCACGGGAGGCGAAGCGGGGATCCTCGGCGTTGCCCGTGGAGATGCGGCGACCATCATCGACGCCGGAGGCAGAGCCAAAAGAGGGTTTCTCTGAGGTCACGAAATCCATCCCAGTGATCGTGAGCTGCGATCAGGTATCGCGGCCGAGTGAGAAGACAGGCGTGCGGTTCCGGAGTATTTCGTCGCATGTGGTGATCAGCGACCCCAGCAGGTCGGGTACCCCACGGTGGCCAGACCTCAATATCAAGCTAATCCGCTCGTTGAAATGAAGATTCGCGCCAATTTCGAGGATCCCGCAGCGGTTCGAAATATCCTCGAAACCAGTGAACGAGAGTAGTGGGGAGTTGGGAAGCAGGTAGAGGTCAAAGGACCCGCGGGAATCAGCAGACAGCGGAGGCATCCGCCGCAGCTTGTCAATGCTCGGCTCTAGGTCAAGTTGGGCGTAGTCGGCGGGGACCATCCACTGCTCACGCGGAAGTGCAGGGTCAACGAGCGCGAACCGTGCGCGTAGGTGCCTGCGATCACACAAATGGTGGATCTCGCGGAACTCCCGGGACCAGCTTTCCAAGCTACGTCCCACCACCGTTAGCTCAGAGGACTCGGCAATCCTAGCCAGGATCTGCGGGACGGACAGCCGTCGGATCAGCTCTTGCCGTCCGAAGAAAACACTCTCCAACCCCGCCCGCCGGATTACCCCGCCAGTTGCGGGACTCTCCACCTGCGCCTGAACGATGCGTGACACAAGCCGATCCCACTGGCGATGCACAGGGTCAGTGAAGTCCAGTCGGTCAAAAGCATCAAGTCCGGCCGGCAGAGGTAGCCCCGCCTCGTAGAGGACTGGGATGACCGTCACTCCCCGCCCGGCTGCGTAGGCCCACTCGGCAGTGATCTCGTGTGACGCGACGGAGTGCGAGGTACAGACAACGACCAGAAGGACACACGAGTCGAGGGCATCCGCAATCTTGCTGCGCCAGTTGTCACCAGCCTTGATCCCGGCAGTGTCCATGTAGCCAACGATCCCGGCGTCATTGAGCCGGTCCTTTAGCGCCCTGGCAATGTCTTCGTCCTTACGCGAATAGCTGATGAAGATGTCGCCGGGCCGCTCGATCACGTTCGCCCCTCGTTCGTCAGGGGCACGCTTCCGTGCCCATGCAAATGCCGCACGTGCACATATTCCTAGTATCGGCATCGACGTACCCTCACGTCTAGTACTCCAGCAACTGTTCGCTATCTGGCCTGATCAGCGGCATCATCGGGAGTGAAGCGGGCTGATTGTGTGTCAGGGACGGTCTTGCCGGACCGCCCCTCCAACGAAAGCCATCGAGAACTGGCCGAGCTGTGATGAGGTCAGGCTCCCCGGGTGAGGTCCAAGGCGGTGGCACGTTGCGGAGGAACTGGTGCGCTTTCGGCGGCTGAGGTGTACCGCAGCGAGTGGGACGGCGCGCAGGCCGTACGCGCCGCCGCCCGTGACTTCCGCCGTGTCCGTCTGGGCCTGTCGCCGGTCGGGCGACAGGAGGCTGGGGGCGACGGCAGGATGGTGTTGGAGATTCTGAGGGGGCGGGTGTGCAGCTGACCATCGACACACAGACCGACACGTACGAGCAGGCGATCGCGGCCGTACAGGCCGCATACGGACTCAACCCCACCGCCGTGGCGAGCGATTGGCCGCAGGCCCCTGCGCCCGGGCCCGGCCGGACCCGGTGGACCTGAGCGGCGAGGACCTGTGGGAGGGCTGGACGGACCGGATGCTGTTCGACACCGTCGCGTCCGTGATGCCCGGAGCCCGGGCCGTCTGAGCAGTTCACTGCGCCGCTGGGTAAGAGCTTTTCTTCCTAGCGCGTTGAAGCATGGCGCTCCGAGATCCAGATGGTCAGCAGATGCTTCCTCATGGGTGCAACTTGGTCAATTCCCTGTGTGAGCTTGCCCATTGAGCGGTGTGCATCGTGAAGGTGCTGGTCACGGGTCCGGCGTGAGTTGTCTTCGGCGTACTCGTGCTGGTCATGGGCGGCAGTCTGAGGTGTAGATCGTCTGGCAAGTGCGGTTTTGCGATTTCTCGCCCGCCGTCTCGGGTTGCGCTCGTACGCTCCGGCCCATGGTGGACCCCGAGGTGCATGAGCGGATCACCGCGCGCCGCGCGGAACGGGGCGCACCGAAGCTGCTGAGCTATTGCGGCAGCAGAAGCTCTTGGTCGGGCCGCTGCGGGAGCAGCGGCCGGCCCGGGTAATAGGGTGCGGACCATCGGGATGGTGTGTCTGATCCCGGCGATTAAGCAGGATCATATAAACAT
>NZ_JBHXSG010000053.1:0-6775 GCF_042714835.1 Streptomyces sp. NPDC058678 | reverse complement strand
ACCGCACCGTGCGCGCCGGGCACGAACCCGGTCGCGGGGCGGGGGCCCGGGGCGGCCCGGGGGCCGGCCGCGGGGGAGGAAACGGAGTGGTTAGCCACGGGGCGGCCGCCCCCCCCCCCCCCCCGGCCCGGTTAATCGGTTGCGGACCTTCGGGATGGAGTGTCTGATCCCGGCTATGACGATTGTGCTGGGTACGCCGGCTGTCGACGGGGTACGCGAGGCCATGGACGCGCTGCGGGAGTGGCAGTACGACGAAGCGCCGATGCAGTTGCATTCCGGGGACATCGGCTGGAACTACCGGTTCGGAACGGCCGAGACGGCCGCGGTGGTCCGGACCTGGAGTCGGGACGGGCGGATTCTCGCGGTCGGGATGCTCGACTCGCCGACGCTGGTGCGGATGACCGTCGCTCCGGACGCCTTCCAGGATGAGGACTTGGCGCGGCGGCTTGTCGAGGACTTCTCGCTGCCTGGGCGCGGTGTGCTGCCGGAAGGAGCGGTGTCCATCGAGGCGCCACTGGGCCTGCTGCTCCACGACCTGCTGAGCAAGGAGGGCTGGGGCGTCGGCGAGCCGTGGACGCCGCTCTTCCGCGACCTCACCGAGCCGGTGGAGGACCCCGGCGTGCGGATCAAGTCGATCGGCCCGGAGCAGGCGCAGGACTTCGCCGACGTCCTGCGGTCGGCGTTCAACACCTCGCGGCCTACGCGCGAGTACTGGCACGCGATGTCGGCGGGACCGTTCTACGCCGACGCCCGCTGCCTGGGCGCCTATGACGACCAGGGCAGCGTGGCGGCGGTGGTGACGGTGTGGTCGGCCGGCCCGGGGAAGCCGGGGCTAGTCGAGCCGATGGGCGTCCACGAGGACCACCGTGGTCGCGGCTACGGCCGGGCGATCACCGTGGCCGGGGCAGCCGCGCTGCGGGAGATGGGCTCGTCGAGCGTACGTGTATGCACGCCGAGTTCCAACGTCGGCGGCGTCGCCACGTACAAGGCGGCCGGGTTCGAGGTGCGGCCGGAGGTGCGGGACCGGATCCGGACGGCCTGACGCCGGGGCTGCTCGGTAAGGCGGCAGTCTGGGGCGTAGATCGTCTGGCAGGTGCGGGTTTCCGCTTTCTCATCCGCCGTCGCGGGTTGCGCTCGTACGCTCCGGCGCATGGTGGACCCCGAGGTGCATGAGCGGATCACCGCGCGCCGCGCGGAGCTGGATGAACTCGAAGAGCAGCTGGTCAAGCAGCTGTCCGAGGTGCGGCCGAGCGGGACGAGCTGGCCGTGGCGGTGCGGGTGTGGCAGCGGATGAGCGAGCAGCTCGCTGACGAGCGGGCAACGGCCGGGTCGCCGGTGGTGCAGGTGGCGGGTCGGGCGGTGCGGCTGGTCCCGGACCGGGCGTCAGGGGTGGCCGAGTCCGCGCTGCCGGCGGACTACCAGCGCATCCTGGCCCCCGTGCGGCAGGCCGGCGGGCCGGTCGCCACCCGGGCCGTCGGTGAGGCGTTGGGTCTGGACACCGAGGTGCGGGGCAAGCTGGAGCCGCTGCGCGGGAAGTTGACCAAGCTGGCCGATCGCGGCTGCTGCACAAGCGTGGTGACGGCAAGTTCACCGTGCGCCCGTAGTCGCCGGACTCGAAGAGCGGGTGGGCGTAACCGCCGGGCCCCCGGCGGCAGTTGAGTTTGGTGTGAGGAAAAACAACGAAACCGTCGAGGGCCCTGACGGCCTTGTCTAAGCCGCCCGCCTGCCGCTGTCGAGCGCCACCTTGAACTATCTCGCCGATCTGATCCGAGGCCACTGCAAGAAGATCCGCTCGCCGTGGCGGGCGCTGCCCGCCGGGAAGATCGCCGGGATCGTGCTGGCGGTGCTGCGCTGTGACCAGCGGCCCGGCGACCTGGCCGGCGGCAACGGCATCCACCGCACCACCGTGAGCCGGTGGGTGCGCGAGGTCGTCGGCCTGCTGGCTGCCCGCGCCCCGCGCCTGGACCGCGCGCTCAAGAAGATCGCCCGAACGGGCGGCGGCATCGTACTGCTGGACGGCTCGCTGATACGCACCCGACGCCGCACCGGAGATGCGAACCGGAAGAACTACTCCGGTAAGAGCAAATGCCACGGACTACTCGTGATCGCACTCACCGACGATCGTGGCCGGCTGCTCTGGGTTTCCGCGGCCCGGCCCGGATGCACCTCGGAGATCACCGCCTGCCGGCACGACCACCTCACCGCCCATCTGCGCGCGACCGGCCTCGGCGCCATCGCCGACCTGGGCTTCATCGGCCTCGACGACAACGACGACCCGGACGCCGACCCGGCCGTGATCACCGGCTACAAGGCCGCCCGCAACCGGCCCCTGACCCCCGGCCAGAAACTGTCGAACACCGTGCTGGCCGCAGTCCGCGCCCCGGTCGAGCACAGCTTCGCCCACCTGAAGAACTGGCGCGTCCTCACCAAGCTCCGCACCGACCCGAAGTCGGCGACCGTCCTGGTCAGGGCCCTGCTGGTGCTGACCAACCGCGAAATCGCCCGCTGACCGATGATCTTCGCGAGAGGCATCCGCCCACGATCAGCCCGAGAATCCCGAAGACGACTCACGCCAGACCCGTGACCTGCGACTTCACGATGCACACTGCTCATTGCGACGGATCGTCGTTGCAGAGGGCCGGTTCCCGACCGTCACAATGCGTGGAGGTGCCGGGTGGTCATCCCGGCGAAGTGTTGGAGGCGCTGCTTGTGAACACCGCACCGCGGTGCGCCTCGCCATGCGCGCCAGACGCTGACCACTTCGCTTCGCCCACCGGCTGACCTGCTTCGTTCACGGTGGGCGCTTCCCCTTATGGGAGACCACCGTAGTGTCCGAAGACTTCGGGACGGTTGATCGCCGTCCTCTGGCAATGGTTCTTGCCGCCAACCTCGTTTCGATCGCAGGGAATTGCCTCACATACATGGGCGTGCCGTGGTTCGTGCTGCAGAGCACGGGCAGTGCCGCCAGGGCCGGGATCGTGGCGTTCTGCACACTGCTGCCCGCAGTGCTCGCTGCGCTCGTAAGCGGTCCGGTCATCGACCGCATGGGGCGACAGCGGGTGAGTGTCGCCTCGGATCTCGCCTGCGGGGTCGCCGTTGCGGCGATCCCGATGCTGCAGTTCGCCGGCATCCTGCAGTTCTGGATGCTGTGCGTGCTGATGGCGATGACAGGGCTGTTCCGTGCACCGGGTGAAACCGCTCGCGGCGTGCTGTTGCCCACGCTCGCCGAACGCGCCGGAATGCCGCTGACCAGGGCTGCCGGGCTGTACGACGGTGCGGCACGCTGTGCGGCGCTGACGGCATCCGCTCTCGGAGGTGTGCTGATCGCCGTACTCGGAGCCGAGAACGTCCTGTTGGTAGATGCCGCGACCTTCGCCGTGGCCGCGCCACTGTTCGCGTTCGGAGTGCGCGGCCTGCCCGAGGCGCAGGCCCAACGACGGGCCGAGCCGACGTCGCTGCGTGCCTACCGTCGTGAACTCGCGGACGGCTATCGCTTCGTGGCGGCCACGCCGCTGCTGCTGGGCCTGTGCCTGATGACGCTGGTCACCAGGGGCCTCGACCAGGGATGGAGCGCCGTGCTCCTGCCTGTGCATGCCCGTGAGGAGCTTGATGGTGCCATTGATCTCGGTCTGCTGAACGCAGCATTCGGGGTCTGCGCACTCACGGGGGCGCTGGCCTTTGGGGCGGTGGGCAGCCGCTTTCGGCGGTGGCCCGTGTTCACGATCGCCTTTCTCATCGGGGGCCTGCCGCGCTTCGTGGTGGCCGCCTTCACCGACACCTTCACCCCGCTGGCCGTGATCATGGCGGTAGAGGGTCTCGCCTTCGGTGTACTCAACCCCATCATGGCCACCGTGACGTATGAGACGGTGCCGGAGGACCTGCGCAGCCGCGTGCTGAGCGCGACAACGGCCTCGGTGCAGCTGGTCACTCCGCTGGGCGGACTGGGTGCGGGCTTCCTCGTGGACTCGGTCGGCCTGCCCTTCTCGCTGCTGGCAGTTGGCGGTGTGTATCTGCTCGCCACGCTGTGCCCGGTGATCTTCCCGGCCTGGAGGCAGATGGACCGTATCGGCTCTCCCCACGACGGGGCGGAGAGCTCGCCGACGCAGGATTCGGGGGCGAAACGGGCGTAGTTACGGAGACGGCCGTCGGCGCTGCTCACGAACACCTGACGTCGGGGCTCCCCGTCGCGGTACTCAAGCGGGGGCCCGGCCTTCTTCGTCCAGCTGTCGATGCGAGGGCCGGTGCGGGTCATACGCCGGGTCATGAGAGTGATGAACGCCCAGTTCAGGTGTGCCTCGGCGTGTTGGGGAAGCCTGCCGTAGTCCCTCATATTGCGGAGGGCGTTCATGATCCAGCCGATCGACCGCTCGACCGGCCAGGAGACCCCCACCGGCCGCGAGTACCCAGCGGCCCCCCGACAGGCTGCACCGTGACCCGACCGTGGGCGGTTCGACGGCCTCGGACCTGCGCCGCTGATACGGCCACCTGGTCGTGTCGGTCCCGGACAACCGCAACA
This sequence comes from Streptomyces sp. NPDC058678, assembly GCF_042714835.1. Taxonomy (NCBI): domain Bacteria; kingdom Bacillati; phylum Actinomycetota; class Actinomycetes; order Kitasatosporales; family Streptomycetaceae; genus Streptomyces; species Streptomyces sp. NPDC058678. The sequence goes on along the minus strand of NZ_JBHXSG010000053.1, from coordinate 2,259 downwards.
GATCCGAGATGCTTCCGGCGTTTCCGGAGATTGGGGCCGGGGCCGCGCAGCCTCAAAGCCCTCGCTTCGGGCCTCACCGACGAATCGGCAGCCAAGCCCCGATATCCCCGACTGCCACCGAGCAGCACCGGTTGAAGAAGGCAGCCTGGGGCCACAAGACCGAGTACCGGCTTTAGAGTGCGCGCGCAGATCGTGCTGCACGCGGCCCGCGGGCTGCCGAACGCGCGGATCGCTGAGCGGGTCGGCGTGCACGTGGACACCGTGCGCACCTGGCGGAGCCCTGCGTCACTACGCGTGAGTCCCCCGGCAGTAGCTTTCCGGAGGACCCGCGGGGGCTTGCTTCCCAACCCCACTGGGGACGAGTCACCACCTGCTTGCAGGGCATTCCCGCGCAGACGATGAGCCTTGGGAGCGCGTAGATCAGCTCTATGCGGGCAGACGAGGCGCGGGTGGCGCTGGGGTGAGTGCCCGCGGCGGCACGGCATCGATGACCGTGCCGCCGCGCGGCCTTCCAGACCTCGAGCCCGAACCGCGCCAAGTTGCGCCTGCCTGTTTCGCGAGCCTTGGGCGAGCGGCCCCCTGCCCCGGCATGAGACTCATACAGACACATCATCCGAATACTGGCAGTCTGTGTATCCGTCGCTCACCACGCTGAGGACCCACCGCATGGCTCACGGCACCACACCCATCCCTCCAGTCCCGGCCCTCCGCCCCGACCTCTCCTGGTCCAGGACTGCAAGGACTGCCATGAGTGGGGAACCGTCGTCACCTCCGCGGGCACCACACAATTTGCCCCGCCTGCCAGCGCACCACCAGCGAAGGCATCGACCGGCAACTGCGTGAGGAAACGATCGACCGCGCGTCCCCTCACCCGTGACGCTCACACCCGGGGCCGGTTGCGGCCGACGTCAGCGTCCGGTCCCCTCGGAACGTTGCTGGTTTTCATCGACATTTTCGGGCTCCGCGATCCCCGAGCACTATCCGAAACCGTCGATGAACGTTGCTCGCTCCCACCTACAGAACCAGGCGTGTCTGCCGCCTGGATACACTGCCCCGTCGGGTGGAGCTTTTCCTCTGCCCGTGCCGGGGCGGTCGGCAGGCGGCTTGATGTGAAGGAGTTGGAGCGTGGATGCCCCACATGTGGTGGGCGGGCCCCCGGCGGTGCCCGGGAGGGCCGCGTTGGAGGTGAGCCCGTTGCCCGGTCGTTCCGGGATACGTGCCCGCGGTGAGATCAGCGCCCTCACTCGCACGTCTTGGGAGCAGGCCCTGTCCGAGCTGGCCCGGCGGCACGCGGGTGTGTCGTACGTGGAGCTGTCGGATGTGGCGTTCGTCGACGTGGCCGGGGTGACCGCGCTGGCGGTCACCGCCATGAACCTGCCCGACGGGAGGGTTGTGGTCGAGAATCCCCCGCCGCAGCTGCCGCGGGTTTTGGAGATGTTCTGGCCGGGCCTGGACCGGATCGAGGTGGCTCTGTGATGAGCACGGTGACCACCCACGAGGCGTTCGTGCATCCCGCCCTCTTCTATCGCACCGAGCAGGAGTACACGCAGCAGACGGTGGCCTTCCTTCGCGAGGGCCTGACCAACGGCGAGCCGATGGCCGTGGCGGTGCCCGGCCCCAACCTGGAGCTGATCAAGGCAGGTCTGGGCGGGGACGCCGACGGCATCCTGTTCCTGGACATGACCGAGGCCGGCCGCAACCCGGGACGGATCATCCCCAAGGTGCTGCGCGGGTTCGCGGACGCCCACCCGGAGGGGCGTGTGCGGATCATCGGCGAGCCGATCTGGGCCGGGCGCAGCGCGGTGGAGTACCCGGCGTGCGCGCAGCACGAGGCGCTGATCAACGCCGCGTTCGAGGGCCGGGCGGTGACGATCCTGTGCCCCTACGACGAGGTGCGGCTGGATCCGCAGGTGATCGCCGATGCGCGGGTCACGCACCCGACCCTCATCAGCGGGGAGGGCCGTGAGTCGGTCAGCGACGTCTACGACTGGCAGGCGGTCGTCGATCGGTACAACCAGGAGCTGCCGACGGTGCCGGCCGCGGTCTTCTCCTACGGTGAGGAGGACCTTCCGGCGGTCCGTCAGTTCGCTCTCGCTCAGGCGATGCGGCTGGGCCTGGCCGGGGAGCGGCTGATGGATGCGGAGCTGGCGGTCGCGGAGCTGACGACCAACAGCGTGGTGCACGGCGGAGGCCGCGGGACACTCGCCATCTGGGCCGAGCAGGGGCAGCTGGTGTGTGAGGTCCGTGATGCGGGCCGGC
>NZ_JBHXSG010000052.1:0-68504 GCF_042714835.1 Streptomyces sp. NPDC058678 | reverse complement strand
CACCCGCGCTCGCTGGTGGAGCTGGACTACGGCGGCCTGGTGCACACGCTGCCGGCCGGCGAGCTGGAGGACGACCACTCGGCGGCCGACGTGGCCGAGGGCATCGCGGCGCTACGAAGCGGTGACGGGGTCACGGCGGGCGAGGCGTACGCGCGGCTCGTGGAGCGGTGGCGGTCGGTGCGGAACCGCCGGTCGGCCAACTGAACGTGCCGTAGGTCACGAACTGACGTTTGACCTGACGCCCGTTTTGGGGTTTCGTCCTCGGACCGAGGTATGTCCTCGGTATGTCCTGAGGTTTCGTCAACAAGGGATGTTGGTCCCGATCCGGGGCCTTTGCTGTCAAGCGTGACGGACCGCACGTACGCGGCCCTTGCGCCCCTTGCCCCTCCTCATGCCAAAATAGGACAAGGAGTCCGGGGGAACTCTGTCCGTCCCGTTCTGTCACAGCACGGGCGGAATCTCAGCATTGCACGCTTTGGGGGGTCTGATGACTCCTGATCGTCCTGTGACTGATCGTCACAGTGGCGTGACTGTCCGCTATGGCATGGTCCATCGGCTTCCGTCGCTGATGAACACCTGGAGGGGCAATTCCATCGGTTTGGCCGACGCGGCTGGACAGATGGTGTAGTTGTAGTGCCGAGGACAAGCCGTTCGTCCTATAACCGACTCGACTCGCGTCCGCCATTTCGGGCAACGCGGGTCAAGGTGCAGAATTTAGAGGAAAGAACCGAGAAGGTTCGGTTCATCCGAGGAGGCCGCTCATGACCGCTCGCACCCCTGATGCCGAGCCGCTGCTGACCCCGGCTGAGGTCGCCACGATGTTCCGCGTCGACCCGAAGACGGTCACGCGGTGGGCGAAGGCCGGCAAGCTCACATCCATCCGCACGCTCGGCGGGCATCGCCGTTACCGCGAGGCTGAGGTCCGCGCGCTGCTCGCGGGTATCCCGCAGCAGCGCAGCGAGGCCTGAACAACTGAATATCCGGGCAAAACCGGCAGGTCCCCCAACTTGCCGCGGCGTCCGGGCCCCTAGCTCCAAGCGACGCGGGCTCTGCCCCAACAGAGCTCACGCCCAAGCCCCTCCGGGCTTTCCAAGCAGTGACAGGGTGCGTCGTCGATCGCGCTGGACTCCGCCGGGTCCAGCGCGATCTTTTTTGTGTTCATGGCGTGGCCGGTGGGGCGGGTCTGTGAGCGGGCTTGTCGGAGTCTGGGGAGGGCTGTCGGATCTCCTGTGGGCGCCCGTCGGGCACTGGTGCAATTGCACATATTAAATTGACCAGTTGTAGGTGAGGCGTAAGTACCGCAGTTTCAAAAACTCATGCGGTGACACCCGTCACATGCCAGAGTCCTTGTTGCCACTGGCTCATGTGCGCTAGAGGAGGCACGCCTGCCACCGCCCCGCGGCGGAGCGGGTGTTGGGCCGGGCGACGGTCAGGCACTCGCCGGCCGCTCGCCCTCGACGCTCTCCTTCGGCGCCTGCGCGGCCCCTGGAGCGCCGTCCATCGCCAGCCGCAGCAGGCGATGGCAGATCGGGCAGTGACGCGTCAGATGGCGGTAGGAGGAAGCGGCCGACAGATGGGCACGGAGCAATGCCCGAGTCTCGTGCCTGACCGATGCCGCCATACCCCACCTCCAGGGGGCCGCACGGAAGCGGGCCCTGGTTTCTGGGTACCGAGCGAAAGTGACGGCGTCAAGACCGCAGGGGGCCGCGAGGAGCCGCAAGAGGCCGCAAGGAGCCGGGAAACGCAGGAGAGCCCGGGTCCGAAGACCCGGGCTCTCTGTTCTTCACTGCGGTCCTGACGGGATTTGAACCCGCGGCCTCCACCTTGACAGGGTGGCGAGCACTCCAAACTGCTCCACAGGACCAGGTTTCGCAGTGCGATTCCTGCGTTGCGCTGCGAGAAGAGACTGTACAGGAGGGTGAGCCCGCTGGTCGAACTCACCCGCTGTGAAACCGTCGTTACGGCACGGCCGCGTCGATCGCCTTCACGATCCGCTTGTCGGAGACGGGGTACGCCGTGCCGAGGGCGTGGGCGAAATAGCTCACGCGGAGCTCCTCGATCATCCAGCGGATGTCCAGGACCGAGGAGGGGACCGGGCGGCCCTGGGGCATCTGCTCGAGCAGCCAGGCGTACTCGTCCTGCATCTCGTGGACCTTCTCCATGCGGGTGGTGTCCCGCTGGACGCCGGTCGGCATCTGCTGGAGCCGGCGGTCCGCGGCCACCAGGTAGCGCATGAGGTCGGGGAGACGCCGTACGCCCGCCTCCGTCACGAAGCCGGGCTTCACGAGGGCGTCCAGCTGCCTCCGTACGTCCTGGAGGTTCGCCAGCAGCACAGGGCTCCGGACGGTCTTCAGGCGGCGCTCACAGGCCTGCCAGGCGGCAAGGACCTGTTCCACCTGACCGACCGCACGGACCGTCGTGTCGACGATCTCCGCCCGCACCTTGTCGTACAGCTTCCGGTACGACTCCTCGTCCCACACCGGCCCCCCGAAGTCGCCGATCAGCTTGTCCGCCGCCGCCATCGCGCAGTCGTCGAACAGCGCCTGGACCGAGCCGTGCGGATTCGCGGACAGGGCGAGCTTCTGGGCGTTCGTCAGACGGTCGCTCGCGAACTTCGCCGGGTTGACCGGGATGTTGCGCATGATGAGCCGCCGCATGCCCTTCCACATGGCCGCCGCCTGCTCGGCCTCCGTGTCGAAGAGCCGTACGGAGACGGTGTTCGCCTTCGGCCCGTCGTCGACCAGCGCCGGGTACGCCTTCACCGGCTGGCCGGCGCGGCGGGTCTCGAAGACGCGGGTGAGGGAGCCGATCGTCCAGTCGGTGAGGCCCTTGCGCTCCAGGGACTCGCCGCCCTGCCGCTCGGCGGTGGCGGCAGCGGCCTGCGAGAGGGCCTGCCGTGCCTTCGGCTTCAGCTGGAGCTTCAGCGCCTCCAGGTCCTTGTCCTCGGCCAGGTTGCGGCGGCGCTCGTCGACGATCCGGAAGGTGATGCGGAGGTGCTCGGGGACCCGGGACCAGTCGAAGTCGTCGGCAGTGAAGGGGACACCGACCATGCGCTTGAGCTCACGTGCCATCGTCGTGGTGAGCGGCTCCTGCAGTGGGGCGGCCGTGTCCAGGAACCGCTTCGCGAAGTTCGGCGCCGGCACGTAGTTGCGGCGGATCGGCTTCGGGAGGGACCGGATCAGCTCGGTGACCAGCTCTTCCCGCAGGCCCGGGATCTGCCAGTCGAAGCCCTCGTCGGTGACCTGGTTGAGGACCTGGAGCGGGATGTGGACGGTCACACCGTCGGCGTCCGCGCCCGGCTCGAACTGGTACGTCACCCGGAACTTGAGCGGCCCCTGCCGCCACGAGTCCGGATAGTCGTCCTTGGTGACGGCCTCCGCCGACTCCCGGATGAGCATCTCCCGCTCGAAGTCGAGGAAGTCGGGCTGCTCGTGCCGCTTGTGCTTCCACCAGGAGTCGAAGTGGGCGCCGGACACGACGTGTTCGGGCACCCGCCCGTCGTAGAAGTCGAAGAGCGTGTCGTCGTCGACCACGATGTCCCGCCGCCGCGCGCGGTGCTCCAGCTCCTCGACCTCGCTGAGGAGTTTGCGGTTGTCGGCGAAGAACTTGTGGTGCGTGCGCCAGTCGCCCTCGACCAGGGCGTTGCGGATGAAAAGCTCGCGGGAGGTCTCCGGGTCGATCCGGCCGTAGTTGACCTTGCGCTGGGCGATGATCGGGACGCCGTAGAGCGTGACCTTCTCGTACGCCATCACCGCGGCCTGGTCCTTCTCCCAGTGCGGTTCGCTGTACGTGCGCTTCAGCAGGTGCTCGGCGAGGGGTTCGACCCACTCGGGCTCGATCTTGGCGTTGACGCGGGCCCAGAGACGGGAGGTCTCCACCAGCTCCGCGGACATCACGAAGCGCGGCTGCTTCTTGAAGAGGGCCGAGCCCGGGAAGATCGCGAACTTGGCACTCCGCGCGCCCAGGTACTCGTTCTTGTTGCCGTCCTTCACGTCCTTCATGCCGACGTGCGAGAGCAGACCGGCGAGGAGGGAGACGTGGACGCTCTGGCCAGCCGCGTCCTCCTCGTTCGGATGGACGCCCATCTGCTTGGCGACGGTCCGCAGCTGCGAGTAGATGTCCTGCCACTCGCGGATGCGCAGGAAGTTCAGGTACTCCTGCTTGCACATGCGCCGGAAGGACGAGGACCCTCGCTCCTTCTGCTGCTCACGGACGTACCGCCACAGGTTGAGATAGGCGAGGAAGTCGCTCGTCTCGTCCCGGAACCGGGCGTGCTGCTGGTCGGCCTGGGTCTGCTTGTCGGCGGGGCGCTCGCGCGGGTCCTGGATGGACAGCGCGGCCGCGATCACCATGACCTCGCGGACACAGCCGTTCTTGTCGGCCTCCAGGACCATGCGCGCGAGGCGCGGGTCGACGGGGAGCTGTGCGAGTTTGCGGCCGGTGTCCGTGAGCCGCTTGCGTGCGTCCTTCTGCGCCGGGTCCAACGCCCCCAGTTCCTGCAGGAGCTGCACGCCGTCGCGGATGTTGCGGTGGTCGGGCGGGTCGATGAACGGGAACTTCTCGATGTCGCCGAGGCCGGCGGCGGTCATCTGCAGGATGACGGACGCCAGGTTGGTCCGGAGGATCTCGGCGTCGGTGAACTCGGGCCGGGCGAGGAAGTCGTCCTCGGAGTACAGCCGGATGCAGATGCCGTCGCTGGTCCGCCCGCAGCGGCCCTTGCGCTGGTTGGCGCTGGCCTGCGAGATCGCCTCGATGGGGAGCCGCTGGACCTTGGTGCGGTGGCTGTAGCGGGAGATGCGGGCGAAGCCGGGGTCGATGACGTACTTGATGCCCGGGACGGTGAGGGAGGTCTCGGCGACGTTGGTGGCCAGAACGATCCTGCGCCCGGTGTGCTGCTGGAAGACGCGATGCTGCTCGGCGTGCGAGAGCCGGGCGTAGAGGGGAAGCACCTCGGTGAACCGGTACTTCCTCTTCTCCAGCGCGTCCGCGGTGTCGCGGATCTCCCGCTCCCCCGAGAGGAAGACGAGGATGTCGCCCTTGCCCTCGGCCTGGAGCTCCTCGACGGCGTCGCAGATCGCGGTGATCTGGTCGCGGTCGGAATCGTCGGAGTCGTCTTCGAGGAGGGGCCGGTAGCGCACTTCCACGGGATACGTCCGCCCGCTGACCTCGACGATCGGGGCGTCGCCGAAGTGCCGGGAGAAGCGCTCGGGATCGATGGTCGCCGAGGTGATGACGACCTTCAGATCCGGCCGCTTGGGCAGCAGCTGGGCGAGGTACCCCAGCAGGAAGTCGATGTTGAGGGACCGCTCGTGGGCCTCGTCGATGATGATCGTGTCGTAGGCGAGCAGCTCGCGGTCGGTCTGGATCTCGGCGAGCAGGATGCCGTCCGTCATCAGCTTGACGAAGGTGGCCTGCGGGTTCACCTGGTCGGTGAACCGCACCTTCCAGCCGACGGCTTCGCCCAGAGGCGTGTCGAGCTCTTCCGCGACCCGCTCGGCGACGGTACGGGCGGCGATACGACGGGGCTGGGTGTGCCCGATCATGCCCCTGACGCCGCGCCCCAGCTCGAGACAGATCTTGGGGATCTGGGTGGTCTTCCCGGACCCGGTCTCACCGGCGACGATCACGACCTGGTGATCACGGATGGCCTCCGCGATCACGTCCTTCTTCTGGCTGACCGGCAGCTGCTCGGGATAGCTCACCGCGGGCACCCGCCCGCGCCGCGCACTTATCCGCTCCTCGGCCTTCGCCACCTCCGCCTCGATCTCGTCGAGAACGGCGGCGCGAGCCTCCGGCTTACGGATCCGGCGCGCACCTTCGAGCCTGCGCCCGAGCCGGTGCGCGTCGCGCAGGGCCAGCTCGGTCAGGCGGGGGGCGAGAGCGCCGAGGTCAGGGGTGCCCGGAGCGGAGGCGCCGGGGGCGGGGTGCGTAGACATACGCGGTCCAGGATCTCATCCCGGGGATTTTCGTGGCGAACGCTTTTGCGTCCGTCGTACGAGTGCGACGTACAAGAAGGCCCCGATCCGAAGATCGGGGCCTTGGTTGTGGCTGGGGCCGGGGTCGAACCGGCGACCTATCGCTTTTCAGGCGATCGCTCGTACCAACTGAGCTACCCAGCCACGAGGTTTCCGAGGAAACCTCAGCGGTCCTGACGGGATTTGAACCCGCGGCCTCCACCTTGACAGGGTGGCGAGCACTCCAAACTGCTCCACAGGACCTTGCTGTTGTGCGAACCGGTGTACCCAGTGTCCCACAAGGTTTCGCGTGTCCCCACCGAGTTTCCGCCGCTCTCACTGGTGAGTGCGGAGGGGTTCGTCAGCTGGGGTGACGTCGCTGGAGCAGCGTATCAGAGGATGAGCTGGGCCCTGAAAACGAGCCGGGTGCGGGGGGCTGGAAGGCGGCTGGAGGCTCGCTCGGGGCGTGGTCCAGGGACGTCGCCCGTGGGGGCGGGGTCTGGAACGCTCGGCCGGGAGATCTCGAATGTCTCGACACTCGTGACGGGGAGTTCCGCATGCCCGATGCCGCATGTTCCACCGCGTCTTCCACCGAAGCCCACGCCGTCCCTTCCCGCGAAGCCGGCACCGCGACCCTTCTCCGGCAGTTGGTGCTGGCGGCCGGGCCGCTCAATGTGCTCCAGGCCGGCTGTCCGGCCGAGTCGTCCACCGCGTGGATCGCGGCGGCGCTGCGGGAGAACGGGAGGGGCCGGGTCGTGTGCTGCGAGCCGGACACCGTACGGGCCGAGGTGGCCGCGGCGGCGGTCGAGAAGGCAGGGCTCGGACCGTACGCGCAGGTGCGGGTGGGCAGTCCGGAGCGGTTGCTGCCGGCTGTTCCCGGGCCGGTCGACCTGCTGGTGCTCGGCGGTCCGCCGGAGTCCTTCCTGACACTGCTGAAGCTGGTGGAGCCCAGGATGCTGCCGGGGGCGGTGGTGGTGGCGTACGGCGTCTGTGACGTTCCGGCGCGGGGCGCGGAGTTCCTGACCCACATCCGGGTTCCCGGCAGCGGCTACGTCTCGCTGCCGCTGCCCTTCGACGGCGGCGTGGAGATGGCCGTCTGCGCGGCCTGACCCGCCCGAGGACTCAGGACTCACACCAAGGAGCGTCGTGTCCCTTCGTCCGTTCAATCCCGAAGTCCTGCCCGACGGACATCCCGACAAGGGTGTCCGCGAGGACCGCGGCACCGTGCTGGGCGCCGTGTGGCGAGGGCTGGTGCGTTACTTCCTGGAGCCCGTGTACCGGGCTCTGGTCGCTTTCGGGTCCATGCATGTGGCCGGCCTGTGGCATCCGGAGTTCGGCCCCGTGTCCCGTCCTCCGGAGGACGGGCCGCCCACCTACAGAGCGTCTCGAGCGCCTCTCCAGAGCGGGCCGGAAGCCTGGCCGCAACATCCCACTTCCCGAGGAGAACTGTGATGAGCGACGCACGTCTGGTCGGTACCTGGACCACGCAGCTGGACGACGACGGAAAGGCCGTCCCCGGACTCGTCTCCTTCTCGTCGGACGGCTCGGTCGTCTCCACCCAGCTCAACACCAAGAACATCGGCCTCGGCACCTGGCGCTCCACGGGCCCCGACACCTTCGAGTACGGCTTCCACATCCTGGCCGCCGACCCCGAGGGCAAGCACGTCGGGGAGGCACATGTCCGGGTGTCGGGGGAGTTCGTCTCGGACACCGAGTGGCAGGGCACCGGCGGTGCGGAGTTCTTCGACCCGCAGGGCACCAAGCTGCGTGGCCACGCGGGCTCCAAGGTGACCGCCGGCAAGTTCGGCATCGACGACTGATGCGGGCGGCGGCGCTGCGGGACCGTATCGGCGGCGAGCTGGTCCTGCCGGACGATGCGGGCTTCGCCCTGGCCAGACAGATCCAGAACACCGAGTACGACACGATCGAGCCGCACGCCGTCGCGTACTGCGCCTCCGAGCGGGACGTAGCGCTCTGTGTGCGCCATGCCCGGGACCAGGGGCTGCGATTGCACGTCCGGGGCGGCGGCCACAGCTTCAACGGCTGGTCGACGGGCGAGGGGCTGGTCGTCGACCTGTCCCGGATGAACCACGCCGTGGCTGAGGGGACCACGGTGCGGCTCGGGGCGGGCGTCCAGTCGCTGGACGCGCTGGACGCCCTGCGGACCCAGGGTCGGCAGATCGTCACCGGGACGTTTCCCACGGTCAGTGCGGGCGGGTTTCTGACCGGCGGCGGGATCGGCTGGCAGACGAGGAGCTTCGGGCTGGGCAGTGACCGGGTCACCGCGGCGCGCGTGGTGCTCGCGGACGGCAGGACCGTGCGCTGCTCGGCCACCGAGGAACCCGATCTGTACTGGGCGCTGCGCGGCGGCGGAGGAGGCACCTTCGGGGTCGTCACCGAGTTCGAGGTGTCCCCGGTCGACGCGGCCGTGCTGACCGGGTTCGAGACGCTCTGGGCGTACGAGGACGCCGTGGAGGTGCTGACGGCCTGGCAGGAGTGGGCCGCGGACGGGCCGGACGAGCTCGGCACCTCACTGGTGGTGCTGCCCGGCATGTTCGGGCCCGGCGGGCGTCCCGTGGTCCGGGTCTGGGGGGTGCACCTGGGGACGGCGGAGCACGTGCGGGCCGCCCTGGACGAACTGGCGGAACGGGCCGGGAGCAAGCCGCTGAGCAGGACGGTCGGCCCGCGGGGCGACTATGCCGAGGTGATGCACGAGGCGCTGTGCGGTTCCCAGACCGTGGCCCAGTGCCATCGCACCGGTACCGGGCCCGAGGCCGAGGGGCACCGGCATCCGTACACCCGGCAGAGCTACCGGCTGACCGGCCGGGCCGCGACCCGTGCGGAGTCGGCGGCGCTGCTCGACGCGTGGGATCCCACGCTGGACGCCGCGGGCCAGGAACGCTACCTGCTGTGCATCGCGCTCGGCGGCGCGGCGAACCGGGTGCCGAGGACCGCGACCGCCTACGCCCACCGGGACGCGCGGTTCCTGATCGGCTACCAGTTCGCCTGCCGTGACGCGGCGACGGACCCGGCGGCACCGGCGCGGCTGACCGCCCTGTCCGACCGCGCGGCGGGGGCCCTGGCGCCGCTCGCCTGCGGCTCGTACATCAACTTCCCCAGTTCCCGGGTGGGTGAGGACTGGGAGACGGAGTACTTCGGGGAGAACCGGGTCCGGCTGCGCGAGGTGAAGCGGGCCTACGACCCGGAGGACTTCTTCCGGCACACCCAGAGCATCGGCCACAGTGCCCCGACGACCGAGGTGGAGTCATGAGGACGGATCTGCGGAACAAGGTGGTGCTGGTCACCGGCGCCTCCTCGGGCATCGGCCGGGCGACGGCAGTGGCGTACGGGGAGGAGGGGGCCAGGGTCGCGATCACGTACCACTCGAACGAGGACGGTGCCCGGGAGACGGCACGGCTGGTGACCGAGGCGGGTGGCACGCCGCTGGTGGTGCGCTACGACCTCGCGGACGAGCGGTGCATGCGGGAGGCGGTGGAGCGGGTCGCCGAGGAGTGGGGCGGCATCGACGTGCTGGTGGCCAACGCGGTCGTGTGGAGCGAGGCGATTCCGCGTCCCGGGAGGCCGGTGCCGCGCTTCGAGGACGTGCCGGCGAAGCAGTGGCAGGAGGTGCTGCGCAACTCCGTCGAGGCGGTGTTCCACACCCTGCAGGCGGTGCTGCCGTGGATGCGCGAGCGCCCGTGGGGCCGGGTCGTGCTGCTCGGCGCGGGCCTCGCGGACACCGGCAAGGCGGGCGCGGGAGCGTACGGCGCGGGCAAGTCCGCGCTGTTCGGGCTGATGCGGAGTCTGGCCTGGGAACTGGGGCCCGAGGGGATTCTGGTCAACATGGTGGTGCCGGGCCAGACCAGCACCGAGACCGTTCGCGCGCACGTGCCGCCCGGCTTTCTGGAGGAGAAGGGCAGGAGCCTGCCGTCGGGGCGGATGTCGGCGCCGGAGGACGTGGCCCGCGCCGTCGTCTTCCTCGGCTCGGCCGCCAACGGCAACACCAACGGCGAGACGCTTCGGGTGACGGGCGGAGCCTGAACGAGGCTCCGCCGTCACGCCGTACCGAGCCCCGTCGCCTCCAGGGATCTTCCAAACGTCCTCAAGAGCGGCGGGGCGCAATGGCCTGTGTCGGGAACCGACCCAGGAGGCACACCATGACGCAGACCATCAGGCCGGACGCGGGGACCGAGGCGCCGGCCTATCCGATGGCCCGGGCCTGCCCCTACCAGATGCCCGTCGGCTACGGGGAGTTGCGCGAGCGCGGGCCCCTCACCAAGGTCACGCTCTACGACGGACGCCAGGTGTGGCTGGTCACCGGCAACGAGGTGGGCCGGGCCCTGTTCCCGGATCCGCGGCTGTCCTCCGACGTCCTGCATCCCGGCTTCCCGTTCCTGGCCCCGCGTATCGCCGCCCAGACGCAGCAGCGGGCCGCGCCCCCGCTGGTCGGTGTGGACGATCCCGAGCACGGCCGCCAGCGACGCATGGTGATCCCGGGCTTCGGTATCCGGCGGGTCGCCGGACTGCGCCCCGAGATCGAGCGGATCGCCGAGGCTCTGATCGACGAGATGCTCGACCGGGGCAGCCCCGCCGAACTGCTGTCCCAGTACGCGCTTCCGCTGCCCTCGGCCGTGATCTGCGCCCTGCTCGGGGTGCCGTTCGAGGACCGCGGATACTTCGACGAGCGGTCCCGGCACGTGCTGTCCTCCTCGGGTGAGGGCGAGGCGGAGGTGGCCCGTACGGCCTTCACCGAGATCCTGGCCTATCTGTACGACCTGATCGTGAAGAAGGAGAAGCAGCCGGGCGACGGCCTGATCGACGAACTGATCGCCCATCAGCTGTCCGAGGGCTCGGTCGACCGCCAGGAACTGGCGATGATCTGCTCGCTGCTGCTCGTCTCGGGGCACGAGACCACCTCGAACATGATCGCGCTGGGGACCGTGACGCTCCTCGAACATCCCGATCAGCTGGCGCTGTTGCGGGCGGACGAGTCCCTGCTGCCGGGCGCTGTCGAGGAGTTGATGCGTTTCACTTCCATCGGCGACGTGCTGATGCGGGTGGCGGCCGAGGACATCGACATCGCGGGGCGGACCATCACGGCCGGTGACGGCGTGGCCATGTCAACCATGCTGATGAACCGGGACCCCCGGGCCTGGGAGGACCCCGACTCCTTCGACGTCCGGCGCTCCGCCGGACGCCATGTCGCCTTCGGCTACGGCATCCACCAGTGCATCGGCCAGAACCTGGCCCGCGCGGAGATGGAGATCGCTTTTCGCACCCTCTTCCGGCGCATCCCGGGCCTGCGGGTTCCGCTGCGCTCCGACCAACTGCCCTTGAACGCCCCGTACGTGCTGCAGGGAGTCGCCGAACTCCCCGTCGAATGGTGAGTGAGGGGTCAGGTATGGGCATCAGTGTCGCGACGGACCGGTGTATCGGTGCCGCCATGTGTGCCATGACGGCCCCCGAGGTGTTCACCCAGGACGAGGACGGCGTGGGGCAGCTGCTGCCGGGCGGCGCCGAACAGGCCGGTGATCCCCTGGTGGAGGAGGCGGCCCGGGCCTGCCCGGTGCAGGCCATCACCCTGCACGACGAGTGAGCCGAACCGGCCCGCCTCCGCGCTCGTGCGCCGTCGAGTTCTCCTCGACGGTGCTTCGAGAGGGACGGGACACGGTGTGGCGCATGGAGATTCGTAGCCTTGACGGCGATGAGCCGGCGACCATCGCCGCCCTGCTTCCCGGGTTCCGGGAGACCATGAGCCGGGAACTGCCCGGCGATCCGCCGGTGACTGAGGCGCTGCTCGCGCGGCTGTTCCAGCGGCGGCACGGGACGGAGCGGATCGTGCTCGTCGCGTTCGACGGGGACACCCCGGCCGGTGTGCTGAAGCTGGGTCTCGACCTGGGGGATCCGGACGGGCCGGGGCACGGTTCGCTGTGGGTGTTTCCCGGCTTCCGGCGGCGTGGGGCCGGGCGGGCCCTGGCGGCCGCGGGGCTGACGGCTCTGCGGGAGCGGGGACGGACGCTGTTGCTGGCCGACGCCCCCAGGGCGGCGGCCGGTGAGCGCTTCGCGGCGGAGCTCGGGGCGGACCTCGTCGGCGAGAGCGTGCGCAACCGGCTGCGGCCGACCGGCCCCGCCCGTGCGGTGTTGGAGGCCGCGGTGGCCCAGCCGGTGCCCGGGTACCGGCTGGTTTCGTGGCACGGGCCCTGCCCCGACGACCTCGTCGAGTCCTACGCGCGGGCCTGGAGCGGCCTGGAGGAGCGGGTCAACGGCCAGGCCCGGCTGCGGCGTCCGTCCGCGGGCGACGTACGGGCGCGAGAGGCCGAGGCGGAGCGGGCCGGACACCTGCCGCACGTGGTGGCGGCGCTGCCCGAGCACGGCACCGCGATCGTCGCGTACAGCACCTTGTTCGTGCGGGACAGCCCGATGGCGGACGCCGGCGAGACGCTGGTGCTGCCGCAGCACCGGCGGCGGGGCCTGGCCACCTGGCTGAAGGCCGAACTGCTGCTGGGCGCGGCCCGGGAGAACGGCCGCCTCGCGCTGGTCCAGGTCTTCAACGACACCGCCAACACGGCCGTCGTCGCGCTGAACAAGAAGCTCGGCTTCGAGGCCGACTCCTACTGGTCGACGTACGCGCTCAAGGCCTGAGCGCCCAACGGGCCGTCGTCGCCGGCCGTACCCCGCTGTTTCGAGCCGATCCGAGAGGAACCCATGACCACTGTGAGCCCCGCCGGCCAGCGCACACGCAACGCCGAGCTGGTCCGCGATCTGTACGGGACGCTCTACCGCGAGCACCGTTTCGAGGAGGCCGGCCGTTTCTTCCATGCCGACTTCACCGAGCACGACCCGATGGACCGGAAGGCACCGGACAGTGAGTTCCGGGGGCTGCGCGCGGACATCGACCATCTGGTCGCCGACCACGACCGGGTGATGCTGTTCGCCACCTGGACCGGACGCACCCGGGCGGGAGCCGAGCTCAGGCTGCACACCGCCGAGTTGTACCGCCTGCGGGACGGCCGGGTCGCCGAGCACTGGAACGTGGTCGACCGGGACGTGCTCGCCGCGCACGGCGTGGACTGCGGTCCGCAGCAGAGCGGTCAGCCGGCCGCGCCCGGGCTGCACGGACCGCACAGCGACACCGAGCGGGCCAACGCGGAGCTGGTGCTCGGCGCCTACCGCGACGTCTTCAGCGAACACCGGCTGGACCTCGCCGAGCGCTACTACCACCAGGACTACCGGCACCACAACATGCGTACGGACGCGGTGCCGGACGGGCTCGACGCGTTCAAGGCGTTCTTCGCGGACAACCTCGCGGCCTTCCCCGACCTGGTCACCACCGTGGACCACCTCGTCGCCGCCGACGACCGGGTGATGGTCTTCGTGACCTGGACCGGCACGCTCACCGGCGCCTGGAGCGGTGGCGGCCCCTCCGGTCTGCCCCTCGAGATGCGCACCTGCGACCAGTTCCGGATCGAGAACGGGAAGGTGGCCGAGCACTGGGAGGTCGTCGACTACCTCGCGCTCGGCAAGGCCGGACTTCCGACTCCGTGAGCAGGACCGACGTCCGTACCGAGAGAGGGATCGCGCGATGACTCCGAGTTCCAGCCACGCACCCGTACCGAACGTATCCGTACCGAACGCGCCCGTGCTGATCGTCGGCGGAAGTCTGGTCGGGCTGTCCACCGCCCTCTTCCTCGCCCGACACGGGGTCCGCTGCACCCTGGTGGAACGCCATCCGGGCACCTCCATCCATCCGCGGGCGGTCGGCTACTACCCGCGCACCGGGGAACTGCTGCGTCAGGCCGGGATCGAGGAGGCAGCCGTACGGGAGGCCGCGGGCTTCGCGACGCACCGTACCCGGGCCGGGGTGACCTCCCTGGCGGGTGAGGTGCTGTTCAGCAAGGAGGAGTTGGAGGGCGGCGACGAGCTCGGCGACCTCACCCCGTCCCGGCTGCTCCTGCTGCCGCAGGACCGGCTGGAGCCGCTGCTGCGGGACCGTGCCGTCGAACTCGGCGCCGACCTCCGGTTCGGTACCGAACTGCTGTCCTTCTCGGAGGACCCGGACGGGGTCACCGCCGTCCTCGGTGACGGGGCCGGCACCAGCACCTTCCGCAGCTCCTACCTGGTCGCCTGCGACGGGCCGCGCAGCACCGTCCGGGAGGCACTGAAGGTGCCCCGGCAGGGGCGCGGGGTGCTGTCCCGCCATGTGAGCATCGCGTTCGGCGCGGATCTGCGGCCCGTGCTGGGGGAGCGCCGTTACAGCGTGGTCCATGTGAAGAATCCCCAGGTCACGGGGATCCTCGTCCATGACGACACGCTGACCGGGGGCACGCTGATCGTCGGGTACCGGCCCGAGGACGGGGAGAGCCTGGAGGACTTCACCGACGCCCGCTGCGCCGAGCTGGTGGGTGCCGCGATCGGAGCGCCCGGGGTCGAGGTGACGATCCGTTCCCGCTTCCCCTGGGACATGGCGGAGCAGGTCGCCGAGGGGTTCGTGCACGGGCGGGTGCTGCTCGCCGGGGACGCGGCCCATGTCGTGCCGCCGACCGGCGGTTACGGAGCCAACACCGGTATCGCCGACGCCCACAACCTCGCCTGGAAGCTCGCTCTGGTGGTCGACGGCGTCGCGGGGGCCGGCCTCGTCGAGACGTACGACGCCGAGCGGCGGCCCGTGGCGGTCTACACGGCCGAGCAGGGTTCCCTGCAGCTCGCCGTGCGGTCCGGAACCGCCACCCCGGAGCAGCAGGCCGCCGCGGCGGACGCGGTGACCGTGACGACGGGGCAGGCCTACCGGTCCGCCGCGGTCGTCGGGGAACCGGGGAGCGCGGACCTTCCGGTCGCCTCCGATCCGCGGGCGCTGCGCGGCGCGCCGGGGACCCGCGCGCCGTACGCGGAGCTGTCGCGCGGCGGTGAACCCGTCTCCACGCTCGACCTGTTCGGGCGTGACTTCGTGCTGCTGGTCGGGGAGCGCGGCCGGGAGTGGATGTCGGCCGCCGTCGCCGCCTCCGCGGACCTGGGGGTGAAGCTCTCCGCGCGGCGCGTGGTGCCGGGCTCGGGCGGCGGTGCCGGCACCCTGTCCGACCCGGACGGCAGCTGGTCCGAGCGCTACGGCGGGGTGCGCCCCGAGGGTGCCGTCCTGGTCCGCCCGGACGGTGTCGTCGCCTGGCGCTCGACGGGCGCGGACCCCGGCGGCGAGGAGACCGCGACGCTGACGGCGGTACTGCGGAGGGTCCTCGCACGGGGGTGAGGAGGCGGAAAAGGGTCCCGGCAGTGTGCCGGGGCCCGTTCCAGCGTCCAGGGGGGTTCAGGCGGAGCCCGGGTCGTTCTGCAGCTCGCCGACGGAATCGACGTACTTGATGAGCAGGCGGGCGAACTCGAGGCGTTCCTGCTCCGGCCAGTCCTGGGTGATGCG
This sequence comes from Streptomyces sp. NPDC058678, assembly GCF_042714835.1. NCBI lineage: Bacteria > Bacillati > Actinomycetota > Actinomycetes > Kitasatosporales > Streptomycetaceae > Streptomyces > Streptomyces sp. NPDC058678. Next base: position 53,144 of record NZ_JBHXSG010000052.1, on the reverse strand, counting down.
CTCGAAGGCCGCGCGCTGGTGGCGGCGGAAACGGACGAGCGTCTCGTTGCCCTCCGGGGTGAGCTGGAGGATCGTACGGCGGCCGTCGCGCTGTGAGGCCGCGCGGATCAGATAGCCGGCGGAGATGCAGTCGGAGACCATCCGGCTGGCCACGGAGGGGTCCACGGCCAGGCGTTCGCCCACCACGCCGACGGTGATCTCCTGGCCCTCCTCGTCGGGCCCGTCCTGAACGATGTTGAGGACCAGGGTCCTGGTGAAGTCCTTGCGGGACACCTGCTTCTCGACGTTCAGCGCCTGCGCGCGCCGCAGTCGAGAGAAGGCGGGGCCGACAGCGTCGAGCAGTTCCGCTGCCCGCGGCGGGGGCTGGGTCGAAGTGTCCATGTCCGCATTCTAAGCGAGTTGATTACGTCAGACGAGCATCTGTATGCTCTCAATCGACTGCATGACGTAAAGCATATACCTGCTGACGAACACATACCTGAGAGAGGGAATCCACTCATGCCCACCGAGACGTCCGATCGCGACTTCGAGATCGACTACGACCCCGACTTCGACTTCGATGTGCTCATCGTCGGCGGCGGCCCCGTCGGCATGCTGCTCGCCGCCGAACTCCGCATCTCCCGCGTCCGGGCCGTGGTGGTCGAGCGACTGCCCGAGCGCACCCCGCACTCCAAGGCCTTCGGCCTGCACGCCCGCTCCCTCGAGTCGCTCGACCGGCGCGGCCTGCTCAAACGGTTCCGCGAGGGCGCCCGCTCCTGGAACAACGGCCACTTCGCCGGCCTCGACGAATGGGTCGACTTCTCCACCCTCGACAGCGCGCACGGCTACGCCCTGCTCTCCGAGCAGACCAGGACCGAACGGCTCCTCGAGGAGCGCGCCACCGAGTTCGGCGCCGAGATCCGCCGGGGCCACGAGGTCACCGCGATACGCCAGACCGCCGACGGCGTCGAGGCCGAGGTGACCGGCCCCGACGGCGCCTACACCCTGCGCGCCCGGTACGCCGTGGGCTGCGACGGCGGGCGCAGCCTGGTCCGCCAGGAAGCCGGCATCGCCTTCCCGGGAACCGGCGGCCGGGTCACCGCCCGGCTCGGCGACGTGATCCTCACCGACCGTGAGAACGCACCCATGGGCATGGAGCGCACCGAGCGCGGCCTGCTGTTCTGCGTGCCGCTGGACGACACGTACCACCGGGTGTCCACCTTCGACTTCCAGGCGGAGCGGGAGCCGGGCGCGGAACTCACCCTGGACGAGCTGACCGCGAGCCTGCGCGAGGTCTGGGGCAGCGACCTCGGAGCGCACTCGCCGCGCTGGCTCTCCGTCTTCACCGACTCCGCGTGCCAGGCCGACCGCTACCGCGAGGGCCGGCTGCTGATCGCGGGCGACGCCGCCCACACCCACTTCCCGGTGGGCGGCCAGGGCGTCAACCTCGGCCTCCAGGACGTCTTCAACCTCGGCTGGAAGCTCGCCGCGACCGTGCACGGCTGGGCGCCCGAGGGGCTGCTCGACAGCTACGACCGTGAGCGTCAGGCGCCGGCCCGCAAGGTACTGGCCAACACCCGCGCGCAGATCGCGCTGATGAACCCGGACCCGTACGTCACCCCGCTGCGTGAGCTCTTCACCGACCTCATGCGCAAGGAGCAGGTGAACCGGTATCTCGCCGAGATGCTCAGCGGCGTCACCGTCCGGTACCCGATCGACGGCCCCGAGCACCGGCTGCTCGGCGACTTCGCCCGTGACCTGGAGCTGGACACCGAGGAGGGGACGAAGGCCCTGCCCTGGTTCCTGAAGCGCGGCACCGGTCTGCTGCTCGACCTGACCGGCGGGCCGGAGATCGGCCAGGTGTACGAGAAGTGGGCCGCGGGCGTCTCCTGGGCCGGACGGCTCCAGCACGTCCGGGCGGAGTGCGCCCAGGAACCGCAGCTGGCCGGTCTGCTGGTCCGCCCCGACGGCTATGTCGCCTGGGCCGCCGACCGGGACCTGCCGGAGGCCGACCTGCGCGAGTCGCTGAACACCGCCGTCTCCACGTGGTTCGGCACCGTCTGACGCCGGGCCGCCGGTCCTCACGCATCCCCCCTCCCCCCACAGGTCCCCATCCTTCATGAGAGGACGCAGTGAGCAGTTCCCCCAGCACCACGGCCGGAAATACCCCCACCAATCCCCCCTGGTCGCAGGAGTTACTGAGGAAGAGCGATCTGATCACCCCCATGGCGATCAGAGTGGCCGCCACGCTCGGACTCTCGGACCACATGGCGGCCGGAGCGGTCACCGTCGAGACGCTGGCCCACCAGGCGGACGTGGACCCCGTCGCGCTGGGCCGTCTCCTCGGTCACCTGGTGAACGCCGGGATCTACCGCCCGCTCCCCGAGGGAGGTTACGAACCGACTGAGCTCGGTGCCCTGCTGCGCGACGACGTCCCGGCCTCGGGCCGTGACTGGCTCCGGCTGGACGGTCCGACCGGCCGGGGTGAGGTCGCGGTGTTCCGGCTGCTCGACGCCGTGCGCTCGGGCACCCCCGTCTACTCCGCGCTGTACGGACAGGAGTTCTGGACGGACGTCGAGTCGGACGTCGCCCTCGCGGAGTCCTTCGCCCGGCGGATGGCGGCGAGCATGCGGTGGGTGATCCCCGAGCTGCTGGCGCAGGGCGGCTGGCAGGACGTACGGCATGTCGTCGACGTGGGCGGCGGCAGCGGCGACCTGCTCGCGGCCGTGGTCGGCGGTATCCCGGGTGCGAGGGGAACGCTCCTCGACCTGGAGGGGCCCGCGGCGGCGGCCGAGCGGGACTTCGCGGCCGCCGGGCTCCAGGAGCGGTGCCGCGCGGTGGTCGGCAGCTTCTTCGATCCGCTGCCCGCCGGCGGCGATGTGTATCTGCTGGCCAACGTCCTGCTGAACTGGCCCGACGAGCGGGCGGCCGAGATTCTTCGGCGCTGCGCCGAGGCCGTCGGCGCGGGCGGCCGGGTGATGGTCCTCGAAGGCCTGCTCGACGTGCAGACCGACCAGACCGATCTGGACCTGCGGATGCTCGTCTATCTGGGCGGGCGGATGCGCACCACCGATCAGCTGCGCGAGCTGGCGGCCAAGGCCGGGCTCTCCCTGCGCCGGGTGACCGCCCTGGGTCCGGTGCGCTCGCTCGTCGAGTTCGAAGCGGCGTGACCGCGGCGTCCCTCGGCGAGGCAGCCGGCTCCACCTACGCAACACCACCCCCCCGATACGTAAGACAAAGAGGAGTACTTCCATGCGCATCGTCCGTCACCAGGAGTTCGGCGCCCCTTCGGTGCTGCACGTCGAAGAGGCCGACAAGCCCGTCCCCGGCCCCGGCCAGGTGCTGATCCGCACCGAGGCCGTCGGTGTCAACTTCGCCGAGTGCCAGCGCCGGCAGGGCATCCCGGTCGGCGGCCCCGCCACTCTTCCCGGCTCGCCGGGCGGCGATGTCGCCGGCGTCGTGGAGCAGCTGGGCGAAGGCGTCGACGGGGTGAGCGTCGGTGACCGGGTGGTCACCGGTGTGGCCGCCGACGGGTACGCCGAGTACGTGGTCACCCACGCCGACTGGCTGTTCGCCGTCCCCGAGGGGATCGACGCCGGTCAGGCCACCTCGCTGCCCATCCCCGGCCAGACCGCCTACCACGTGATCGTCACGGCCGCGAAGCTCCAGCCCGGTGAGTCCGTGCTGATCACCGCCGCGGCGGGCGGCATCGGCCATCTGCTGGTCCAGATGGCCAAGGCGCTCGGGGCGGGACAGATCATCGCGGCCGCCCGCGGCGAGGAGAAGCTGGCCTTCGCCGCCTCGCTCGGCGCGGACGTCACCGTCGACTACAGCGTGGAGGGCTGGGAGGAGAAGGTCCGGGCCGCGACCGACGGCCGGGGCGTGAACGTCGCTCTGGAGACCGTGGGCGGCGACGTGCTCACCAAGTGCGTGAACCTCACCGCCCAGTTCGGGCGGACGGTCGTGTACGGCGCGGCGGGCGGCGAGCTGCCGGCCATCGAGGTCGGCGACATCTTCAACAACCGCATCGTCATGGGCTTCAGCATGTGGGGCGTGATGGGCAACCTGCCGGACGTCATGGCTGAGGGCGCTCGGGAGCTGCTGGACATGGTGGCGTCCGGCAGGGTCCGTCCCGTCGTGCACGCCGAGCTGCCGCTGAAGGACGCCGCGGCCGCGCACGAGCTGATGGAGGCGCGCTCCCAGCTCGGCCGTGTGGTGCTCGTTCCCTGATCTGGCCAGAACCTGCGACCAGTGCATTGATGTGCAGATTGACAAACACATGCATTGCAGCATGTAATTGTCCTCGCAACACGATCAACCCGTAACCCGGATCCCTGGGCGGAGCCGCAGCGACCCATCGCGGCTCGAACACACCTCCTAGTTGGGAGAACACCATGCGAATCGTCCGCCACTACGAGCACGGGGCCCCCTCGGTGCTGCGTGTCGAAGAGGCGGAGAAGCCGCAGCCCGGACCGGGCGAAGTGCTGATCCGCTCCGAGGCCGTCGGCGTCACGTTCGCCGAGGTCCAACGCCGCCAGGGCATCCCGATCGGCGGCCACGCCACCCTGCCCGGCGCCCCCGGCGGTGACGTCGCCGGCATCGTCGAGGCACTCGGCGAAGGCGTCACCACCCTCCGCGTCGGCGACCGCGTCGTCGTCGACGTCGACCACAGCGCCTACGCCGACTACGTGACCGCCGACGCCGCCTGGGCCATCGCCATCCCGGACACCATGGACGCCGCCGAGGCGACCCTGCTGCCCAGCCCGGCCCAGACCGCGTACCACGCCATCAAGGAGTCCGGCCAGCTCAAGCCCGGAGAGTCGATCCTGATCGACGCCGCCTCCGGGGGCGTCGGCCACCTCGCCGTGCAGATCGCCAAGGCGATGGGCGCCGGCAAGGTGATCGCCACTGCCAGTACGCAGGCCAAGCTGGACTTCGTCCGCGAACTCGGTGCCGACGTCACCGTCAACTACACCGACGACGACTGGGACGAGCAGGTCAAGGCCGCGACCGACGGCCGGGGTGTGGACGTCGTCCTGGAGACCGTCGGCGGGGACATCCTCACCAAGAGCGTCGCCCTCACCGCCCAGTTCGGGCGGCTGGTCTTCTACGGCTCGGCCAGCGGCGACATCCAGCCCATCCACCCGCTGATGCTCAGCCGGATGAAGACCGTGGCCGGATTCGCTCTGTACGCCATGCTCTACAACCGGCCCGAGGCCATCGCGGCCGGTCAGCGCGACCTGCTCGACATGATCGCCACCGGCAAGGTGCGTCCGGTCGTGCACGAGCGGCTCCGGCTCGAGGACGCCGTCAAGGCGCACGAACTGATGGAGGCACGGGCCCAGCTCGGCAAGGTCGTGCTCGTCCCCTGACCCGGGATCCACGAGCGGCCGCCTCCTGACCGACGTGGCCGGTCGCGATCATCCCCCGCTCGTGACCGGCCACCCGCCGTACGGCACGAGGCACTCGTGCCGTACGGCGCACTCCACACCAGTCCACTGAAGCAATCCCCTGACGGACCCCACACCGCAGACGACGCCGGCCACACCCTGGCCGGCGGGACGGGGATGGCACCCACTCCAGCCCGAAAGGCGACTTCCCGTGCCCTCCCGGACCACAGGGGCAGGCGGCCCGCTCACCGCCGCCGCACCCGCAGCCCAGACCCGGATCCGCCCCGTCATCACCGCCTGCCTGCTGGCCGTCTTCCTGGCCATGCTGGACTCGCAGGTCGTGGCCACCGCGCTGCCCCGCATCGTCGGGGACCTCGGCGGTCTCGACGTGTTCGCGTGGGTGACGACCTCGTACATCATCGCCGCCAGTGTCACCACGCCCGTCTACGGCAAACTCGGCGACCTGTTCGGCCGGAAGAAGATCTTCCTGATCGCCGTCGCGGTCTTCCTGGTCGGCTCCGCGCTGAGCGGCGCGGCCCAGTCCATGGAACAGCTCATCCTGTTCCGCACCCTGCAGGGCATCGGCGCCGGCGGCCTCTTCGTCTCCGTACTCGCCATCATCGGGGAGCTGTTCAACCCGCGCGAAGCGGCCAAGTACTTCAACCTCTTCGGCATCGTCTTCGCCCTCGCCGCGCTCTCCGGTCCGGCCGTCGGCGGTGCGCTCACCGACCTGCTGAGCTGGCACTGGGTCTTCCTGATCAACCTGCCCGTGGGCATCGTGATCCTGGCGCTGGTCTCCACCTGTCTGCACCTGCCCCGGACCGACCGGCCCGCGCACATCGACTACACCGGCTTCGTCCTGCTCAGCGCCGCGATCGTCGCGCTCACCCTGGCGGCCAGCTGGGGCGGCGTGAAGTACGAGTGGCTGGACTGGCGGATCCTCGCGCTCGGCGTCGGAGCGGTGCTGCTCGCCGTGCTGTTCGTCGCCGCCGAGCGCCGGACCGTCGAACCCGTCATCCCGCTGCACCTCTTCCGCGACTCCACCTTCAGCGTCAGCGTGCTGGTGAGCGTCGCGGCGGGCATCGTCTTCCTCGGCTCGGTCAACTTCCTGGCGATCTACATCCAGGTGGTGACCGGCGCCAGCCCGACCATGTCCGGTGTGGTGCTGCTGCCCATGATGTTCGGCCTGGTCGCCGCCTCCGTCGTCAGCGGCGGGGCGATCACCAAGACCGGCCGCTACAAGTGGTACCCCGTGCTCAGCATGGCCATCGGCATCGTCGGGGCGCTGCTGCTCGCCACCATGGACACCGGCACGTCCCGGGCCGTGGTCATCGCCTACATGCTGGTCTTCGGCATCGCGGCGGGCCTGAACATGCAGGTCCTCACCATGGCGGCGCAGAACACCGCGCCCCGGGACGACATCGGCGCCGTGCACGCCACCGTGGCCTTCGCCCGGCAGCTCGGCACCACCGTGGGCATCTCCCTGTTCGCCTCGATCTTCTACAACCGGCTCACCGAGGAGATCGCCGACCGGACGTCCGCGGACGCGCTGCGCGGCATCGACCCCGACGCGCTGTCCTCGACCGAGACACTGGACCGGCTCACCGAGCCCGTGCGCAACGCCGTCGAGCAGTCGTACGCCGCCGCGCTCACCCCGGTGTTCCTCACCGCCGTACCGGTCCTCGTCCTCGGCCTGCTGGCCGCGCTGGCGATGAAGAACCTTCCGCTGCGCACCGAGGACCAACAGGGCCAGGAGGCCGCCGAGGAGAGCTGACCACACTCCTTCCCGTCCCTCGTCCGAGAGCCGTCCTCCCCGTACCGGGAGGGCGGCTCTCGGACGTCCGCCCGCGCACCCCGTCCCGCTTCAGCGCCCCTCGAGCCCGAATCGACGCCTCGCGGACATTGTCGGCACTGCACGGCCGTACGACGCAGGCCGAAGAACAGGCAGAGGCAGACCAGGAGGCTCGTGTGACAACGACCGAAGACCCGCAGACGGCCCCGGCGGTCGATCCCGGACCGCTGATCCGGCTGACCATTGCCGACTGCGCCGCCAAGGTGCTGCACAGCGCCGTGACTCTCGGCGTGTTCGGTGCGCTCGCCGACGGCCGGCCGGCCGACTCGGCCGAGCTGGCCCGGCGCACGGGGACGCACCACCGGATGCTCCCGGACTTCCTGGACGCGCTGGTCGGTCTCGGGATGCTGGAGCGTACCGAGGGCCGCTACCGCAACTCCCTGCTGGCGCAGACGTATCTGGTGCCGGACTCCGCCTCGTACCTCGGTGGCTTCGTCGAACTCACCAACGAGACGCTCTACGGCACCTGGGGCCGCCTCACCGAGGCGCTGCGCTCCGGCGAGCCCCAGCATCTCGACCCGGACAAAGGCGGATTCGTCGGGGACCGGCACAAGGACCCCGCGAAGATGAAACGGTTCCTCGCCGGACTCGACGCCTACAGCGACCGGATGGGCGCGGAACTGGCCCGGCGCGTCGACTGGGGCCGCCACTCCTCGTTCGTCGACCTCGGCGGTGCGCGCGGCAACCTCGCGGCCGTGCTGGTGGAGGCGCACCCGCACCTGGAGGCGACCTGCTTCGACCTGGAGCGGACGCGGCCGCTGTTCACCGAGCACATCGGCGGCCTGGGCCTGGCCGACCGGGTCGCCTTCGCCGGCGGCGACTTCTTCGACGGCCCGATCCCGTCGGCCGATGTCGTCGTCCTCGGCCACATCCTGCACGGCTTCGACACCGGGCGGCGGCGCGAGCTGCTCGGCCGGGTCTTCGAGGCGGTGCGGCCCGGCGGCACCGTCCTCGTCTACGACCGGATGATCGACGACGACCGCAGCGACCCGGAACGGCTGCTCAGCAGCCTGCACATGCGTCTGGTCAGCCCCGACGGCTCCGAGTACCGGGTGGCGGACTGCCGGGCCTGGCTGCGTGAAGCGGGCTTCACCGACGGGACCGCGGAACCCCTGCTCGGCACCCACACCCTGGTCACCGCCCACAAGGAGACAGCATGAAGCAAGGAGGCAGCATGAAGCAGGACCAGACCCCCGTCCTCGTCGTCGGCGGCGGGCTGACCGGGCTGTCCGCGGTCGTCTTCCTCGCCCACCACGGCGTCCGCGCCACCCTGGTGGAACGTCACCCCGACACCTCCACCCATCCCAAGGCCCGTGCCATCAACCCCCGGACGATGGAGCTGTACCGCGCGGTGGGCATGGAGGACCGGGTGCGGGCCGGGCGTTCCCCCATCTCCGGCAACACCGATCTGGTGCACGTGGAGAGCCTCGCGGGCAAGGAACGCGTGCGGATGCCCAACGCGTCCCCCGAGGACATCGGCCGGATCAGCCCCACCCAGTGGACGCTGATCGACCAGAACCAACTGGAGCCGATCCTGCGGGAGCGGGCGGTGGAGGCCGGTGCCGACGTCCGCTTCGCGACCCGCGTCGACGCCCTGGAGGAGACGGAGGACGGGGTGCTGGTCAGCACCACCGACCTGTCCACCGGCGAAAGTTCGCAGATCCGCGCCCAGTACGTGATCGCGGCGGACGGCAGCCGCAGCCCGCTGCGCGAGATGCTCGGCATCGGGGCACACGGCCGGGGCACCATCACCAACCTCGTCAGCTTCTTCTTCGAGGCCGACCTGACCGAGGCGCTGCGCGGCCGCCGGATCATCGCGGCGTACGTCAACAACCCCGAGGTGCGCGGCACGATCATCCCGATCGACAACGACCGCCGCTGGGTCATCAACGTCTCCTTCTCCCCCGATCAGGGCGAGCGCGCCGAGGACTTCACCGAGGAGCGCTGCACCGCGCTGGTGCGGGCCGCGGTCGGGGTGCCCGAGCTTCCGCTGAAGATCGAGTCGGTGGACATGCCGGCGTGGGACATCTCCGCGCGCGTGGCGGACACCTTCGCGACCCGTCGGGTGTTCGTCGCCGGGGACGCCGCCCATGTGATGCCTCCCACCGGGGCTTTCGGTGCCAGTACCGGCATCCAGGACGCGTACAACCTGGCCTGGAAGCTCGCCCTGGTGCTGTCCGGCACGGCCGGTCACGGGCTGCTGGAGAGCTACGACGCCGAGCGGCGCCCGGTGGCCGAGGAGACCGTCCGCCAGGCGATGCTGCGGTTCGCGGTACGGGAGGGCAAGCAGTACCAGGAGGTCGCCGCCGAGCTGCTGGACGAGACGACCATGACCTTCGGCTACTGCTACCGCTCGGGCGCGTTCGCCGCGGAGGAGGGCGCCCCCGACGCGATCGTCGAGGACCCCGAGCACCCCGCCGCCCGGCCCGGAGCACGGGCCCCGCATCTCGAACTCGACAGTCCCGACGGCCCGGTGTCCGTCATCGACCTGTACGGCGACGGGTTCACCCTGCTCGTCGACGAGGTGGCGGGCCGCTGGACCGGGGCGGTGGAACAGGAGGCCGCGCGGCTGGGCATCGCCCTGAACGTGGTCCGCATCGGCCGCGGAACCAGGCTGTGGGACGCCGACGGCTCCTTCCGCCGCCGCTACGGCCTCCTGGCCGGCGGCGCCGTCCTGGTACGCCCCGACGGCTTCGTCGCCTGGCGCACCACAGCAGGCCGCACCGGCCCCGTCGACAGCGCCGCCATCACCGCCCTGCACACGATCCTGGCCCGCACGTAGCACTCCCGCGAGCACGACGCCAACGGCCGCGGTGCCCTCGACCGTCGGGGGCACCGCGGCCGTTGGCGTGTGTGGCGGGCCGGGGGTGGGGTGCGGGTGGGGTGTCGGCGGAGTCGTGTGCGCGGGGCGAGGGCGAGGGCGGTGACCTGACCGCGCAGGGCCCTCGGACCGGCGTTGCTCCCTCCGCGTCGTGACGGGGACTTGCCGGACCGGCGCGCTACGTCATCGTGTGCCGTGTCGCGCCGGAAGCCGGCGGGGTGTCGTCCGTGCCGGGAGCCCGGCGCAGGACGCGGTCGAGTACCGCCGTCAGTGACTCGGCGGGGTCGGCCACCTCGCCGGGGGTGCGCCAGGCGATGAAGCCGTCGGGGCGGAGGAGGACGGCGCCGGTGGGGCCGATGCCGTAGCGGGTGAGGAAGTGGTCGACGACGGCCGGGGGTTCCTCCTTGCCCACGTGGTGGAAGGAAAGGCCCCGGGATGCTGCGGCCGCCTGCCAGGCGTGGCCGTCGGGGCCGGCCAGGAGCCAGAAGTCACGGTCCAGGAGGTCGTGCAGGGGGACTTCCTTGCCCTGGCGGACCAGGGGAAGGTGCGGGGCGCGGGTGCCGGGGCGGCCGGTGGGGGCCGTCGGGTCCTCGACCACCGCGTCGTCCTCGTCGCCGACCTCGCGCAGGACCGCGTCCGAGCGGTACACGTGCCCGAACAGCACCGTGGTCTCGGGCCGGTGCCTCGCCGCGGCCGCCTCGTCGAGGCCGCTGCGCTGGAGGTAGCGGATGACGCCCTGGTCGACGGTGAACTCGGCGACCGGTGCCCGCTCCTGCTCGTAGCTGTCCAGGAGTTCGGGGCCGGCCGCCCCGCGCAGCACCAGCGCCAGCTTCCACGCCAGGTTGTGCGCGTCCTGGATGCCCATGTTCCCGCCGAACCCCCCGGTGGGCGGCATGACGTGCGCGCAGTCGCCGGCCAGCAGCACCCGCCCGGACCGGAACCGGTCCGCCACCCACGCGGCGATCTCCCAGCTGGTCGCGGACTCCACCTCGACCGGCAGATCGGGCACGCCCACGGCGGCCCGCACCAGCTCCACGCAGTCCTCGGTCCCGTACGCCCGGTGGTCGGCCCCCGGCGGCAGGCTCGGCGCGAGGACCCAGCGGTCGGAGTCCGCGCCGCCCAGCTTGCCGAGCACGCCCTTGACCTGGGGATTGCTGACGAAGCACAGGAAGAAGGTGCGCCCGGCCACGTACGGGTCGAGATCGGCGTGGAAGATGATGTTCATCTGCCCGCCGAACACGCCCTGACCGTGGTGACCGATGCCCAGCGAGGTGCGGATCGGTGCCCGGGAGCCGTCGGCCGCGACCATGTACCGGGCCCGTACGGTCCGCTCGGAGCCGTCGCCCAGGTCGCGCACCACGGCAGTGACCCCCTCCGCGTCCTGGCTGAACTCCGTCATCTCGGTGGCGAACCGGATGTCCGCGCCGAGCCCTTCGGCCCGCTCCCGCAGCACCGGCTCGAGCCGGTCCTGCCCGATCAGCGTCCAGCCGGTGGTGCCCACGTCGTTCGGGTCGTGGCGGAACGGGCCGTCGAAGCGCCCGAGTTCGGCCCCGGTGAGGGACTCCGCCTGGAGGATGTCGCCGTACTGGGCGTGCGGGTTCTCCCGGGCGCGTACCGCGTCCTCCAGGCCGAGCGCGCGCAACAGCTCCATGGTGCGTGGACTCGCAGCCTGCGCCCGGGGGTGCGCAGAGATCTCCGCGTGCCGTTCCACCAGCAGCGACCGGATGCCCTGTCGGGCGAGGAACAGGGCCTGGGCGAGGCCCACCATGCTGCCGCCCACGATGAGTACTTCGGTCGTCTCGTCCGCCATACCGGCTCCTCAAGGTGTGGGAATGCGTTCGGACTTCGGCGGGCCGATGCAACACCCGGGTGCTCGAACCGGGCTCGTGGCGCGGGCGAGCGGCGGCCGTGCGGAGCCGCGCGCTCCCAGGGGGATTCGAGTGCCGTCCGAGGGGCGGCTGACAGGTTCGAGCTGTTCCAGGCCCCAAGTGCGGCGCAAGGTTCGAAGGAGGGCGGAAGCGGTGGTGGAGGCTTTGAGTGTGCTGGTGCTGACGGGCACCGGCCTGGTGGCGGGGGTGCTCTTCGCGGTCGCGGTGAGCGTGATGCCCGCGCTGATCGCGATGACGCCGGAACGGTACGTGTCCACGCACATCCTGCTCGGCAAGCGCTACGACCGGATCATGCCGTTCATCGTCACCGGCTCCACGGCCGTCGACGTGGGCCTCGCGGTCCAGGCCTCGGGCGGCCCCCGGGTGCTGTTCGCGGCCGCCGCCGTCTGCATGGCGGGGGTGGCGGTGGTCTCGCAGACCCGGAACGTGCCGATCAACCGGACGGTCAAGCGGACCCGGCCCGAGGACCTGGGCCCCGGCTGGCGGGACCCCCGTCCGGCCTGGCGCGGCTGGCATCTGGTGCGCACCTGCTTCGCGATCGCCGGCTGTGCGCTGACGGCCGCCGGGGTGGTGCTGTCGTGAGCCCCCTCGTCGTACGCGATCTGCCGGAGGGGGAGGACCGCGCGATGGCCGACGCCCGGATGCGGGAGCTGCTGGCCCGCCCGGAGCCCGGCCCGGTGGCCGAGCGGCTCGCGCTGCTGCACTTCACAGGTCGGCGGAGCGGACGGCCGTACACCGTGCCCGCCGGGGTGCACACCCTCGGCGACGCGCTGGTGGTCGCGACCGGCAGCCGCTGGCGGCACAACTTCGCGGGCGGCACGGAGGGCGGACTGACCTGGCGCGGACAGCGGCGGCCGGTGCGGTTCGCGCTGGTCGACGACGCGGAGCGCACCGCGCGCGGCTATCTGGAGCTCTACCGCAGATACGGGGAGGCGGCCCCGCGCCGACTGGGCATCGCGGTGCGCGGCGAAGGGACGCCGGGACTCGGCGAGTTCCGGGAGGCCGTCGCCCGCCACGGGCTCTCCCTGGTGGAGGTCGTCCACCTCCAGGAAGCGGACGGCGCCCGCACATCGGTCCCAGCCACATCAGACGCAGCCACATCAGACGCAGCCAACGAGAGGACACCACGATGAGCGGAATCGCCGGCTGGGTGGACTTCGAGCGGGACCTGACACCCGAGGCCCCCACCGTACGTGCGATGGCGGCGGCGCTGGCGCACCGCGGCCCCGACGGTTCGGGCGAGTGGATCGAGGGGCATGCCGCGCTGGCCCACCGGCGCCTCGCGCTGCTCGACCCGGAGCACGGCGCGCAGCCGGCGCTCGTGGAGTCCGAGTCCGGGCGTCCGGTGGCCGTGCTGACCCTGGACGGGGCCGTCACCAACCACCAGGAGCTGCGCCGTGAACTGGCCGCCAAGGGGCACCGGTTCACCGGACACGGCGACGCGGAGGTGGCGCTGCACGCTTATCTGGAGTGGGGCGCCGCGTTCCCGGAGCGGCTGGAGGGCCTGTTCGCCCTGGCCGTGTGGGACGTACGGCGGCAGGAACTGCTATTGGTCCGCGACCGGTTGGGGGTGAAGCCGCTGTGCTACTTCCTGACCCCGTCCGGCGTGATCTTCGGCTCCGAGCCCAAGGCGCTGCTGGCCCATCCGGCGGTGGCGCCGGTGGTCGACGCGGACGGGCTGCGGGAGCTGTTCGCGCACAGCCGCAAGCCGGGCACCGCGGTGTTCCGCGGGACGCGCGAGGTGCTGCCGGGCCACACGATGACGGTGCGCGCGCCGGGCACCGGGCACCGCCGGTACTGGTCCCTGCCCGCCCGGCCGCACACCGACAGCCTGGAGACCACCGTCGCCACCGTGCGCGGGCTGCTGTCCGAGGCGGTGGCCTCGCATCTGCGCGCCGACGTGCCGGTCGGCGCGATGCTCTCCGGGGGGATCGACTCCAGCGCGCTGACCGCCCTCGCGGCCGGCGAGGCACGGGCGGCGGGCGGCAGGCTGCGGTCGTTCTCGGTGAACTTCTCCGGTTACGCGGAGAACTTCGAGCCGCATCCGACCATGCGCGCCACCCCCGACGCCCCCTACGCAGCCCTCGCGGCCGAGCACATCGGCACCGAGCACACCGAGATCCTGCTGGACACGGCGGCGCTCGCCGACCCGCAGACCCACGCCGCCGCGCTGCGCAGCCAGGACGCGCCCTCCCCGCTCGGCGACATGGACGTCTCGCTGCTGCTGTTCTTCGAGGCCCTGCGCAGCGCCGGCGTCACGGCGGTGCTCTCCGGGGAGACCGCCGACGAGGTGTTCAACGGCTACTTCTGGGCGTACGACCCGGGCCACAGCAACTCCACGACGTTCCCGTGGGTCTCCTTCGAGCGCGGGCACGACGCCGCCGCGGGCGGTCTCGGCTGCTCGCTGGTGGACCGTACGCTCCGCAAGGAGCTGGACTTCATGGAGTACGCCGACCAGCACTACCGCGACGCGCTCACCGAGGTCCCGCACCTGGCGGGGGAAGGGGCCGCCGAGCGCAGGGCGCGCGAGGTCACCTACCTGGCGCTGACCCGCTGGGCACCGACCCACCTGGACCGGGCCGACCGGATGAGCATGGCGCACGGGGTGCAGCTGCGGCCGCCGTTCTGTGACCGGGCGCTGGTGGAGTACGTGTACAACGTGCCGGCCGAGCTGAAGCGGGTGAACGGCCAGGAGAAGAGCCTGCTGCGGGCCGCTGTCGCCGATCTGCTGCCGGAGCGGGTGCTCAACCGGCCCAAGAGCGCCTACCCGACCGTGCAGGAGGCCGCGTACGGGGAGTTCGTGCGGTACCGCTTCGGGGACGTGGCCGAGGACCGGGCGGCCCCGGTCGCGCCGCTGCTGGACGCCGAGGCGACCCGGACGGCGCTGGGCGCGGCGGCGGCTCCCAGCGGCGCCTTCGCGTGGGTGGAGCGGGCGAGCATGGAGATGGTGCTCCAGCTGAACACCTGGCTGGCGGACTACCGGGTCGAGCTACGGCTGTGAGGGGTGTGCCACAGCCCCGCCCAGAAATGTGCATCTTGTCATCCATGTGCGTGAAGAAATATGATGAGCCAGGGCGGGCTATTCAATCGGGTATTCGGTGCTGAGTAGTATCACTTTCCGCACCGGGTGCCTCTCAGGGTTTTGTTGAATTCCACTCGATTTCGGAGAAACCGTTTTCCCGGGTAAAGGAAAGGTAATTTTTCCCGGCCGGTGCGCGAGGGATGTTTCGCCGGAAATCGAGTGACGCAGGAAGGTGAATACCGACAGGATTGCTGAAAGCCAGGCCCGTCGATGGCCGCCACCCCACAACGGGCGGCACACTCAGGGGGAATGCAGTGATAGAGATCGGTCTGCTGGGCTCCATGCGAGTACGCAGGAACGGGGAGGACGTCACACCGTCCGCACCCAAGCTGCGTCAGGTGCTTGCCCTGCTGGTGCTCAATGCCAACTCGCTGGTCAGCGTGGACCAGCTGTGCGAGGAGCTGTGGGAGGATCGCCCGCCGCTCAGCGCGCTGACCACCTTGCAAACCTACATTTATCAACTGCGCCGCAGACTTCTGCTGGCCACCGGACAGCAAGGCGCGCCCTTTGGATCCCGTCCGCCGCACGGCTGCCCCGCACTCCTGACCAGGGTGGGTGGGTACGAACTGCGACTGGACGACAAGCAGGCGGTGGATGCCTACAGGTTCGAGCAGCTCACCGAGCAGGGAATGGCGCAGCACCGCACCGGAGCCGGCGAGGAAGCCGCCCGCACACTGAAGGAAGCCCTTTCTCTGTGGCACGGCGGAGCCCTGGTCGACGTCATCACCGGACGACGGTTGTCGGCCTGGTCGACACAGCTCGAGGAACGCCGTAAGAGCGTTCAGGAGCAACGTTTCTCCTTGGAGCTCGACCTCGGCCGTCACCATGCCGTGCTGGACGAGCTGGCGGAGGCCTTCCGTGCCCATCCCACCCACGAGGCGTTCGCCGGACAGCTCATGCGGGCCCTGCAGCGCTGCGGCCGCCGGCCGGACGCCCTCAACACCTTCCGCACCCTGCGCAGCCATCTCGTCGAGGAACTCGGCCTGGAACCCTCTGCCCAGCTCCAACGCCTCCACCAGGAGGTGCTCGCGGACCGCGGCCACCTCAGGGGACCGGCCGCGGCCAAGGCCGAGACCACGCCCACCGGACGCCGGCCCGTGCCCGGACCGGCCCAACTTCCCGCCGACACAGGTGACTTCATCGGTCGGGACCGCGAACTGGACCAGCTCGAGACCTTCCTCGGCGCGGAACGGTCCAGCACCGGCATGCGGGTGGTGGAGGTGCACGGTCCGCCCGGCGTCGGCAAGAGCGCCTTCGCCGTGCGAGCCGCGCACCGGCTGCGCCCGCGCTTCCCCGACGGACAGCTCTTCATCGACCTGTCAGCCGTGGGCGAGGGCTCCCAGCAGCTCGCCGACGTCCTGTCGGCCTGCCTCGGCGCCTGCGGCATCCCGCGCGAGAAACAGCCCACCGGGCTCGACGAGCTCAGCCGGCTCTTCCGCACCTGGAGCGCCGACCGCAGGGTGCTGGTCGTGGTCGACGACGTGCTCACCGCCTCCCAGATCCGTGCCGTCCTGCCGGGCGGCTCCGGCTGCGCGGTGATCACCACCAACCGCTACCGGGCGCACAGCCTCTCCACCGGGCGCAAGATCGTGCTGCCCGCCCTGTCGGCCCAGGAGTCGCTCCAGCTGTACGACCGGGTCGCCGGCGAGCGGTCCAGGCAGAAGGATCCCGCCGCCGTGCACGAGTTGATGGGCCTGTGCGAGGGACTGCCCCTGGCGATCAGGGCGGTGGCCGGCCGGCTCACCGCCCGGCCCGGCTGGTCGGCGGCCCGGCTGGCGGTGCGGCTGCGCGGCAACCACCGGATGCTGCTCGAACTCCCCGCCGGAACCCAGTCGTTGATGACCACGGTTGCCGCAAGTCACCGGCATCTTCCCGGCCCCTCCCAGGAGCTGCTGCGCCTGCTGCTCCAGCGCGAACGCCCCCGCTGGAGCCTCGACGAGGTGACCGCACGACTGCCCCCGGGCATCGGCGACGCCGAGACGCTCCTGGAGTACCTCGTCGACGTCCATCTCGTACGGGAACACCTGGAACCCGGCACCGAGCCCCTGTACTCCGTGCCCCGGCTCACCCGCCAGGCCCTGATCCTCCTGCTGCGTGGCGCGTCCGTGGGCGACGTACCGAACGGCCGGACGGCCACGGCCGGCGTCGTCGGCCGCGCCGGTTCCCGCGTCACCCTGATGAAGGCCGGGGTCTACCGGTAGGAGTTTCTTACGACGGCCCGTCGCACCCCCGGTGCGGCGGGCCGTCGTGCTGTGTCCGCCCGCCGCACCGGGAGTGGCGCACACGACGTACCGCGCGCCGGATCCCGCCACCCCTCCCGTCGGCGGCAGAGCGGCGGAGCGGCAGTCCGGTGGGGCCCTGCCGAAGGTGAGCGCCACGGCGGTGAGCGCGGTGATCGTGCTTCCAGGGCGTGGTCCTGCGTCAGGGCGGCGGCCGTGGCTCTCCCACTGTGTCCGTGCCTGGGCGGGGGCGTGCGAGGCGTCACGGGACGCCCCTCCCACGAGCCCGCCCCGGCGTCCGAAGGACCGCCGCGCCGGGGCCGTCAGCGGATTTCCAGGCGCCTTCGAGAGCGCCTCGATCCCCGCCGACCAGGGTGAACACACGACCGACAAGCCGGGAGGACATCGTGCACCGAACGCTGATCGTGGCGAGGATGGACCTCGCCGACGCCGAGGGCGTCGCGCAGGTCTTCGCCGATTCGGACAGCACCGAGCTGCCGCACCTGGTGGGGGTGTCGAGGCGGACGCTGTTCGCGTTCCACGACCTGTACTTCCACCTGGTGGAGGCCGACCAGGACATCGCGCCCAACCTGTACAAGGCGCGCAGTCACCCGCTCTACGAAGAGATCAACACCCGGCTCGGGCAGTTCATCTCGCCCTTCGACCCCGACTGGCGCGAGCCCAAGGACGCGATGGCCGTCCCGTTCTACTCCTGGACGCCCCAGCAGGGCCCCCAGGTCAGCACCCCGCGGTCCGCGAACCTCGGCGGTGCCCGATGAGCGCCCCCGCGACCACCAGGGTCTCCGCGGCCGAGGTCGCCGCCAACACCAAGCGCGGCGGCGACATCCGCGTCACCCTCAGCCCCAAGACCGTGGGCTGCACCTCGGGCTTCGGCGGGGTGCTGCGACTGGCCCCCGGCCACCACGTCACCGAGCACCTCCACCCGTACTCCGAGGAGTTCCTGCACGTCGTCCAGGGCCGGCTGGAGATGACCCTGGACGGCGGCACCCCGGTCGAACTGGGCCCCGGCGACTCGCTGCTGGTGCCCATCGGGGTACGCCACCGCCTGGTGAACACCGGGTCCGTGCCGGCCGAGGCGGTCTTCCACCTCTCCCCGCTCGCCCCGAGCCCCGAGCTGGGCCACGTCGACACCGAGCAGCCGCTCGACGAGAGGGCGGGCAACCCCGACGTCGGAGCGGCCCGATGACACCACCCGACCGGCGCGCGGTGATCACCGGAGTGGGCGCCGTCGCTCCCGGCGGGCCCGGGCGGGACGCCTACTGGGACCTGCTCACCGCCGGCCGCACCGCCACCCGCCGCATCAGCCTGTTCGACCCGGCCGGGTTCCGCTCCCAGGTCGCCGCCGAGTGCGACTTCGACCCGCTCGCCGCCGGCCTCACCCCGCAGGAGGCCCGCCGGATGGACCGGGCCGGCCAGTTCGCGGTCGTCGCCGCCCGCGAGGCCGTCGCGGACAGCGGCATCGAACTGCCCGGCGCCGACCCGGAGCGGGTCGCCGTCAGCATCGGCAGCGCCGTCGGCTGCACCACGGGCCTGGAGGAGGAGTACGCGGTCCTCTCCGACGGCGGCCGGAACTGGCTGGTCGACCACAGCTACGGTGTCCCCCACCTCTACGGCTACATGGTGCCCAGCACCCTCGCCGTCGAGGTGGCCCGGCAGGCCGGGGCCGAGGGGCCGGTGGCGCTGATCTCCACCGGCTGCACCTCGGGTCTGGACGCCATCGGACACGGCGTCCAGCTCATCGAGGAGGGCACCGCCGACATCGTGCTCGCCGGCGCGACCGACGCCCCGCTGTCACCGATCACCTCGGCGTGCTTCGACGCCATCAAGGCCACGACCGCCAACAACGACGACCCCGAACACGCCTCCCGGCCCTTCGACGGGCGGCGCGACGGCTTCGTCCTGGGCGAGGGCTCCGCCGTCATGGTGATCGAGGAGCTGGAGTCCGCCAGGCGCCGCGGCGCCACCGTGTACGCCGAAATCCTCGGCTTCGCCGGCCGGAGCAACGCCTTCCACATGACCGGACTCAAGCCGGACGGCCGGGAGATGGCCGAGGCCATCAGGGTCGCCATGGACCGGGCCCGGCTCGACCCCGAGGACATCGACTACATCAACGCGCACGGCTCGGGCACCAAGCAGAACGACCGGCACGAGACCGCCGCGTTCAAACGCAGCCTCGGCCGGCGGGCCCACGAGGTGCCCGTCAGTTCCATCAAGTCGATGATCGGGCACTCGCTCGGCGCCATCGGCTCCCTGGAGATCGCCGCCTGCGCCCTCGCCCTGCGCCACCAGGTCGTCCCGCCGACCGCCAACCTGTCCACGCCCGACCCCGAGTGCGACCTCGACTACGTACCGGTGACGGCCCGGGAGCACCGGATGGACCGGGTGCTCAGTGTGGGCAGCGGCTTCGGCGGCTTCCAGACGGCGATGGTGCTGGGACGGCCCACGGCCGCGCGCGGCACTCGGCCTCCGGCACGACGAGGGGAGGCGGCATGAGCGCCTCCGGCATACGCGCCGGCCGCCGCGGCCGGTCCGTGGTCACCGGCCTCGGCGTGGTCGCGCCGACCGGGCTGGGCGCCGCCCGGCACTGGGAGTCGGTGCTCGCGGGAAAGAGCGGCCTCGGCCGGATCACCCGGTTCGACCCGACCGGCTACCCCGTCCGGGTCGCCGGTGAGGTCCCCGGCTTCCAGGCCGGTGAACAGGTCCCGGGACGGCTCGTCCCGCAGACCGACCGCTTCACGCACTTCGCCCTGGCCGCCGCCGAGGACGCCCTCGCGGACGCGGCCGCCGATCCGGCGGCCCTGCCGGAGTACGAGATGGCGGTGGTCACGGCCGCCTCCTCGGGCGGCACCGAGTTCGGCCAGCACGAGATGGAGAACCTCTACCAGAAGGGCTCCTCCTGGGTCGGCGCCTACCAGTCGATCGCCTGGTTCTACGCGGCCACCACCGGCCAGGTCTCCATCCGGCACGGCATGCGCGGCCCCTGCGGGGTCATCTGCGGCGAGCAGGCCGGCGGCCTGGACGCCCTCGGCCAGTCCCGCCGGCTGCTGGACACCGGCTCCCGGCTCGTCCTCAGCGGCGGCACCGACGCCTCACTGTGCCCGTACGGGCTGGTGGCCCAGCTGTCCACCGGCGGGCTGTCCACCGAGGACGACCCCGCCCGCGCCTATCTGCCCTTCGACGCGGCCGCCTCCGGCTTCGTCCCGGGCGAGGGCGGCGCCATCCTCGTCGTCGAGAACGCCGAGGCCGCACGGGCCCGCTCAGTCCCGTCGTACGGCGAACTCCTCGGCTACGCGGCCGGGTTCGACCCCACGGCGGACCGCGTCGCCGGACGGCACTCCGTGCTGGTGTCCGTCGTCCGGCGCGCGCTCGCCGACGCCGGGCTGATCCCGGACGACATCGGCATGGTCTTCGCCGACGCCTCCGGCATACCCGCCGAGGACCTCGCCGAGGCCCGTGCGATCACCGAGGTCTTCGGCCCCGGCGGGGTGCCGGTGACCGCGCCCAAGACGCTCACGGGGCGCCTGTACGCGGGCGGTGCCGCGCTGGACGTGGCGACCGCGCTGCTCGCCCTGAACGCCGGTGTCGTCCCGCACACCGCGGGGCTGGGCCGCCCGGCCCCCGGCTGCGAGATCGACCTCGTCCTCGACCGCCCGCGGCAGACCGATCCGCGCACGGCCCTGGTGTTGGCCCGCGGGCACGGCGGATTCACCTCCGCGCTGGTGGTCGGCGCCGGTGACCGAGACGCCCCCAAGAGGTGACCGGCAGACGCCACCCGACCGCCCCCTGCGGCGCAGCCCGCATCAGGGGCGCGGGGCTGTATCGATACGCGTCTCCGCCGCGTGACCGCGACCGGCCTCACTCACCCGCAGCCGACCGACACTCGCGGGCGCAGCCCGCTCAGGGGCGCGGGGCTGTATCGACATGCGGCTCCGCCGCGTGAGCGCGACCAGCCCCCACCGACCCGCAGCCGACCGACGACCGGGCCCATGGCCCACGACCGACCCACCCGCAGCCGACCGACACTCGCGGGCGCAGCCCGCTCAGGGGCGTGGGGCTGTATCGACATGCGGCTCCGCTGCGTGAGCGCGACCAGCCCCCACCGACCCGCAGCCGACCAACCCCCAACCCCTAACCCCCAACCCCCAACCCTCAACCCCCGAAAGGCGGCTCCCAATGGCGGAGTTCACCCTCGACGACCTCCGGCGGATCCTGCGCGCGAGCGCCGGAGTCGACGAGCAGACCGACCTGGACGGCGAGCACTTCGCCGGCACCACGTTCTCCGACCTCGGCTACGACTCCCTCGCGCTGCTGGAGCTCGTCAACCGCATCGAGCGCGAGTACGGCATCCAGATCCCCGACGGCGACCTGGCGCACACCCAGACCCCGCGAGAGGCCCTCGCCTACGTGCACGCCCGGCTCACGGAGGCCCGCGTCTGATGGCAGGACACACCGACAACGCGATCGTCGTCGAGGCACCGATGGACCTGGTGTGGACGATGACCAACGATGTGGCCTCCTGGCCCCGGCTGTTCAGCGAGTACGCCTCCGCCGAGATCCTCGGCCAGGACGGCGACACCGTCACCTTCCGGCTCGCCCTGCACCCCGACGAGACCGGCACGGTCTGGAGCTGGGTCTCCGAGCGCACTTCCGACCCGGTCACCCGCACCGTCGTCGCCCGCCGGGTCGAGACCGGACCCTTCGCGCACATGAACATCCGCTGGGAGTACGAGGAGGTGCCCGGCGGCGTACGGATGCGCTGGATCCAGGACTTCGCGATGAAGCCCGAGGCCCCGATCGACGACGCCGGGATGACCGCCCGGCTCAACCGCAACACCGCCGTCCAGATGCGTCTGATCAAGGCCAAGGTGGAGACCGCTGCCCGGGCCGGCCGGCAACTGGAGGGCAAACGCATCCTGGTGACCGGCGGCAGCCGTGGCATCGGCCGGGGCATCGTGCTCGCCGCGGCCCGCGCCGGCGCGGACGTCGTGACCTGCTACCGCGCCCCCGGCGAGGCCGTCGCCACCCTCGAGGAGGAACTCGCCGGCACCCCGGGCAAGCACCAGGTGCTGCGGGCCGACGCGGCCGACGAGGCCGACGTGGACCGGCTGGCCGCCGAGTGCGAGGCGAGCCTCGGCGGGCTGGACGCCGTCGTCAACAACGCCGGTACGTTCCGCCCCCAGCCGTACGCCGACCTCGGCTCCGCCGAGTGGGCCGCCACCCTCCAGGGCAACCTGACCGCCACCCACCTGGTCACCCGGCGCACCCTGCCCCTGCTCGCCGCCGGCTCCTCGATCGTCAACATCGGCTCCACGGTCGCTTTCATCGGCATGGCGGGCGGCGTCCACTACACCGCCGTGAAGTCCGCGCTGGTCGGCATGACCCGCTCGCTGGCCCGGGAACTCGGCCCGCGCGGCATCCGCGTCAACACGGTCTCACCGGGCCGTATCGCCACCGAGGCGCTCGACGAACTGCCCGCCGGGGAAGCCGAACGGCAGCGCGCCACCTTCGCCTCCTTCACCGCACTCGGCCGGCTCGGCACCGTCGACGACATCGCCGGTGCCGTGCTGTTCCTCGTCAGCGACCACGCCACCTACGTCACCGGCCAGAACATCCACGTCGACGGCTGCGTGTGAGCCGCGGCCCAGCCATGGAGGGATTCCCAGTGGAACTCGCACTGCACGGCAGGAAACTGCTCATCACCGGCGGCACCCGGGGCATAGGGCGGGGCCTCGTCCTCGCCGCGGCCAGGTCCGGCGCCGACGTCGTCACCTGCTACCGGCAGGAGAGCGAGGCCGTCGACACGCTGACCGCCGCGCTGAAGGAGACCGCCGGCGACCACCATGTCCTGCGCGCGGACGTCGGCGACACCGCCGAGGTCGACCGGCTCGTCGGCGAGGTCAAGGACCGCTTCGGACGGCTCGACGGCATCGTCAACAACGCGGGCCTGATCAGCCACATCCCGTTCGCGGAGCTGCAGGCCGAGGAGTGGTCGCGGATCCTCGACACCAACCTGACGGCCGCCTACCGGATCATCCAGCAGGCGCTGCCGCTGCTCGGCGCCGGCTCCTCGGTGGTCAACATCGGCTCGCGCGGCGCCGCGGCGGGCATCCCGCTGCGCGCCCACTACACCGCGGCCAAGGCAGCCATGATCGGACTGACCCGCTCGCTCGCCAAGGAGCTCGGCCCGCAGGGCATCCGGGTCAACGTCGTGGCCCCCGGCGTGATCGAGACAGAGGCATTCGCGACCATGCCCGCGGAGCGCGCCGACGGACTGCGGGCCACCTACTCCCGCAAGACCGCGCTCGCCCGCCTCGGCACCGTCGAGGAACTGGCCGGACCGGTGCTGTTCCTGCTCAGCGACGCCTCCGCCTACATCACCGGCGAGACCATCAACGTCGACGGGGGCATCTGACATGGCCGAGCTGTCCGACCAGGTGTTCCGGGTCATGCTGCGGATGCAGATCAAGCCGGAGATGGGACACGAGTTCGAGAAGGTGTGGCTGGAGGTGGGCGACTCCGTCACCACGCACCCCGCCAACCTCGGCCAGTGGCTGTCGCGCAGTGCCGAGGAGAACGGCATCTACTACATCGTCAGCGACTGGGTGAACGAGCCGCTGTTCCGCGAGTTCGAGACCAGCGACCGGCATCTGGAACACCGGCAGAAGCTGCACCCGTACCGCAGCGGCGGCTCCATGACGACCATGCACGTCGTCGCCGCCCTCCCCGGCGCGGCCGGCGGCACCCCGTGACCTCCGAAGCGGTCTCCGGCGCGGTCGAGGTGGTGCTCTACCACCTGAGCGACGACCCGGACCGGGTGCTGGAGGCCTACCACGAGGCCAGCCGCCGGATGGCGGGCACCGCCGGGCTGCTCGGCAACAAGCTGCTGCACGCCCTCGGTGATCCGCGCGCCTATGTCGTGGTGAGCCGCTGGTCGGGCTGGGACGCGTTCACCGCCTGGGAGAGCGGTCCCGCCCACAAGGAACAGACCGCCCCGCTCAGGCCGTTCCGCGACACCGGCCGGGACCGCCCCTTCGAGATCTACCGGGAGCTCGCCCACTACGGGAGTGACCGGGCCGTCACCGGTATGGCCGACGTCATGGAAGGAGCCTGAGAATGGCCAGCACGGACGCCCCGCCGACCGACCTGTTCACGCCCGCCTTCCACCAGAACCCGCACGAGGCACTGGCCGCACTGCGGCACACCGCGCCCGCGGTGCCCGTGATGACGCCGAACGGACTGCGCACCTGGCTGGTCACCGGGTACGAGCACGCCAGGGCGCTGCTCGCCGACCCCCGGCTGAGCAAGGACATGCGGGTCGGCAAGGACCTCATTCCGCGCAACTTCGCCGACCCCGACAAACAGAGGGAGTTCCTCGCGGAGTCGGGGGAGCGCAGCCAGTTCCCGCACGTCCTCAGCGTGCACATGCTCGACAGCGACCCGCCGGACCACACCCGGTTGCGCCGGCTCGTCGGCCGGGCCTTCACCGCGCGCCGGGTCGAGTCCCTGCGGCCGCGCATCACCGACCTCACCGACGAACTCCTGGACGCCGTGGCCCGGCACGGCAAGGTGGACCTGATGGAGGCCCTGGCCTTCCCGGTGCCGTTCACGGTCATCTGCTGGCTGCTCGGCGTGCCCCCGGACGACCGGGCCGCCTTCCGCCGCTGGTCCAACCTGCTCGTGTCCGGCGCGGGCACCGACGAGGTCCGCGAGGCCAGCGCGTCGATGATCGCCTACCTGACGGCGCTGATCGAGTCCAAGCGGTCCGAACCGGCCGACGACATGCTCACCGACCTGGTCCACGCCCGGGACGCCGGCGACGAGCTGTCGTCCGACGAGCTGATCTCCATGGCGTTCCTGCTGCTGGTGGCCGGCCACGAGACCACGGTCAACCTCATCGGCAACGGTGCCCTCGCCCTGCTCACCCACCCCGAGGTGCGCGAGCAGCTCGCGGCGGACGCGTCGCTGTGGCCCGCGGCCGTCGAGGAGTTCCTCCGGTACGACGGTCCGGTCACCAACGCCACCTGGCGGTTCACCACCGAGCCCGTCGAGGTCGGTTCCGTGGTCATCCCCGAGGGCGAGTTCGTGACCATCTCGATCGGCGCCGCGGGCCGGGACCCGGCCCGCTACGCGGACCCGGACCGGCTGGACATCACCCGGGCCCACAGCGCCTCGGTCGCCTTCGGCCACGGCATCCACCACTGCCTGGGCGCCCCGCTGGCCCGGCTCGAGGGACACATCGTCATCAGCCGTCTCTTCGCGCGCTTCCCCGGACTGCGGCTCGCCGTGGACGCGGGCGAACTGCGCTGGCGCAGCAGCCTGATGATGCGCGGCCTCGAGGAACTCCCGGTGTTCACTGCCTGACAGCCCAGCCCAGCCCAGCCCCGCCCCGCCCCGCATCGACTGGAGGAGACACACGTGGAACGTCACGGCACCGAGCGCCCCGCCTGGGCACCGCCGGAGGTCGACATCGACACCCCGAGCATCGCCCGGGTGTACGACTACTGGATCGGCGGCACCCACAACTTCCCGGCGGACCGGGAACTCGCCCGCAAGGTCGCGGCCGGCAACCCCGCCCTGCCTGCCACCCTGAAGGCCAACCGCGCCTTTCTGCGGCGCGCGGTACGGGAGCTGTCGGACCTCGGCATACGGCAGTTCCTGGACATCGGCTCCGGCATCCCGGCGGAGGGAAACGTGCACGACGTGGCCCTCGCCGCCCACCCGGACAGCAAGGTCGTCTATGTCGACATCGACCCGGTCGCCGTCGCGCACGGCCGGGCGCTGCTGGCCGACGAACCGAGGGCGGCCGTCTTCCAGGGCGACCTGTACAAGTCCCGGGAGATCCTGGACGCGGACGACACCCGCCGGCTGATCGACTTCGCGCAGCCGGTCGCGCTGATCCTCGCGGCCGTCCTGCACTTCGTGCCGGACGGCGACGACCCGCTCGCGCTGGTGCGGCAGTACACCGAAGGACTCGCGCCCGGCAGCGCCCTGGTGATCTCGCACGCCGGAGCGGAGGAGGTCCCGCGGGCCGCGCCGGAGGCCGCAGAGCAGTACCGGGGCGCGGTGAGCCAGGTCATCTGGCGCGACAACCGTGAACTCGCCGCCCTGTTCGAGGACTTCGAGCTGCTGGACCCCGGAGTGGTCCGCGCCCCCCTGTGGCGCCCCGAGCGGACCGACACCCCCGACCCGGACCTCGCGATGCTGTCCGGAGTGGCACTCAAACCGGCCCGGTGACCCGGGGTGGACGCCTCCCTCACCACGCCGGAGTCCTCACCGGCCGCCTCCCCGGCCGCACCGGCAGCGGCAACGGGCGGCCGTGGGCCCGGGTTCGGCACCCTGCTCGCGGTCGACCTGTGGGAGCGGTTCAGCTTCTTCGGCATGGCGGCGATCCTGGTGCTCTACCTGACCGCCTCCGAGGCCCGCGGCGGCATGGGCATGGCCCCGCAGACGGCCACTGCGGTCTTCGCGGCGTACATGTCGCTCAGCTTCATGGCCGGGCTGCCCGGCGGCTGGCTCGCCGACCGGGTGCTGGGCGCGCGCCGGGCGGTCCTGCTCGGCGGGGTCCTCATCACCTGCGGCCACGTGGTCCTCGCGGTGCCGGCGCCGGGCACGCTCTACGCCGGGCTGCTGCTGGTCGTCGCGGGCACCGGCCTGGTCAAGCCGGCCATGGCGGCGATGGTCGCGGGGGTCAGCGGAGACGGGGAGGGCCGCCGCGAGTCGGCCTTCTCGCTCTTCTACATGTGCATCCAGGTCAGCGCGCTCATCGCCCCCGTCGTCACCGGGCTGCTGGCGGAGCGCGTCGCCTGGCACCTGGGCTTCGCCGCGGCCGCCGTCGGCATGACGGCGGGGCTCGTCCAGTTCGCCCTGGGCCGGCGCCGGTACGCGGACGTGGGCGCGCGTCCGTCCCGCCCGGTGCCGCACGCCGAGGCCGCCGCGATGCTCAGACGCGCCGCGGTGGCCACGGCAGCGGTGGGCGCGCTGCTGGTGGCACCGGCGTCCCTCGGCCTGCTGCCGCTGCCCGCGGTGCTCGCCGTCCTCGGCCTGACCACGGTCATCCTGCCGTTCGGGTACCTGCGCTCACTGCGCCGGACCGGTGCGCCGGGGCCGGGGCAGGGTGAGGGGCAGCGGCGTCGGCTGGCCGGGTTCACCGCTCTGATGGCGGCCTCGGCCGCGTTCTGGATGATCTTCGCGCAGAGCGGCTCGGTGCTCAGCCTCTTCGCCGAGCGCCACACCGACCGGGACCTGCTCGGCTTCGAGGTCCCCGCCAGCTGGTTCCAGTCCGTGCACCCGCTCTTCGTCCTGCTGGCCGCCCCGTTCGTGGCCCGGCTGTGGCGGCGCGCGGGGCCGCGTGTCGACGTGCCGGTCAAGTTCGCGGGGGCGCTGATCGCGGCCGGGCTGAGCTTTGTGCTGATGGCGGTCGCGGCCCGGCTCGCCGAGCAGGGCCCGGTCGGCCCGTACTGGCTGCTGCTGGTCTACCTGCTCTACTCCTGCGGAGAGATCGCGCTCGCACCGGCCGGCCTGGCGCTGGCCGCCGCGGTCGCCCCGCCCGGCAGCACCAGCCGACTGCTCGCGGTCAACGGCCTGTTCGGCGCCGTGGGTGTGGTGGTGGGAGGCCAGTTGTTCCGACTGACAGCGGTGCTGCCCCTCGCGGCGTATTTCCTGCTGCTCGGGTGCTTCGTTCTCGCAGTCGGTACGGCGGTCGCGCTCGGTACCCTGCGGTTGCGCCGACTGCTCGGCGCAATGCGGTGAAGTACCCCCAACGGGATTCGAACCCGTGCTACCGCCTTGAAAGGGCGGCGTCCTAGGCCGCTAGACGATGAGGGCTATCGGGCCGCCTGTGCGCCTCGCGGCGCGTCGGGGACGTGAGAAGCATATGGGATGGCGGGAGGGATCGCCAAAACGGATTACGGGGCGGTGGGCGTCGGGGCGGAGGAGGCGGGTGAGGGGGACGGCGAGGGGGAGCGGGTCGCCCCCGGCTGGTTCTCCTCCACCAGATGGCGGCTGACCTCGGCCGTCGTCAGACCCAGGCCGCCCAGTTTGATCTCGTCCCAGGCCTGGAGGCGGCGGGTGTCACGGTCCATGTAGAGGATCGACGCCTCGATGGGGTCGGGGTACTTGCCCTCGATCGCGCGCAGGCCGCTGCCGCCCGTCGAGCCTTCGATCCGCAGGCGGGTGCCGTTCTTCAGGACCTCCATCTCGTTGTGGTGGACGTGACCGGCCAGCACCAGCGGGACCGTGCCGTCCACCCCGCGGGCCGCCGACGGCTCATGGGCGACGGCGACGTCGACGGGCGTGCCGGCGGCGGTCTGGGCGCGCAGGGCGGCGGCCAGGCGGGCGCCCGCCTGCTCCTGGGACTCCTCGGCGCCGGGCTTCTCCGAGCGGTCGGGGGTGAACTGGGGGTCGCCGATGCCCGCGAAGCGCAGGCCGTCGATCGTCACGGCCCGGCCGTCGTCCAGGACGTGCACGTTCTTCAGGCCTTCCAGGTAGCGCTGGGTGGTCTGGGAGTCGTGGTTGCCGCGGACCCAGACGTAGGGGGCGCCGAGGTCCTCGATCGGGTCCAGGAAGCCGTTCTCGGCGGCCGAGCCGTGGTCCATCGTGTCGCCGGAGTCGACGATCACGTCGACCTTGTACTGCTCCACCAGCGAGGAGATGATCGGCCAGCTCGCGGGGTTCAGATGGATGTCCGAGACGTGCAGGACCCGGATGGTGGACGGGTCGGGCGCGTAGGTGGGGAGCGTGGAGGTGGCGTCGTACAGCTTCGTCACGTTCGTCACCAGGCGCGCCAACTCCTTCTGGTAGACGTCGAATTCGGTGACGATGCTGCGCGCGTTGCCGACCAGTGAGGGGGCGGAGGAGAGCAGCCCGGAGAACTTCGGTTCCAGGACGGATTCCGGGTTCCAGGTGGCGTAGGCGGTTCCTCCGGAGGCGGCCAGGAGGGTGAGGGCGAGGCCGCCTGCCGCGAGGGCCCGTCGGGGGCGGCGGTAGACCGCGAGGCCGAGGGTCGTGGCGCCCGCCACGACAGCCACGCAGGAACGCAGGGCCAGGTCGCGGGTGCCGAGTTCGACGTCCTTGGTGACCTCGTCCTGGAGGCCGGAGAGGCGTTCGGGGTGGTCGACCAGGGCCTGGGAGCGCACCGGGTCGAGCTGGTCCACGTTGACGTCCAGGCGGACGGGGGCGTGATGGCTGTCCAGTTCCAGGGCGCCGAGCGGCGAGACGTTGATCTTCGTGCCGCCGGTGAGCGACGGGCGCAGGGTCATCGTCGTGTTCATCGGGCCGACCGGGGTCCGTACGTTGCCGACGATCAGCAGCCCGAGCCAGGCGCCGAGGACCACCACGGCGACGAGGCCGAGGGCGCGGACCCAGGGGTGCGGCTGGGGGACGAGTTCGAAGGACGGGTGGGGCCGGCGGGTGCGGTAGTGGCGGGCGAGGGCACGCGGGGTCCTGCGTAGGGGGTTCAGGATGTTCCGGACGGCGACGGGGACGCGGGCCATTGGTCCCGTATGCCCACCTGATCACGTGGATATGCGAGGTGCCCACGACTCTCATACGGCTGCCGCGTGCCGGACAATGGGCCTGTGCTGGAGATGACGCGCGAGGAGTTCGAGGAACTGGTCGCCGAGGCGCTGGACCGGATTCCGCCGGAGTTGACGCGGCTGATGGACAACGTCGCGGTGTTCGTCGAGGACGAGCCGCCGACGGACGATCCCGAGCTGCTCGGACTGTACGAGGGGACTCCGCTGACGGACCGGGGCGAGTGGTACGCGGGCGTCCTGCCGGACCGGATCACCATCTACCGGGGGCCGACGCTGAGGATGTGCGGGTCGCGGGAGGAGGTCGTCGAGGAGACCGAGGTGACCGTGGTGCATGAGATCGCTCACCACTTCGGGATCGACGACGCCCGGCTGCACGCGCTCGGGTACGGGTGAGGCCCGCTGACGCGGGTCGCGTGTCCTCTTGTGGGCGGCGGGAGTTGGGCAGGTTGACTTTTTCACCCTCCCCCGGAGGTGGCTGCCCGTGCGCCCCTTGTACGTACCTGTCCGTCTGGCCGCCACGGTCATGGCCGTCGCCGCCGCCGCCGGCTGCATGAGCGTCGGCGACGACGGCGGGGGGAGCGCCAAGCCCTCGCACTCCGCCGGGCAGCGGGGTGGTGAGGAGCCCGACGGCGGGGCGGCGGTGTCGGGCGGCGCCGCCGGGATCGGCGCGGCGGCCGAGGACGGCAAGCACGGGCGCGGCAAGGGGAGGAAGGGCAAGGGAAGGCCGGCGTCGCCGTCCGCGTCCCCGTCGGCGGAGGCGAGCGCGAAGGCCTCGGCGGGCGCCGAGCCGGGGAAGGGCAAGCCGGACAAGCCGGGGGTGCCGGAGCCGACCATGGCCGAGCCGACGCCCACCCGCACGGTCGAGCCGCAGCCGTCGCCGTCTCCGCCGCCCCCGTCGCCGACGCCCGAGCCGACGGTCGCCGAGCCGTCGTCCTCGGCGCACGAGCCTCCGGGACCGCAACTGGGCGAGCGGGAGCCGGCACCGGAGGCGGGGACTCCGGCCTAGGCCGGTCTGACCTGCGGTGATGGACTCGGTTTGCCTTCAAGGGGGGTCGGTGCGTATGGTAATAGATCGTTTGACCCCATTGCCCGGCGCCGACGCAGAGCGCGCCGTGTGGCGCGTACTCTCTCCCTTGCCGTGGCGGACCGCATAGAGGCGGTCGTATAGCGAAACACGGAGTTGACGGGCGCGTGCCGACGAGACTCCGGAAGGTTTCGCATACGCATGTCCATTTCCAGTACTGATCACGTCGTCGTGCCCGAGAACGAGGGCACCGTCGTGCCCGAGATCGCGGCCACCGAGGACGCACCCGAGGTCACCTTCGCGAGCCTCGGTCTCCCCGAGGGCGTCGTGCGCAAGCTCGCCCAGAACGGCGTGACCACCCCCTTCCCGATCCAGGCCGCGACCATCCCGGACGCCCTGGCCGGCAGGGACATCCTCGGCCGTGGCCGCACCGGCTCCGGCAAGACCCTCTCCTTCGGTCTGCCGGCCCTGGCCACGCTGGCCGGCGGCCGCACCGAGAAGCACAAGCCGCGCGCCGTCATCCTCACGCCGACCCGCGAGCTCGCGATGCAGGTCGCGGACGCGCTCCAGCCCTACGGCGACGTCCTCGGCCTCAAGATGAAGGTCGTCTGCGGCGGCACCTCGATGGGCAACCAGATCTACGCCCTGGAGCGCGGCGTCGACGTCCTCGTCGCCACCCCGGGCCGCCTGCGCGACATCATCAACCGCGGCGCCTGTTCGCTCGAGAACGTCCAGATCACCGTCATCGACGAGGCCGACCAGATGTCGGACCTGGGCTTCCTGCCCGAGGTCACCGAGCTGCTGGACCAGGTCCCGGCCGGCGGTCAGCGCATGCTCTTCTCCGCGACCATGGAGAACGAGATCAAGACCCTCGTCGACCGCTACCTCACCAACGCGGCCACCCACGAGGTGGACGCGGCGCAGGGCGCGGTGACGACCATGTCGCACCACATCCTGATCGTGAAGCCCAAGGACAAGGCGCCGGTCACGGCCGCGATCGCCTCCCGCAAGGGCCGCACCATCATCTTCGTCCGCACCCAGCTGGGCGCCGACCGTATCGCCGAGCAGCTGCGCGAGTCCGGTGTGAAGGCCGACGCGCTGCACGGCGGCATGACCCAGGGTTCCCGGACCCGGACGCTGGCCGACTTCAAGGACGGCTACGTCAACTGCCTGGTCGCCACCGACGTCGCCGCCCGCGGCATCCACGTCGACGGCATCGACCTGGTCCTGAACGTGGACCCGGCCGGCGACCACAAGGACTACCTGCACCGTGCGGGACGTACGGCCCGTGCCGGCCGCACCGGCACCGTGGTCTCGCTGTCCCTGCCGCACCAGCGCCGCCAGATCTTCCGGCTGATGGAGGACGCGGGCGTCGACGCCGGCCGTCACATCATCAACTCCGGTACGGCCTTCGAGCCCGAGGTCGCCGAGATCACCGGCGCCCGTTCGATGACCGAGGTCCAGGCCGAGTCCGCGGGCAAGTCCGCGCAGCAGGCCGAGCGTGAGGTCGCCCAGCTCACCAAGGAGCTGGAGCGGGCGCAGCGCCGCGCGACCGAGCTGCGCGAGGAGGCCGACCGCCTGGTGGCGCGGGTCGCCCGCGAGCAGGGCGAGGACCCCGAGGCGGCGGTGGCCCAGGCGCAGGCCGCGGCGGCCGAGGTCTCCGTTCCCGAGCAGCCCGCGGCGCAGGACGTCGACAGGGCGGACCGGGACGACCGTGGCGGTCGCTCGTACGAGCGTCGTGACAACGATCGTGGCGGGTTCCGCCGTGACGACAACCGCGGTGGTGGCCGTGGCTTCGAGCGTCGTGACGACAACCGTGGCGGTGGCCGTGGCTTCGAGCGTCGCGATGACAACCGTGGTGGTGGCCGTGGCTTCGAGCGTCGTGACGACAACCGTGGCGGTGGCCGTGGCTTCGAGCGTCGCGATGACAACCGTGGCGGTGGCCGTGGCTTCGAGCGTCGTGACGACAACCGTGGTGGCGGTCGTTCCTTCGAGCGTCGTGACGACAACCGTGGTGGCGGTCGTTCCTTCGAGCGCCGTGACGACAACCGCGGCGGTGGCCGTTCCTTCGAGCGCCGCGATGACAACCGCGGCGGTGGCTCCTTCGAGCGTCGTGACGACAACCGCGGTGGCGGCTTCCGTCGCGACGACCGTCCGGCCCGTCCCTTCGAGCGTCGTGACGAGCGCGGCGGGCACCGCGGCAGCGACCGTCCGTTCAACCGTGACCGCCAGGGCGACCGCCCCGGCTTCCGCTCCTCCGGTCACGACCGCCCCTCCGGCCGTCGTGACGACCACCGCGGCAGCGGCCCCGGCACCACCGGCACCGGTACCGGCACCGGCACCTTCGGTCGTCGTGACGACAAGCCGCGCTGGAAGCGCAACGGCTGACGCCGAGTGAACACCTGAGAAGGGCCCGTACGACTTGGTCGTACGGGCCCTTCCGGCATTCCCCGGGGCCGTGGCAGCAGCCGCAGTAGAGGCGTTCCCCGTGACGCCAACGGTCCGCACGCCGAGCGGAGGCGAGGCCCGCACGTCCGTCGACGCGGCCTGGAGGGGAAGACGGCGGCAGGCGCCTACGCGTGGGCAACGGCACGTTCGGTGCCCGCACGAAGAGCGGTTCGTATGGCCGACAGGGCTACAAGGGCCTTTTCTAGCCAAGTTGTGACGTGTGTCACGCCCTCGGCAGGGGAATTGCTGGGGGCATGACAGATGACGCCATAGCGAGCGGGCAATCCCACGTCTCGGATCTCTCGGACGAGGAACGGCTGGCCCAGCTCGGCTACACACAGGTTCTCGCCCGTCGCATGTCGGCGTTCTCGAACTACGCGGTCTCCTTCACCATCATCTCGGTCCTCTCGGGCTGCCTGACGCTGTATCTGTTCGGCATGAACACGGGCGGCCCGGCCGTGATCATGTGGGGCTGGGTGGCCGTAGGCCTGATGACCCTCTTCGTCGGCCTGTCGATGGCCGAGATCTGCTCGGCGTACCCGACGTCGGCCGGCCTCTACTTCTGGGCGCACCGCCTGGCCCCCTCCCGGACCGCGGCCGCGTGGGCCTGGTTCACGGGCTGGTTCAACGTGCTGGGCCAGGTGGCGGTGACCGCGGGCATCGACTTCGGAGCGGCGTCCTTCCTGGGCGCCTACCTGAACCTCCAGTTCGACTTCGAGGTGACACCGGGCCGCACGGTCCTGCTCTTCGCGGGCATCCTGGTCCTGCACGGCCTGCTGAACACCTTCGGCGTCGGGATCGTCGGTCTGCTGAACAGCGTGAGCGTCTGGTGGCACGTGCTGGGCGTGGCGGTGATCGTCGGCGCGCTGACCTTCGTCCCCGACCATCACCAGTCCGCGTCCTTCGTCTTCGGCGAGTTCGTCAACAACACCGGGTGGGGCAGCGGGGTCTACGTCGTCCTCCTCGGCCTCCTCATGGCCCAGTACACCTTCACCGGCTACGACGCCTCGGCCCACATGACGGAGGAGACCCGCGACGCGTCGACGGCGGGCCCCAAGGGGATCGTCCGCTCGATCTGGACGTCGTGGATAGCGGGCTTCGTGCTCCTGCTCGGCTTCACCTTCGCGATCCAGTCGTACGACGGTGCCCTCGGGTCGGCGACGGGAGCGCCGCCGGCCCAGATCCTCCTGGACGCGCTGGGCGCCACGGCGGGCAAGCTGCTCCTGCTGGTCGTGATCGGGGCGCAGCTGTTCTGCGGAATGGCGTCGGTG
Organism: Streptomyces sp. NPDC058678; assembly: GCF_042714835.1. Taxonomy (NCBI): domain Bacteria; kingdom Bacillati; phylum Actinomycetota; class Actinomycetes; order Kitasatosporales; family Streptomycetaceae; genus Streptomyces; species Streptomyces sp. NPDC058678. The sequence continues at coordinate 18,615 of NZ_JBHXSG010000052.1, read as the reverse complement.
ACGGCCAACAGCCGCATGATCTACGCCTTTTCGCGTGACGGCGCGCTGCCGTACTCGCGCGTCTGGCACACGGTCAGCCCGCGCACCCGCACGCCCGTGGCGGCGGTGTGGCTGGCGGCGGGGAGCGCGCTGGTCCTGGGCCTCCCGTACCTGATCAATGTGACCGCGTACGCGGCGGTGACGTCGATCGCCGTCATCGGCCTGTACATCGCGTACGTCATCCCGACCCTGCTTCGGCTGCGGAAGGGGGAGTCCTTCGAGCGCGGGCCGTGGCATCTGGGCCGCTGGTCGCGGATCGTGGGCGTGGTGTCGGTGGTGTGGGTCGGCGTGATCACGGTCCTGTTCATGCTGCCCCAGGTCTCCCCCGTCACGTGGGAGACCTTCAACTACGCCCCCATCGCCGTCCTGGCCGTCCTCGGCTTCGCCTCGACCTGGTGGCTGGCCTCGGCCCGGCACTGGTTCCTCAACCCCGACCACGAGCGGACCCGCACCCGCGAGGCGGCTCGCGCGAACGCCCCCGAACCGGTAGATCCCTAACACTCCGGACCCGCTCCGGCCCGTCCTTTCCATCCGGCACGGCCGTGTCCCCGATACCCGATCGGCGACACGGCCTCCTCCGGCTATGCTCGGGGTGGCAACATCGCCGGGGCCCTTAGCTCAATTGGCAGAGCAGTGGACTTTTAATCCATTGGTTGTGGGTTCGAGTCCCACAGGGCCTACGGGTGGTGGGCGGGGGATATGGCCTCTGACCTGCTGGGGAGCGCCCCGACCGGTTCTGAACTGGTCGGGGCGCTTCGTCGTCTTCGGTCGCGTGCGTGAGCGGACGGGTTGGGGATGCCCCGTCTGGAGAGCGCCCGCTTCGCTCAAGCCGTCAGATCGAACTGCTTGAGCCAATCCGGATCGGCATCGCCGACCCTGGGGTCCAGGCCGCCGCAGAGCATCACCATGTACCGGGTGAAGCCCCGTATTCCACGACTACCTGGAGGTCAACGGCGGTTTGCTTCTCACCTACCTCAACCTTGACGCCGCGCCCGGCGCCCAGGCGTCCACGTGGTACCCGGTCGCGTATGGCTCCCACGGTGGCGGGTGAATCCACCGCCCAGTGCGTTGATGCCGGGGACCTCCTGTGCGGCGATCCCGGCCATTGTCTCCACGACCCCGTCCGCGATGGTGGTCTTGCCGCGGGGCTCCGACGCAGCCGACGGCATGGCGCCCAGGCGAGTGCGGGGCTCATCCGGATCGGGCTTCTGCAGAGTGGAACTGGTCGGCTCCGTCATGCGAGCCACCTCCAACGGGCGGTGCGCGGATCGCCGTGCTCCAGCGGCAGTCGGCCGCCGTGCTTCACGTCCGAGTACCGCGCAGTGCCTCGGATATGCCCACGCACCGTGTTCTTGCACCGTCCACATCCTGGGATCGGGCGGCTTCTAACCGTCCATCAAACGACGCGAGGACTAGGATGCCGCGTAGACGTCCCAGACCCCGGCGGCATGCTGTTGCTGAACGCAGATGGTTGCGGGGTGCGGACTCATCGTCTGTCACCCGGCGCCTTCCTGGAGGGAGCCGGGTGGATCCGCTGTCCTGCTGCGCAGGCTGTCGTACCGGCCGTCGCTCTGCCTCCGCCGAAAATATGCCCTGCCGGGAGCGCGCCCAGGGAGCCGGAACTCCGGCACCACGCGCCCCTGCCGGATGGTCTTCCGAAGCGAGGCGTCATGCCCCTGCCACAGCTCACGGTCCACCGCGATGACCGAAGGACACGGGCGCTGATCACCCTGGCCGGTGAGATCGACCTCGAATCCGTGCCCTTGGTGCGCGCGTCCCTGGAGCGGTGCCTGCGGGACGGTATCCGCGCCATCGACGTCGACCTCGCCCTCGTCACCTTCTGCGACTGCAGCGGACTCAACGCATTCCTCCGCGCTGCGCAACAGAGCACCATGGTCGGCGGGACCCTGCGACTGCACCATCCGCCGACGACGCTGGCTCGGATTCTCGACCTCGCCGGCTGCGGGTTCCTGCTCCTCGGCCTTCCGTTCGGCCACCTGCCACCTCCTCGCGGGGCCACCCCGGCCACGCCCGCTCCAGCCCCGCCGCACGGCTCTGTCCCGCTTGCGCCTGTTCTCTCGGGCGATGTGCGATGACGGCCGAACCCGGGCGGGAACAGTCACGGAAGCTGGAGGACGGCGAGCCCTCCGCCATGGCTCCGGTGCGGTTACGCCGGCTGAACCGTTGGCTGGTGGAGGGCCTGCGTGAGGATCTGGCGGATCTGTATGTGGAGTCCCGCGCAACGGCGCCGGGTGATGCGTACCGCCGTCCCGGCCGCCAGAACTTCTTGGACGTCTCACCACGGACATGCGCCGGCCGGGATTCGCCACGATGATCGCCGAGATGGACAGACAGATGGGATGCGCCTTCGGATTCCCGGTACGCGGCGACGGCCCTTGGTGGTTCGGCTTCGACGGAGCATTGCCACGCAGCATCGATCAACTCACCGTGTCCGGCAGGGCCTTCGCGTTCGATGACATCCTGATTCGGGCATACCAGCAGGACTGGGGCTCCGCCCGTCGTGTGGAGCGGCTGCTGACCGACCATCAGGCCTCTCTCGGCGCCACGTTGGTGTACCGGGCAGATCGCGCAACCCCCGCTGCGCTCCGCTCCTGGGGGTGGCTGGACATCGAAGTGTTCCGCAGGCCGGCCGGTCCCACCATGTTCCGCGCGCTGGTGTTTCCCGTCGGGGAACGAACCACGGCGAGGCTGGAGGGCCTTGTCACGATCCCTGGAGGCGGTGGCCCGGGTGGGCTCTGACAGCCGGTCGGCCCGCATTCAGATGCTGGTGGCCGAGCAGGCGGTCAGGCGAGGTGCCCGGATCGGTGTGGTGGACGTGTGCACCGCGGCCGTGGCCGCGCTTCCGGTCGGCGGGGCCGGGCTGTCGGCGATGTCCCGGACCGCACCGAGCCATCCGCTGTGCAGCACCGACGACATCAGCGAGCAACTGGAAGAGCTCCAGCTCACGCTGGGCGAGGGGCCCTGTGTGGACGCCTTCCTGCACGGCTCGGCCGTCCTGACACTCGATCTGTTCACCCGCGACCTGCAGGACCGCTGGATGGTGTTCGCCGAGGCGGCCCTGGAAGCCGGGGCCCGCGCGGTGTTCGCGCTCCCTCTGCAGATTGGGGCGATCAGCCCGGGAGTTCTGGACCTGTATGCCCGCGTTCCGGTCCGGTTGAACGCAGAGGAACTGGCAGCAGAGGAACTGGCAGACGCGTTGGCGTTCGCCGATCTCGCGACTCTGGTGCTGCTCGACGCGCGAATCGACGAGGCGGGCGGGCCCCGCAGCGACCCCGTCGAGGACCTGGGCACGTACCGGGCGGAGATCGACCAAGCCAGCGGCATCCTGACTGTCCAGCTTGGCGTCGGCATCGAAGAAGCCTTCTTCCGGCTTCGTGCCTACGCCTATGCGCAGGGACGCCGACTCGTCGACGTGGCTGCGGACGTGGTGGCCCGTCGGCTCCGTTTCTCACCGGACGCGGAGCCGGACCGGCCCGATGAGGAAACCTGACTCATTGGTGCCGGCCGAGAAATGTGCCGTACTTCCCGCCCCTTCAGGCAGGGACTAGTCTCAACCGAGGGTGCCCACGATGGATCAACAGCTTCTGGCCAAGACCTTCGTCGAGCTGGCCGACAATCTGGTCGCCGACTTCGACCTCATCGACTTCCTGCGCCTGCTGACCGACCGCTGCGTGAGCATGCTCGACGCGAGCGCCGCCGGGGTGCTGCTCGCCGACCGGGACGGCAAACTCCGCGTCATGGCCGCCTCCGACGAACAGGTGCGCCTGCTGGAGCTCTTCCAGCTCCAGAACGACGAAGGCCCCTGTCTCGAGTGCTTCCGCACCGGCGTACCGGTGATCATCCACGACCTGACCCGGGAGGTCGACCGCTGGCCGCGCTTCGTCACGGCGGCCCATCGCAGCGGATTCGGGGCCGTCCAGGCCCTGCCCATGCGCTTGCGGGACGAGACAGTGGGCGCCCTGAACCTCTTCCGTGCCGCTCCCGGCCCCTTCGACCCGCCCGCCACACTCGTCGCCCAGGCGCTGGCCGACGTCGCCACCATCAGCCTGCTGCAACAACGCACCGTCCACCGCGGCACAGTGCTCAACGAGCAGCTGCAGACCGCGTTGAACAGCCGGGTGCTCATCGAACAAGCGAAGGGAAAGCTCGCCGAACGCCAGGGCATCGACATGGAGCAGGCCTTCACCGCGCTGCGCGGTTACGCCCGCGCCCACAACCGGCGCCTGGCCGACGTGGCCCGCGCCTTCATCGACGACTCCGAAGCCCTCGCCGGTCTGAGGCCCTGACCCACGTTCTGGCGGGGCCCGCTACTGCTCTGCGCCGTCCTCGATCAGACGGCGGTGCGGTTCCGTTGTCATGACGTGGATCGCCCGCGTCAGCTCGGTGTTGGTCTTGAGTTCCAACTCCTGCTCGATGAAACGAACTTGGTGATGGCGTCGGCGATAGTGCATGGCCTGGTCGTCCTGCTTGCTCATCGCAGCGCGCCTCTCGCGGATCGGGGTTCCGCAGGCACTGCCGACTACAGGGAACGGCTCTTGCGGGTCCCTGGATCCCAATCTTCCCGCTCGCAGCCTCCCCAGGCGCACGCAGCGGAGGCCCTCGCCCCAGCCGCGGCCCGCTGGGGTGAGCGCGAAGCTTCGTAGGGTCGCGAGCCCGCCCCGGGCAGTCAGTGTCTGCTTCTCCGCTGAGCGCCGGGCCCGGGCCCGGCAGTCCGGCGCCGCCCGTGCACCCAGGACGTCGTCACACTGCCCTCCTGCGATCGTGGGCTTCGGCCATCACCTGGTCGTGCAGGCGCGCACAGGTGCGGGTGATTCAGACGGGAGACGTGCATCTGCGAGAGACCGAACTGCAGGGCGACGCGATTTTGTGTCATCTCGCAGAAGAACCTCATGTAGAGGATCTGCCGTTCGCGTTCGGGCAGTGCCCGCAGCAGAGGGCCGAGCGCCTCACGGTTGACGATCAGGTCGCAGCCGGGCTCCGAGTCACCGAGGGTGTCGGTCAGTGGGTAGGTGCGACGGGAGCTGCCGGGTACGGAGTCCAGGGACAGGGGGGGGTGAAACTCTGCAGCGCCCCCGCGCCGATCGGTGCCTCCACCTCGGTGAGGCCGCCGCCCCCGGCCGCGCGGTTCCTTTACGCGTCGCGGCACATTACGCCCCAGAGGTGGTCCCGGAAGTGCCGCTTCACCTCGCCGAGGATCGTCGGTATGGCAACGCTCGGGAAGGCGGTGCCGAAGCTCGGGTCGAAACGGGTCACCGCCTTGATCAGGCCGAGTTGGGCGACCTGCTTGAGGTCTTCGAAGGACTCGCCGCGATGCCGGAAACGCCGGGCGAGGAGAGCGCGCGACTGAGCCTCCGGACGGCCTCGCCCACAACGACCGGACCCAACGGCCCTAACAGTTTTCCGCTGCGTCGGCCGGACGCAGTGGGGTGTGAAGATCCGACGATTCGATGTTTGACATCCACGAGGCGGGCTACACAACAGAGGCGTCCGACGGCCGTCCTGGACGAAGGCACCGGAGAGTTGAGTTCACAGCTTCCGGTGCCGTCCGCTGGGCGCGTGTGCCGTCATCTCCCGTCCGCCGCACGGATGAGCCTGAGTGCTCGGCGTAGCTCCCGCTGTATCGGTTCCGGGAGCGTCCGGTCCTTCGTTGTGGCGACCAGAGCCGCAGCCACGTTACGGAGCTTGATGTTGCAGTGCTGCGACACGTCCACCAGGAGGTCCCAGGCCCGGTCGCTGGAACACGGCGCCAGGGCCATCACCATGCCGCACGCCTGGTCGATCACCGAACGGCTCGCCAGCGCTCGCACCAACTGCTCATTTTCGGCGCGTAGTTCGACGACTTCTGCCAGCAAAACCGCGTCCTTTGCCGAAGGCACCGTTCTCAACAATCGCTGTTCTTCACGGGGCGTGGTCACCTGGTGCATGGTCCGTACCTCACAGGGCAGTCATCCCGTCCATAGGTGATCAGCGGCGCGCCAGTTGCCGTTCGCCGGCCGCACCGGGCTGATAGGGCAGTCCGTAGTGCTTGAAGATCGCTTCTTCCTGCTCGGCGGGCAGGACGTCGTCGGTGCCGATCGAAGGGGCCTGCTTGACCAGCGTTCTGACATAGCCGACCTTGAGGTAGTCGGGTCCGGCGATCGCGTTCTGAAGGGGGACGAAGACCAGACGGTGCCGGGTGGGCAGTCCGGTCCGTACCGTGGCCATGGCCGGTTCGTCGGTGGTGGTGTCCACGTAGACCGCCTCCAGGACACCGATCTTGCGCGACTCGGTGTCGACGACGTCGCGGTTGCGCCATTCCCGGACGTCGGCTGCGTGGATCATGGCTTCTCCCTACCTGGACGAACCGCCTGGTCGTCGTGAGTCGCACTCCTGGTTCTCCGCGTGAAATCGCCGCAGCGTACGACGTAGCACCCGATGCATCCGCTCCGGGAGCGGCTTGCCCTCCCAGGCGGCGACCAAGACCGCGGCCACCTCCGGAAGTCTGGCGTCGCACTGCCGTGACACATCCACCAGCAGCTTCCTGGCCGTCCCGCGGCTGCAGGGGGTCAGGACCATCACCATGCCGCGGGCCTGGTCGATGACCGCCCGGCCGGCCAACGCCCGCCACAGCTGATCGTTCTCGGCGCGCAGTGCGACGACGTCCCGTCCCGCGGATGCGTTCCCCCACGTGGCCTCGGCCCGCAGTTCCCACCACTCTTCTTGGATCACAGTTGTGCGTTGCATGGCATGCACCTCTTGACGATCTCGAGTGTCCGGCCTGGCTGAAGCATCCCGTATGAGCCTCTGGACGCCGGGCCGCTTCGCGGGTCACCCGCGGTGTTCGCGGTCCCGACGGTCCTCGCGCGTCCAGCGCGCTCGGTTCTGGCGGCTGTAGCGGCGGTCCCAGCGGTCCCGACGATCCCGGCGCTCTTTGTAGTCCCGGTAGTCCCCGATATCGGAACTGCCGCTACGGGTCCGGCCTCCGCCACGATCGCGGCCGTGGCGGGTGACGCCGTAGACCAGCACCGCTGCGGCCACCCACCAGATGGGGTGGAGGAAACCGAAGCCGAACAGGACCACGATGAGGATGAGGAGCAGGACGAACACGACGGGCCTCCCCGGGAGCAGAACACAGCATCGATACCGGGGACTGGGGCCTCAACCCACAGCGTAGTCCTGCCCAGAGGTTGCGGATACCGTCCGACGTCAGCGCGTTCTGCCCGTCCGGGATGGCTGCTTGACACTCTGTCGGGGAACTGCGGCAAGGGCTGGCGTGCGACATGCCGCCCCTGCCCCCGGCAGCGTCGCACCACCAATGCGTGCCCCAGAGGGTGCACTCTGAGCATCGGTGCCGGAACCAGCCGCGTCACGAGTGAGGCCGTTCCCGCACGCGCCCATCGTCAACGTGCGATCCCGGCGCGCCCGATGCGCCCCGAGCGGGCACCGAACTGCTGCCCGCCGCGCCGCACGCATCCCACAACAGGCGGTTGGGACCGCGGCTTCCCCGACGGCGAGCAGTTCGAGGACCAGATCGCCGCCCTGTCCGTTCACCACGCCCACTACGTCGAGGGCTACCGCAGCATGCACACATCAGCCCGCGACCAGAGCGGTACCGAGGAAATGCGGGAGGCCATGTTCGAAGCCCGAAGCCTCTTCGAAGCACTGGTCACCGAACAGCCGGCCGACCCGTCCCGGCCCTCCCCTGCGCCTCCGTCGGCCAAGGCCACACACCGTGGGCACGGACCCGACGCCACGCGAAGGGAAACGGGCCGTGATGACGTACGGCCCCGCAACAGCCGCCTCATACCGTCGCCGCGCAGATCACACGGCCCCTCACTGGCTCGACGGTGTGGGGCTGCGGCGGCACGAGTGGCCTCTCTCCGTGGGGCGGATCCCCCGTCTTCCCGGCGCCTGCCCGCCGGTTCGTGGCCACAGTCGTCATCTCACCTACGCCGTCTCAGTGTGTGTGCCGCGCGGGGGAGTTCCTCGTACAGCAGTCGGCCGACCAGCGCACCACCGAAGACCACGACACCCACGCCGACCAGCCAGGACTGAATGACCAGGACGGTTCCGACGGGTCCGTAGGTGACGGCGTTGGAGGCGATCAAAGGCGAGAAGACGAGCCTGGAGAAGACCCTCAGACTGAGCAGCCCGATCACCGTGGCCACGGCGCCGGGCAACAGGGCACGCCAGCGGATCCGCCCGCCGAGCAGCAGGCGCTGGGACCACCAGAGGAACAGCATGGCGCTCAGCGACGCCACGGACCCCCCGGCCAGGGGTTCGCGCCGCAGCGTGGTGGTGGCGGAGAAGAAGAGGTATCCGGTGAGGATGGCGAGCCACACAACCTGCCGCCACCTGGCCCACCAGCGAGCCGGCGGCAGGTCCCAGACCTTCTCATAGCCGGTCTGCAACGCCGCTCCGAAGGTCAGACCGAACACGGCAAGGGCGGCGATACCGAACGCGGTCGTGGTCCGCAGGGCCTGGCCGGGCCGGGTGAACAACTGCTCGACCTGCCGCCTGGAGACCTCCGACACACCGAGCCCGTCTCCCAGCCACTGCGCGAACCCCCGCCCGTGCGCGGGGTCGGCAGAGGAGACAATGATCAGCAGCGGCACCAGCGTGAGCAGCCCCAGCGCCGCGAAGCCCAGGGAACGCGCCCACAGCTCCATATCCACGCTCCGCCGCCATCCGCGGCCGACTGGCGAACGGCTGATCACGCGGCGCAGCCGACCGAACCAAGATGAACGGTCGTCGGCACCGGAAGGCTTCATCGGCATTCCTGTCGACTACCACGGTCACACCCCTTGCCGCGGGAGGGCGCGACGCGAGACTCCCGGATAACCTGGCAGAACAAAGGGCTAGGTGTATTGACCCGCAGCGTTGTTCACACGGCTGATGGGTGGCTGGCCTCCGAGTGCTTCCGGATTCCCGCCTTCGTTGCCCCATCGGGGGCGTAGGGGCGGGCGGGGGCTGGCTCCTCTGCCGAACGGCAGACTGGGACAGGGCGGGTAGGGCCTTGCGTCCGGCAGCACTCGCGTGACTTGCAGCGCCCGCACGTGTGAGCCTGGGGCCGAGGGCGACGGGCGCGGGATCGCTGCACCAGACACAGGAGGCGCCGCCGGCCTGAGCGCCAGTAAGGGCGGCGAGGCGGGGCACGCAGAGCATCGCGTGGGCGTCGACGAAGTCTGGGTGCATACCGCTCACGTCCGGACGGCGAGGGGCACCAGGCGGTACGTCTCACGGCACGGCGAGCATGCGAACAGGGCCGGGCTCGATCCGCTCCTGTACAGCCACATGGACCGTGCAGGGGGCGTCGTTGTCACTCGTTCGCAGGGCTGCGCCGTCGGCATGATGAAGGTCATCATGTGTGTCATGATCAAACACACAATTTCAGTTGCTGCCTTGGTCGTGGCATCCACCGTCCTGGCCATAGGAACCGCGTCCGCTGCACCAGCCCTCAAGGGCGGCGGATCCCCTACTGACGCCGTGGCTGGGGCTGCGGCGCCTGTCTGCGGCCTCGTGCCCGTTCCCCTCCCCGTCTGCAAGAAGTGACAGCTGAAGCAGGGGGACAGGGAGTCAACCTGCTCCTGGCTTCCGCCACTTGACGCCAGCATGACGAAACGCCCCTGCTCGGTCGCGTGGACCGTGCAGGGGGCCTCGTTGTCACCCGTTTGCAGGGCTGCGCGGTCGGCCTGGTGAACCTCATGATGTGTGCCGTGATCAAACACGCACTTACAGTTGTCGCCCTGGCCGTAGCGTCCACCGTCCTGGCCACGGGAACCGCGTTCGCTGAGCCCCCTCCCACGGCCGACGACGAACCTGACACCGTGACGCCCTCCCTTTCGACCGTGTGCAACTCCAAGGTGCTGAACCGTCACCTCTGCCCCAGGGGGACTGCTGAGCGGCTCCATGTCGAGCCCGGCGACTGAGGGGTACGCACCAGCGCGCACCCTTGGACGCACGAAAGCGGGCCCGCCCTCCCGGGGCGCATTCCAGGGGTCGTTGCAACACAAGTGAACTGGCCGTGGCCAGGAGATCAGCGAGACGCTCGGCTGGGGTTTCCCAGCCGAGCGTTGTGCGTGGGCGGCCGTTCAGCTCGGCAGCCACGGAGTCCAGCTCCGCACGCCCGTAGCGGGCCAGGTCCGTGCCCTTGGGGAAGTACTGCCGCAGCAGGCCGTTGGTGTTTTCGTTGCCGGGCTCCGGATCGGGTGCGCCGTCCCTGCGGCAGACGAGCGCGTCGGGGTCGTAACTCCGAGCCTGCGGGCTGTAGCCCTCGGGCCGTAGCATCCACCGTTCTGGCCACGGGAACCCCTGGTGCTGCGCCGCGGAGGTTCCGCCGATGAGTTTCCGGCGGTTGTGCCGTCTACCCCTCGACGAAGGGAGCGCACCATGCGCAAGATCATCGTTTGCACGTTCCTGACGCTGGACGGCGTCATGCAGGCGCCGGGTGGTCCGGACGAGGACGCTGAGAGCGGCTTCGAGCATGGCGGCTGGCAGAAACCGGTGGCCGACGACGAGGTCGGCGCGGCCATCGCCGGTTGGTACGAGCACTCCGACGCGATGCTGCTCGGCCGCAAGACGTACGAGATCTTCGCGTCGTACTGGCCGACCGCCGATCCCGACAACCCGTTCACCGATCGGATGAACAGCATGCACAAGTACGTGGCGTCTCGGACCCTGACGTCCGTCGAGTGGCAGAACTCCACGCTGCTGGAGGGCGACATCGTCGATGCCGTACGCAAGCTGCAGGCGTCCGACGGCGGCAACATCAACGTCGTCGGCAGCGGCGACCTCGCCCAGACCCTCATGCGGCACGGCCTCGTCGACGAGTACCGGCTGACCATCCATCCGGTGATCATCGGTACCGGCAAGCGGCTGTTCGCCGACGGAGCGATCCCCACCGCGCTGGAGCCGGTCAGCGTCTCGACGACGAAGGGCGGCACCATCGTCGGCGTCTACCGGCCGAACGGTGAGCCCAGCTACGACAGCTACTAGGCGGTTTGGTTCGGATCACCGAACGGGCCAGAGAGCGATGCCCGCGACGTGGAGCCCTGCCAGGTAGTTGGTCGCGGTCTTCGCGTAACGGGTGGCGATGCCGCGCCATTGCTTCAGGCGGTCGATGCACCGCTCGACCCGGTTGCTCACGTGACCGATCTCCCACACCGCGCGGCAGAGGCCACCGATTACGCCGAGGCCGAGGTCCCTCTCGACGAGGCTGCGGATTCGCCCGCAGCGTGCGGGAGCTGGAGCTGGAGCCCGGCCAGTGACCGAGGCGTTCACGGGACGCCCGAGCCGGCTTCGGCCGGCTCGGGCGCCGCGGTGTTTCAAGGGGCCGATCAGCCGGCGTCGGTCATCGCCTCGCGTACCAGTGCCGTGTCCACGAACTGTTCGAAGCGGACGATGAGGCCGCCGCGGACGACGAAGTGGTGGGCGACGCGGACCTTGATGTCCTTGCCGGTGGCTTTGTTGGTGGCGGTGTAGCGGGCCAGGACGACGACGTTCTCGCCGTCGACGACGTAGGTGTCGTCGTGGGCCGCCCAGTCGTCCCAGTCCTTGGCGAGCTGTTCCATGACGTGGGAGGTCACGCCGTCGGGGGTGCGGTAGGTGCCGGCGAGGGGGAAGCCCGCCATCTCGGTCCACTCCACGTCGGGGGCGAGGGTGGCGCGGAGGGCTTCGAGATCGCCGGCGGCCGAGGCGAGGTACTGGCGGCGGACCACGTCGGCCGGGGCGGTGGAGGTGGCGAAGTCGGTGCCGGGGAAGGCGGTGGTGTGGGCGGGTGTCATGGCTGTCAGCCCCACTTCATTTCGCCCTTGGCGACCTTGGCGCCGATCTGGGCGGCGATCAGCATGCCGTTGTCGGGGTAGCGCTTGACGAGGGCGGCGGTCAGTGCGGCGCCGTCGGCGGCGGTCGCGAGCTCCTCGTCGAAGGCGAGGAGGTAGTCGCGGGTGGCGGCGATGGCGGAGGCGTCGGCGGGGGTGCCGGGCAGGCGGTGGCCGGGGACGACCAGCCGCGGGTCGAGGGCGGACATCTCGTCCAGGAGCTGGATCCAGGCGGAACGGTCCTCGGGGGCGGCGGTGTCGGCCACCCAGACGTGCTCCTTCTGGAACAGCAGTACGCCGCCGACGATCGCGCGCTGCTCGGCCTGCCACAGGTAGTGGCGGTCGGGCAGGGCGGCCGGGCCGCCCTTCAGCTCGAAGCGGTGGCCCTCCAGGGTGAGGTCGCCGGTCAGCGGGGCGATGTCGACCAGACGCGTGGGCAGGTTCGGCCCGAGGGCCTCCCACGCCTTGAGCTTGCCCTCGTAGGAGTGCTGGATGTGCTCGATGACCTGCGGGGTGGCGACGAAGGCGGCGTCGGGGAAGGCGTCGGCGAGGACTTCGGCGCCGAAGTAGTAGTCCGGGTCGCCGTGGCTGAGGAAGACGGTGGTCAGCTGCTTGCCGGAGTCCAGGACGGCGGCGGCCAGGCGGTGGCCGTCGGCCCGGGTGAAGCCGGCGTCGATCAGCAGCGCCTCGCGCTCGCCGGTGACGAGGGTGGCGGTCTTGTTCTTGGTGCCGGCGGGGAAGTCGAGGTCGAGGACGGTGAATTCGAGGGTGCTCATGGGGGCGCTCCTTTGTTTCGAGGGGGAGGGGAGAGGGCGGGGGACGGGGGAAGTGGGGAGTTGAGTCAGGGGGCGTCTGTGTGCAGGGTCGCCAGGCGCTGGTCGATCTCGTCCGCGGTGGCGTGGCCGCGGGCCAGGACGGTGACGCGTTCGCTGTCGACGGCGAGGAGGGTGGGGAAGCCGGAGACGCCGAGCGCGGCGGCGCGGCGGAAGTCCGCCTTGGCCGCGGTCCGCGCCCCGGGCGCCTCGAACGCGGCGACCACGGCGTCGGCGTCGAGACCGGACGCCTCGGCGAGCTGTCGGTAGGTGGCCGGGTCCGACAGGCTCAGCCCGTCGACGTAGAAGGCGCGCTGCAGGGCCGTCGCCAGTTCCACCGCCTGGTCGGGGGCGGCTTCGCGCAGGGCGGCCACGCCGCGTGCCGCGGCCTCGGAGTCCATCACGAAGGACCCTTCGGTCAGCAGGCGCTGGTAGCCCGGACCGAACTCGGCACCGGTCAGCTCGGCGATCTGGTCGTTCGCGCCCTGGACGTAGCCGAAGGCGCTCACCGGGACCCGGCGTTCCCCGGTGAACAGGCCACCCGAGACCACCTCGACCGGCGGCTCCGGGTGACGGGAGACGGTCTCGCGCAGGGTGCCCGAGAAGCCGTGCGACCAGCCGCAATAGGCGTCGAAAACGTAGACGAGCTGCATCGGAGACCTCGACAGGGGTGTGGCGCCCGCCCAGCGCGAGCGATTTACCTGACACAACAGTATCTGCTGTGTCAGATATTTCCCTGGGGTGGGGGCACGGTGTGTGAGGGGCGCCACATCCTTGCCCCCGGTGTCATTGGACCAGGCGTGGCGCCCGGCCGCAGCTCAGGGCAGACGGGGCAGCATGTCCCGCGCCGCGTGGCTCAGGATGCGCAGATCCTCCGCGAACCGATCCCGGTCCGCCTCGGGCAGCGGTTCCAGGAAGTACCGCTTGATGTTCTCCACGTGCACCCGGGAGGCCCCCACCGCTGTCTCCTCCCCCAGCCCGGTCAGCCGCACCAACCGCCCGCGCCGGTCGCCGGGGTCCTCGACGCGTTCGACCAGCCCGGCCGCCTCCATACGGTCCACCAGCCGCGTGGCCCCGCCCGTGGTCAGCACCTGCTCCTGGGCGATGGCCCGCATCGACAGGCCCGGCTCGGCCGCCCGTCCCAGGATCAGCAGCACCTCGTACATCAGATGGCTGATCCCGCACTCCACCTCCAGGGCGCGCCCCAGGATGTACTCAAGCCGGTTGGCCGCCCCCTGCAACCGTCCGAAAGCCAGGACCAGCTCGTGCTGCGCGGCCTCCTTCGCTGTCGAAATCCCCGCGTGCTCACTCACGGTCCCAGCGCCCCTCACGTCGTCCCCGGCCGGCCATGCCCCGATCATGCCGTGGCCGCGGACGCGGTGGCACGGTCAGGCCTCCGCGGTGGGCACGGTCAGACCTCAGCGGTGGCACGGTCAGACCTCACAGAAGCCGAGGCCCTTGAGGGCCTCGTTGATCTGCCTGCCCTGGGTCTCGGTGGTCGTGACGTCCTCGTACGTGAAGCGCTGCGAGGCGGACCGGTCGAGTCGCCGGGCGCCCCCGTTGATCGCGCCGCACTGGTTGCGGGCGGCGTCCACGGCCTTGTCCTCGTACTTCACGATCTGAGGGTTGGCCGCGGCGAGCGCCCTGAGCAACCGGACACGGGCCGCCCCGATCGGCTCGGGCGGGATGCCGGCGGCCGTCGCGGCCGAGCTCGGATCGGTGCTCGGCGTGGCCGCGGTGCTCGGCGGCTTCGGCGTGGTCGCCGTGTTCGGTGCCGGGCTCGTCGCCTTGTCGTCGTCGCCGCCGGACGTGCACGCGGTGAGCGCGAGCAGCGTGGCGGCGCCGGCGGCGCGGAGCGCGGCGGTGGTGGTGCGGGCGTTCATGGTCCCCCCAGGGCCGTGGTCTCTCGGGGTCATCATGCCTTCCGAAGGCCGGTGGTGTAGCCCGCTACACCCTGGCCCGGGTGCCTGCCCGCCCGACCGGTCCCACCCGGATCATCTAGCGTGACGGCATGCGGAAAACGGTCCAGCGGGCCGCCTGGGCCACCCTGCACCTCGTCGTGGCCGCGGCGATGGCGTTCGGTGTGTGGATATTCATCACCGTGCTGCTGATCACCGCCATCGGCACGCTCGCGGTGGTCGGCGCCTGGATGCTGCCCGAGACCGTGCTGCTGATCCGGCGGATCGCCGGCGCCAAGCGGGGGCTGACCGCCGCCTGGACCGGGCGGCGGATCCCCGAGGCGTACCAGAGCATGACCGGGACGCTGCGGGAGCGGCTGCGGATCGCCGTACGCGACCCCGGCACACACACCGACCTGCGCTGGATGATCGCCTACTACTTCTACGGCGCTCTCCTCTTCCTCGCGCTGCCGCTGTGGCCCGTCGGACTCGTCGTCGACGGCGTGTGGTGCGGGCTGCTGCGGCGGCCCGCGGTCGTGCTGCCGTTGATCGTCCGGCTCGCGGACACCGAGGCCGGCCTGTCGACCGTGCTGCTCATGCCGTCCCCGAAGGCGCAGCTCGCCGCGCGGGTGGAGGAGCTGAAGGAGACCCGGGCCGACGCGATCGCCGCGCACGGCGCCGAACTGCGCCGCATCGAGCGGGACCTGCACGACGGCGCGCAGGCGCGGCTGGTCGCCCTGTCGATGCGGATCGGGCTCGCCAAGCGGGCCTACGGCCGTGATCCCGAGGCCGCGCGAAAGCTGCTGGACGACGCCCAGGACCAGGCCGAACAGGCACTCACCGAGCTGCGGCACGTCGTACGCGGCATCCACCCGCCGATCCTCACCGACCGCGGCCTGGTCGGCGCGGTGCGGGCGCTGGCCGCCAGCAGCGGTCTGGCCGTGTCCGTGGACGACGGCGGCCTGGAGGAGGGGGTGCGCGCGCCCGCGGCCGTGGAGGCCGCTGCCTACTTCGTCGTCGCCGAGTCGCTGACCAACGTCGCCAAGTACAGCGGCTCGCCCCGGGCCGAGGTCCGCCTCGCCCGTACCCGGCGCAGCCTGACGGTGTGCGTGCGCGACGAGGGCCAGGGCGGCGCCGACGAGTCCGCCGGCTCGGGGCTGCTCGGCATGCGCCGGCGGGTCGCGGCGCTCGACGGCACGTTCGACGTCACCAGCCCCGCCGGGGGGCCGACCGTGATCGAGGTGGAGCTGCCCTGCGTGTGGTGATCGCCGAGGACTACGCCCTCCTCCGGGAGGGTGTTGTCCTCGGCGGCCGTGGTCGGCGCCGGGCCCGAGGTGCCGGCCGCGTTGTCGCCGTCAGACCGCGTGAAGTCCCGTCAGCTCTCCCAGCGGCAGCGTGTGCTGGGTCTGGAGGACCTTCGCGCGCAGATAACGGACGTTGTGCGCGGTCTGGAAGACGCCGGTGGGCACGCGGTCGCGGACGTCGATGCCGAGGTCGCGCAACTGCCCTGCCTTGTCGGGGTTGTTGGAGAGCAGGTCGAGGCCGTTGATCCCGAGGGCCTGGAGCATCTGGGCGGCCGCCGTGTAGTCGCGGGCGTCCTCGGGCAGGCCCAGCGCGGTGTTGGCGGCGTACGTGTCGAGGCCCTGGTCCTGGAGAGCGTACGCGTCGAGCTTGTTGTAGAGGCCGATGCCGCGGCCCTCCTGGCGGAGGTAGAGCAGCACGCCGCCGCGGTCGGCGATGCGCTCGACCGCCTCGCGCAGCTGCGGGCCGCAGTCGCAGCGGGCCGAGCCGAAGACGTCGCCGGTCAGGCACTCGGAGTGCAGGCGGACGAGGGGGGTGGAGGTGGTGAGGGGGGTGGAGGTGGTGAGGGGGGTGGCGGAGGTGCCGGAGGCTGTCGCCGTTGACGTGGCCGCTTCCGGGGCGCCGAGGATGATCGCCACGTGTTCCTGGCCGTCGACCAGGCCGTGGAAGGTGGCCAGTTCGGCGTCGACGCCGTAGCCGTCATGGAAGCGCAGCGGTACGCGGACGCGGGAGCGGAGCGTGGCGGCGGGGAAGTCGGGCATGCGGGTTCTCCCGGGTCCGGGGATCAGAGGCGCAGCGTGTGCTTCAGATTTGAAGCACATCTACGATCACGGACCTTACCCCATGCTTTAAATTTGAAGCAATTGGTTTGTGGTGCGGCTCACGAACAGGAGGGCGAGGAGCGCCGGCGCCACGGGACGTCGTCCGGTGCGGACCGGGCGTCCTCGTCCTGGAGTCCCTGCGCGATCCCCGTGCAGATCTCCTCCAGCTGGTCCACCTGCTCCTCGGTGAGCCGGTCGAAGAGGGAGGCGCGGACCGTCTCGACGTGGCCCGGCGCGGTCTGCTCCAGTACCTTCATGCCCTCGTCCGTCAGGACCGCGACGCTTCCGCGCTTGTCCCAGCGGCAGTCCTCGCGCCGCAGCAGCCCGTCCTTCTCCAGGCGTGTCACCGCGTATGTCAGCCGGCTCCGGGTGATCTTCAGCCTCTCGGCGAGATCGGTCATGCGCAACCGGCGTTCGGGCACCTCGGAGAGACCGGCCAGGATGGAGTAGTAGAGGTGCGGCATGCCGGCCTCCTGCTGGAGCTGCCGGTCGATCGCGTCCTCCAGGAGTTGCGTCGCGGCGATGTACGCGCGCCAGGCGCGCTGCTCCTTGGGCGTGAGCCAGCGAGTCGTCATGCGCCCAGTGTAGGTTTGCTTCAAACTTGAACCAAGAGTGCCGTGCCGCCGCCTTCGAGAGGGACCCGCGCCGATGCCCCACCCGTACGTCCTCCTCTCCGCCGCCGTCTCCCTCGACGGCTACCTGGACGACACTGGCCCCGACCGCCTGCTGCTCTCCGGCCCGGCCGACTTCGACCGGGTCGACGAGGTGCGGGCGTCCGTCGACGCGATCCTGGTCGGGGCGGGGACGATCCGTGCCGACAATCCTCGGCTGCTGGTCAACTCGGCGGAGCGGCGGGCGGCGCGGGTGGCCGCGGGGAAGCCGGAGTATCCGCTGAAGGTCACGGTCAGCGGGTCGGGGGAGCTGGATCCGGCCGCGAACTTCTGGCACACCGGCGGCGAGAAGATCGTCTACACGACGGAGAAGGGCGCGGCGCGGGCCCGTGCGGTGGGACTGGCGGCGGATGTGGTGCCGCTCGGCGTCGAACTCGACTGGCCGCTGCTGCTCGAGCACCTGTACGACGTCCGTGGTGTGCGGCGACTCATGGTCGAGGGCGGCGGGCAGATCCATACCCAGCTGCTGCGGCAGGGGCTCGCCGACGAGCTCCAGCTGGTGCTGGCCCCCCTGTTCGTGGGCGACCAGGACGCGCCTCGTCTGTTCGGACCAGGCCCCTACCAGGGCGGACGCCTCCGGCTGGTGGAGACCCGGGCGGTGGGCGACGTGGTTTTGACGCGGTACGAGCCGACGGCACCGGGCCTTGGCCGGCGCTCCTCCGCCGCCGACCACCGCTGGCTGGCTCTCGCCTGCGAGCTGGCGGCCGCGTGTCCGCCCTCGCGTACGGCGTTCAGCGTGGGGGCGGTGGTGGTGGCGGCCGACGGGACCGAGCTGGCGCGCGGCCACTCCCGGGAGGGGGGCGACCCCGTCGTCCACGCGGAGGAGGCGGCGCTGGCGAAGATCACGCCGGGTGATCCCCGGCTGGCGTCCGCGACCGTGTACAGCAGCCTGGAGCCGTGTGCGCGGCGGGCGTCGCGGCCGGCGCCGTGTGCGCGGCTGATCCTCGAGGCGGGGGTGCGGCGGGTCGTGACGGCTTGGCGTGAGCCGGACACGTTTGTCGCGGGGGCCGACGGGAGTGGGGTGCTGGTTGCCGAGGGCGCGGAGGTCGTCGTGCTTCCGGAGTACGAGGAGCGGGCCAAGGCGCCGAATCTGCATCTGTTGGGCTGAGGCTCGGCCGCCTTGGCTGGGGCGCCTGTGCGGGTGGGTTGGGGGTCGGGGCCGTGTCGGGGGGTGTCCGTCCTCGGAACGGCGCGGAATCGGTTGCCTTTCGAGGTGCTCGTGTTGACGCGCCAACCGCTGCGGGCGGACACCC